>CAKUJT010000230.1 GCA_934661765.1 uncultured Senegalimassilia sp.
TCCGCGTCATCTGTTCTTTTCAGGATGATGTCTATCGGGTAGCCGGAGCAATTAAAAAGCTTCCCGGCTATGAGCTTGTGAAGGAGAAGAATTATATTACAAAGCCAAAGTCCAGCGGCTACCGCAGTATTCACCTTATTTTAAGACCGACAAAAACAACATCGAACATTAAGTGCATTGAAGTTCAGGTTCGTTCTGCTGCTATGAACTACTGGGCGATTCTCGAACACCAGCTCTGCTATAAGAACGAAAAAAAGGGTGCGGAACGCATCCGCAAAGACTTAAAAGAATGTGCGATTGATATTGCAAAGATTGATAAAAAAATGTTGAAGCTTCGGAAAGAAATCGAGAAGATTTAATATCAGAAAGATATCCTTTCAGTACAAGCGTTTCCATTTACCTTTCCCACAATCTACGATACACTATGTGTAGATTGTGGGATTTTTATCTCAGTCGAGAAGACTCCCACCTCCTTCAGGTGGTGTGTGTTCGACTTGAATGTTATTATACATAATATAGAGAAAGGTATCTTTTTTTATGAGTCATACAGAATTTACTACGACGACAAATGAATTTATCGGAACTGCGGCAGGTCATACAATCGGAATGGTGATTCCGAATATCGACCCGGAAGTACGCACACTTTTAAAGATTCCTAAGCAGTATTCTTCTCTTGGCATTCTTACTTCAAGAACTGGTGCGGCCGCACAGGCTTTTTCGGTAGACGAAGCTGCCAAGGCTTGTAATGTGGAACTGCTTATTTTCGAGCTGCCAAGAGATACCGAAGGCTATTCTGGTCACGGTAACTTGATTGTCCTTGGCGCATATGATGTAAGCGATGCCAGACGTGCCGTTGAAGTTGCTTTAACACTCATTGATGAGAAGGCAGAACGTATTTATATTAATGAAGTTGGTCATATGGAGATGCACGTCACAGCGAATGCCGGTCCCGTCCTTCACCAGATCTTTGACGCACCACTTGGCAAGGCATTCGGCTTTATCTGTGCCGGTCCTGCCGGAATTGCCATTGTCGCTGCAGATACCGCTGTAAAGTCCTCTCCAGTTGATATTGTATGGTACGGTACCCCTTCCATTAACTTATCACGCACAAACGAGGTCATTATCGGTGTCAGCGGAGATTACGGTGCTGTAAAGAAGGCAGTCGATACCGCTTACGAAAAAGCAAGTGCCCTCATCGAAGTATTCGGACAAAGGCCTGCTTCTATTTTACACTTTAAACCACTAGAATGCACTAACAAGGCAGAGTAAGCCGAAGAATACATCCGATGCAAAAGATTTATAAAAAGCGCGGAAACTTATCGTATATCCGATACGTTCCCACGCTTTTTTCATATAAATTATTTCATTTCATGTGAATTATTTCAAATCATAATCATCTAAAAAATGATGCTTCACTCCATCTTTTTTATAAGCAATCACCGTTTCAATATTAACATTTTCCACGCTCTTAAAAATGTGCGCTTCCACATAAGGATTCTTCTTTTTAAGCTCGGCGATAAGCTGCTTAATCTCTATTCGCTTCGACTGATTCTCTTCATTGTTACATGTCGTACACGTATCTGTGAACTTGCATGCACACTGGATAAAGCGAAGATCATTATAATCCCTCCATGCCTTAATATCATCTTCACGAATAAGATATAAAGGTCGGATCAGCTCCATTCCTTCAAAATTTGTACTGTGCAGCTTCGGCATCATCGTCTGAATCTGCGCTCCGTAAAGCATTCCCATCAGAATCGTCTCAATAACATCATCATAATGATGACCAAGCGCAATCTTATTACATCCTAATTCTTTCGCAAAATTATAAAGATATCCTCTTCTCATTCTCGCACAAAGATAACATGGCGACTTCTCAATATGATATACTGACTCAAAAATATCCGACTCAAAAATATGAACAGGAACCTTTAACTTTCTCGCATTCTCCTCAATCACCTTCCTGTTTTCCGGACTATATCCAGGATCCATCACCACGAACTTTACTTCAAACGGAAACTTATTATGAAGCTTCAATTCCTGAAAAAGCTTCGCCATCAACATCGAATCCTTTCCACCGGAAATACAAACCGCAATACAATCCCCCTCTTTTACAAGTTCATACTGGTTAATCGCTTTCGTAAACTTGCACCAGATATTCTTGCGAAACTTCTTACGGATACTCTTCTCCACCTGGGCACACACTTCATCCGCCTGCTGATTCTTCATCTGCTCTAACAGCCATGCCGTATAACCACCCTTTAAACTAAATGCATCATATCCTCTGTCACGAAGCTCCTCGGCAAGTTCCTGGCTGATACGCCCTCTCGCACAATAAATAATCAGCTTCTTATCCGCTAAATCCTCTCTTGCCTGCGCTGCTTCCTCCTCTGCTTTTACAAGTCCACCCTGATATTTCTCCAAAATAGCATCCTTACTCATGTGAATCGCTCCCGGAATCATTCCGTGTCCGACTTCCACATCTCCTCGCATATCAAGTAATCTATAACTATCTGGCATTAACTGCTCTAATTCATTTATCGTAATATCCATCTGCTTATCCTTTCCAAAAAAAATCACAGAAGAATAATAACACAAAAATACTTGATTTGTGAAGATAAAGAGACGAAAACCGAAAATTTAATATCTATTAGAATGTGAAGATAGTCGTTGCGTAGAAAATGCCTGGCCGGCATTTTTACTTACTCCGACATCACATTTTAATAGATATTAAATTTCCGGTTTTCTGCTCTTTGGCTCCAGATGAAATCAGTATTTAGATCTTGGATGGGAAGAGGGGGATTCTCCAGAAGGCTATGGTTTTCTGGAAGATTCAATACTAATTTGTAGATTTCGTGTAGACGAAAAAAGAAACAATACCATATCCCATCTGCTCTGTAGTCGCTGTGTTTAAAATGCTCATTCGCATCTTAAACACGCTCCGAAGCCGCATCTGGGATATGGTATTGTTTCTTTTTTCTGACTATCTAAATCTACAATTGGTGAGAATGGAAATTCCCCAGAAAAATATGGCTTTCCAGGAGATTCAATACTAATTTGTAAGGCTAAACAGACGGAAACTAAAAATTTAATATCCATTAAAATGTGAAGATAGTCACTTCGTAGAAAATGCCTGACCGGCATTTTTACTTACTCCGACATCACATTTTAATAGATATTAAATTTTCGGTTTTCTGCTCTTTGGCTCCAGAAGGAAATTAGTATTTTTTCTTTTTTCTATGTTTTGGCTTCAGAAGGAATGAATGCAATAGTTATTTAATCTTTAGTCCTTTGAATATCTTCTTGTAGGATTTTTTAACTTTTTTCGGTACTTTGATTACTAGTTTTTTGTTTGCTCCTTTAAAAGCCTTCTTACTTGCTGTTTTGCTGGTTAGTAAAACTGTTTTTAGATTTACTGTTTTTAAAGACGGGCATTTAAAGAATGCATTATTACCGATTTTCTTTACATTCGCACTTACTGTTACGGATTGTAACTTTTTATTCTGTTTGAATGCTTTTTTTGCAATTGTTGTTACTTTGTAAGTAATACCACTTGCTTTAATTGTTGCCGGAATGTTTATACTTTTTGCTTTTGAATTTGTTTTGATGAGGCTTACTTCTGCACCTACTTTTGTTATCCTATATTGGTTGCCGGCAATTGTATATACTGTTC
>CAKUJT010000231.1 GCA_934661765.1 uncultured Senegalimassilia sp.
TGGGCGATCATGATCACCGTGCGGTTCTCGGCCAGCTTCGCGAAGGCGCGCTGGATGAGGGCCTCGTTCTCGGGGTCAGCGAACGCCGTGGCCTCGTCGAGCACCACGATGGGCGCGTCCTCGAGGATCGCGCGGGCAAGGGCTACGCGTTGCACTTCGCCGCCCGACAAATACGCCCCGCCGCGCCTAAGGTGCGTGTCGACGCCCTGCGGCAGCTTCGCCACGATGTCGTCGCATTGCGCGGCGTGCAGCGCTGCCAGCACCTGCTCACGCGTGGCATCGGGCCTGGCTGCGCGCACGTTTTCCTCAAGCGTTCGGCTGAACAGCTGGTTGGTTTGGAAGACGAACGCGATCTTGTCCATGAGCTCGTGCGGGTCGGCGTCGCGCACGTCCACACCGCCGACGAGCACGCGCCCGGCGGTTGCGTCCCAGAAGCGCGGGACCAGGCTTGCGCACGTCGACTTGCCGCCGCCCGACGGACCTACGAGCGCGAGGGTCGTGCCGGCGGGGACTTCGAAACTCACGTCGTCAAGCGCGTTGGTTTCGGCGCCTTCGTAGGCGAACGACACGTGCTCAAAGCGCACGTCGCCGCCTTCGATGGGACGCGGATTCGCAGGGGTTTCGAGCGGCTTCGCCTCCAAGATCGCGCGCACGCGGCCGAGGGAGTCGCCCGCCATCTGCGACGCTTCGCTCATGAACATGAGCTTCGCCATGGCCGTGGGGATGACCGCCGAGAAGATGGCGTAGAAGGCGAAGTCAGCCATAAAGCTGGGGAAATCCGCTTCGCCCGGCGCCAGGATGAGCGCCACGGGAAGCAGGAACACCACCAGGCCGTTGAGCACCGATAGCTGAAGGACCTGGGGTTTTCGGCAGAACGTGCCCGCGTAATCCTGCGCCATGCGCGCGTAGTCGGCGATGGCGTCGTGGAACGCCTTGAAGGAGTGCACCGTTTGCTGAAACACCTTCACCACGGGGATGCCGCGCACGTATTCGGTGCCGGTTTCGTTCATGCGCACAAGCGCGCCCATGTAGCTTTTCATGAACTCCATGCCCTTGCCGGTCATCATGGTCATGAGACAGCAGACCGAGATCACGACCGGGACCAGGCACGCAAGACCAAGGCGCCAATCGAAGGCGAACAGCAGCGCGAGCATGCCGACCACCATGGCGATCGAGCCCGCCGCGTCGGGCAGCACGTGCGCGAGCAGCGATTCGGTGCTGGCGGCGCAGCCGTCGATCACGCGGCGCAGCTCGCCGGTTGCGTGCGTGTCGAAGTAACCGAGTGGCAAGCGCATGAGGTGCTCAGTGCTTTGCTTGCGCATGTTCGACGCCGTGCGGAACGCGGCCAGGTGTGTGCACATAAGCGCGAGGAAATAGGCTGCGATCGAGACGACCGCGCCGCCGATGGCCCACCAGCCGTACGCGGCGATGCCTTGCGCGGCCTGCCAATTCGGCGCGGCTTCGATAAGGTCGCGCGCGACAAGCCAAATGCACACGTAGGGCACGAAGCCGAACAGCTGCGACACGGCGCTGAGCGCCAGGCCGAGGTATGTGAGCGGTTTTCTGCTGCCTGCGAAGTCGAGGAGCTGGGAGATGTCGTTGCGTTTGGAGGCTGCTGGCGGGTCGGCGGCGGCTTCGTCGGCGGTTTGGCGAGGTGTTGGGCGGGGTTCCTCTTCGGCCATAGTTATTCCTTCCCTATTTGGGGCTTTTGCGCGGCGCGTTTTTGGGCGTTTTGCCGGCACGTAATGCCTCTTGTTAGTTACCTTTGCGTAACTTATCATGCAAGGAAGTCTTGGCAAACATTCCTGCTGAGCGCGTACACGAAACCGAAACAATGAGAGACGAATCCGAATGACCGATGCTTCCGCCTACAACGCCATCCCACGCGCGGTTCGCTCGCTTTACGAGCCGCAGCTCGAGCAGTTCGGGATCGGCATCCGCCGCAACGGCGAAGGGTGGTCGGGCACGGGCCGGAGCGCGTGGGCCCGCGGGTCGGCATGGGGCATGCCCGTTGGGGATTTCTGCATCGTGTTCAGCCACGATGTGTATATGGAGCACGATATGGCGCTGGTCGAGTCGCCCGAGAGCGCGTATGCGTGCGTGTGCATGGTGTCGGAGGATTCCAAGGCCACCATGCCTCGGATGATCGACCGGCCGCGGGCGCTACTCGACGGGTCGCTGTACTCGTTCGTGCAGCCTGCGGGCTCGTTCTCCGGCACGCTGCGCCGGGGAGGCCTGTATTCGTCGCGCTGCATCTGCTTTCTGCCGCAGTATTTCGAAGAGCTCGATCGGCGCTGGCCGGGCGCGTTCTCGGGCATGTTCGAGCGGTTCGGGGGCACGTGGGGCGAGGCGCAATCGCGCATCATCATGTCAGCGTTGCTGGGGACCGGGCCGCAATACCGGCCGGGTTCGGCGCTGCTTATCCAGGCGCGCGTCGAGCAGATGGTGGCCGCGCTGGCCGCATCGTGCGCCGGCGACGATACCGCACGTTGCGGCGGTTCGGCGCATAAGCGGTCGGGGCTTGCCCTTGAGGCGCAGGCCGCCATCGAGCGCATGCTCGACGAGGGACGCGCTCCCGGCCTGGACGAGCTTGCGAGCATGCTGTTCGTGAGCCGCTCGCACCTGTGCTCGGCGTTCTCGCGCGAGACGGGGCAAAGCATCGGGCGATACGCCAAAGCACGCCGAATCGAGCGCGCGAAGTCCCTGCTTGCAAGCGGCAATTCAGTCGCCTACGTGGCCGCACGCCTAGGTTGGCCGCAGTCCTCGGCTTTCTCACAAGCATTCAAACAGGCAACCGGAACCTCCCCCACCGAATGGCGAGATGCGAGCGAGAGGTGATTGGAAGGAGGGCGGCAAAAAAAAATCAAGGAGCCACCTAGCTGCAACCGGCAAGGTCAAGCCCCTACCACCTAATCGCAGTTGATCGTCCCCTGCAGCGCCAAATACGCATCGGCAAGTATGCGGCCATGATCGAAAGCGAAACCTTCCGAGCGGGTCACGCTTGCCTTGCACGACCAGAACATGCGAGGCGACACTGAGAACTCAACGAGCAGCTTGTCTTCCGCCGCGGTTGCAGCCAAACGATACCTCCCCGCTTGATCGATCTCGCTCAGCGACAAGCTGAACCACTTCGCGTCGGCTGCATCATCACCGGCACACGCCTGCACGTTCTTGCCGACAACGCCCAGATACGCTTCGGACGCGGTCCATGCACGAGGATCACGGCCCGGCGTGCTGTACAAACCGAACTGCTCCAAGGAGACATCGACCAACCCCGTTTCCTCCTGAAGCTCGCGAAGGGCAGCCTGATCGGCGTCTTCCCCCGGCTCGACGAACCCACCGGGAAAAGCCCAGCAGCCCAAGAACGGATGCCCGCCGCGGCGGATCAGCAGAACCTCCCATTCGCCTTCGGGGCCGTCAACAGGACGAAACACCGCCATGTCCGCCGTCAACGAGGGCTTCGGGTAATCCTTCTGCTTGTATTCTGCAAGGAACTGAGCCTCGGTCAGCCCATTCGCGTCGACGTTCTCCATTCCTGCCTCCTTCGCTCAACGCTTCGATCATCGCACGCTCGCGACGCAGCTGCACGCAAAGACGATATGAGCAGGACATAACAACATTGAGAGCCCCTGCTGCATGCAATTCCCGTGGATTAGGCCGACAAT
>CAKUJT010000232.1 GCA_934661765.1 uncultured Senegalimassilia sp.
AAAATACTTTCACTCATACTGTGCATGTCCCTGATCATCTCCACCTTTGCATTCATGCCGCAGGTCGCAGCTGCAGATGACAGCGCCGCACCGACCGATCAGACGACTACGGAAACAGAGCCGTCAACAGAAAAGACTGACGGAGCAGCAGGCAGCACCACGGAAAACATTGATGGGGCTGGAAACGATCAGGCCGGGAATGCGGCCGAGGTCGAGGCTGCTGATGAGGAGCAGCCTGCTTCCGATGATGAAAACACGGAAGCAGAGGCATCGCCAGCAAAGACTGTAGACTTTACGAATGTCGCACCGTTTCTGTCTCCGGTAGATGGAAAGGATTCAGTTGCCCGAAAAGCCAGGTCAGCAATGGCAAAGGCAGCCAGCAGCATGATCGCAGCGGCATCAGGAAACAGCGATGGTGAAACATCGAGAGTGGATAACGACGGTGTTGTAACAACAAAAACAGCGACCCCAAATGAGGATGGAAGCTATAAGATCCGTCTGGAATCCTACGTCACAGGCGCGACCACGACCACGACGGTAACAGAAGACGTCCCGACCGATATCGTGCTGGTGCTCGACCAGTCGGGAAGTATGGGGTATGATTTCACTTCGATTACGGGATATGATTATAGAAAAATAGAAAATACCAATGCATCTAATTATAGTAATCGCAGTAATTTATGGTTCGAATTGCCGGACGGCACATATACGAAGGTATCGGTAAAATATGATTGGAATTGGGGCAAGGATAAGTATACCTATACCTATAAAAACGGAGATGAGACAGTAGAATATATTTCTTATGGGCGAAACACTTACCCGGGTCTTGAACTGTACACCCGAACGGCAATTACAGGTGGGACAACGACGAGGATCGAAGCACTGAAAGAAGCTGTATCAGCATTCAATGAGTCTGTTGCAGAGAAAGCAAAAGGTAAGGACGGTATAGCAGGGACAGATGATGACGTTAATCATCGAATTGCGGTAGTTGGTTTTGGAAGCGGAAGCAATTATAACTATGAAAATACAGAGTTATTTAGTGGAAGCAATCAAATTCGATATGATAGTCTAAGGAATAATGATTATAAGAGCGCATTTCAGGATTTAAACACAGCGATCGGCGTGAGTAATATAGAGGCATCCATTAATTCATTGGCTGCCAGTGGTGCGACACGTGCGGATCTAGGTATGGATATGGCTGAAAAAGTTTTGAAAAATAATCCTGTTCAGAATGGGGAGAAACGAAATCGCGTGGTGATCATGTTCACTGACGGAAGCCCTACGTCTCAAAGCGGATTTCAATTGAATGTCGCTAATAGTGCGATCAGCAAATCTGATTCGATAAAGACTACGCAGGGCGCAACCGTATATTCTGTAGGAATATTCGCGGGAGCAGATGCAACAAGTGCAGGGACAAAGCCTAGTGGTAATTTAAGTGAGGGTAGCCCATCATTACCGGCTGCATGTAACTGGTTCATGCAGAATCTTTCAAGCAACAATGGGACGCCGCAGTCACCGAGCTACTACCTCTCGGCCAGCAATTCAGCTGCTTTGAATGACATTTTCCAGCAGATCTCAAGTCAGATCGAATCCGGTGGTGCCAGTGTGAAACTGGACAGCAGTACAGTGGTAAAAGATATCGTTTCGGATTATTTCCAGATGCCGGAGGGTACGCAAGCAGACGATATCACCTTGAAAACGGCGGATTTTGATGGATACGAAAGCGACAATAAAACTGCAAAGTGGAAGAATGAGAGTCCTGCTGTGGGTGTTCGTGCAGTAATCGATGGCAATACCGTGAAGGTGGACGGATTTGATTTTGCAGCCAACTATGTCGGAATAGATAAGAACAACGGAACTGAAACGACCAGAGGAAAGAAGCTTATCATTGAATTCAATGTGGAAGCCAGAGATGGGTTCTTAGGCGGTAATGCAGTGCCGACCAACGGAAAGGATTCCGGGATATACACAACAAAAGATGCTGAAGAAACTGTAGTAGAGAACTTCGAACAGCCGACTGTGGACGTTCCGATCAAGGAAATCACAGCAGCAGCTGCGGATCAGAATGTGTATATGACAGGAAATGCGGATATCAATGAGATCCAAAAGAATATTACAGTAAAGGCCGGTGACATTACACTGGATCTTAGCAAAGATAACTATGGACTGGAAACATGGCAGACGGCATATGTGGATCTGCCAGTATCCGCAAAAGATAGTAGTGGTAAGGACATCTTTGCATCAGATTACAACGGAATGTCGAACCTGACAGACGATACTGTTTATAATGTGAATGCAGAAATAAAAGCGAAGAGCGGCAAAGGTGGAAATACCGCTTCCGCTACCGGCAAGATCAATGTCTTCAAGCCGGAGCTGACGTACAAGGACAGCACTGTATACTACGGTGATACTGCTCCGACAAGTTATAATGATAACAAAGTCGGTGGAACTGTGTGGAAGCATGGAAATAAAGCAAGTACTGATGATGGCGTTACTATGACGGGCAGTGAGCCTGGACTGAATATATCATACAGTCCGGCTATTGGAAGTGAACCATATTATAAAGGCGGCAAGATCTCAACAAAGCAGGATATTCCGGTCAAGGTAACTGTAAAAATCGGCGGTAATGATGTGACAAATCATGTTACTTTCAAGCATACTGATTGTGATCCGAAATGTGGATTCGACAACGCCAAGGAGCAGTTCCTGATCCACGTTAAGACTTGCAGTCTTACAGTTACTAAAACTGACGGTGTGAAAGACGAACCATATGTGATGAACATTTTTAAAGACGGCAAGCTTTACACGTCGATGACAATTGTAGGTAATAGCAGTGAAATGGTTTATGAACTTCCAGTAGGAAATTACACTGTACAGGAAGATACTGACTGGGCATGGAGATATGATAATGAACCAAATATTTCAGGTGGTGTTACTTTGAACAGTGTTACTAAGACAGGTACTATCACAGTAGAAAACCATGACAGATACCCTTCTTTCCTCAACGGCTACAGTACAGTTGTTAAGAATGTTTTCAGTCAGAGCAAGAGTAACTAAAGGAGGTATGTACGAATGAGAATGGATTCAAAGAAAAGAAGAAAAAGTACGGCCTCCAGAAAGGTGATCGTGCTGGCAATAGCGGTAGTGCTCCTTCTGAGCGCTACTGTTACGGGGACATTGATGTACCTCGTTAGCAAGACGACGGCAGTGACAAATACATTTGAACCTGCAACAGTAACCTGCAAAGTAGAGGAAGATTTTGATGGTGCCATTAAAAAGAATGTAAATGTTACAAACACAAGCAACATCGACGCATACCTTCGTGTGAAGCTCGTTACATACAGAGTTAACGCTGACGGGGAGCGAATCGGCGGAACAGCAGCTATCCCGAGATTTACACCGGGAGAAGGCTGGTTCGAGAAAGATGGATTCTACTATTACAAGAGCCCGGTAGCTCCGAATAAAACGCCGACAGTTGATTTGATTGGTAGCCCTGGTATAACACTTAAGGAGTATACCGATGCTGATGGCGGCAGGCAGGTAATAGAGGTCATCGCGGAAGCGATGCAGTCTGTACCGAAAAGTGTTGTGGCAGACAATTGGAATGTTACAGTTGATGCTAATGGCGTGATTTCGGCGCCATCAGGATCAGGGAACT
>CAKUJT010000233.1 GCA_934661765.1 uncultured Senegalimassilia sp.
TTCAGGCAGAACGCCTCGCTGGCGATGCCGCGCGCGGCGGTCAGGTCGGACAGCGACTTCTCCTCGGGCACGAAGCGCTCGTCAGCGGTCTGCACAACGCTGTAGCTGCCGGTCAGCCAGCTCATACCCTCGGTGACCTGCTCGGACATCTGCGGCACGTGGCAGCCCACGCACGTGATGCCCTCCTGGGCGTGCACCGGCGCCAGCATGCTGGACGCGTCGGCGACCTGGTTGCCCCACTTGTCCGTGGCGGTCTCGCCCGGCGTGGATTCGTAGGTGGTCAGGTAGCCGTCCATGGGCGTATGGCAGATCGCGTTGCAGAAACTTGGCGAATCATGCCAGACCATGAAGCCCGCTCCCGCCGCCACCAGCACCACGGCCACGGTGGCCACGACCGCCGTCACCTTGCGGCGGCCGCGCTTGGGCGACGGGATCGCGCCCGCTGCGCCAGCTGCACCCGCTGCACCCGCGACGTCAACCTTCTCATCTGCGGAAACGGTTTCCGCAACCTTATTCTCGTCGGTCATGGCAGCCTCCTACTTGCCCGCCGCGGCGTTCTCGCCGGCGATCTTGCCGAACACCATGCACATGCCGGCGGACAGGCCCTTGAGCGAGATGGGGTACTGCACGTTGAAGCGGCCGCCCTGCGGGGCGCCGGCCACGTACAGGCCGGAAATCACCTCGCGCTCGGCGTTGTACACGTGGCAGTCGCTGTCGGACTCCAGGCCGCCCAGGTTCGCCAGCGTGAGCGCCACGCCGCACTCGGCGGCGTAAAACGGGCCGTTTTCCAGGGCGAACATGCGCTGGCTGCTCTTGCCGAAGTCCTCGTCGGAACCAGCCTTCGCCAGCTGGTTGTAGCGCTCGATGGACTCCTTCGCCACCTGGGCGTTCATGCCGTCGATCTTCGCCAGCAGCTCGTCGATGGTGTCGGCCTTCAGGCAGCGGCCCTCGGCGACGGCGGCCTCGATGTCGGCCGGGCAGCGCACGTTGATCTTCAGACCCGACGGCGTCCAGTCCGGCAGCACCTCGTCCTTGTAGATGCAGGCGATGCCGTGGGCGGCCGGGAAGTACTTGAGCTGCTCGGGCCAAGAGCTGTCGAAGAACTGGTAGGCCTTGCGCTGCGGCTGCAGCTCCACCTGGTTCTCAAGCTGCTGACCAGGCACGTCCTCGTTCATGAAGCGTTTGCCGTGCAGGTTCAGCCACAGAAAGCCGTTGTTGCCGATGACGCCGCGGCCGTCGGAGCCGGCACCGCCGCCCATGTGGTGGATCATCGGCGCATGCCACTGCTCCACCGCCGCGCCGGCCCACACGCCCATCTTGTGGCCGTCGCCGACGTTGGTGTAGTTACCCTGCGCGTCAAGGTCCAGCGACAGGATCTGGTTGCCGTTCTCGACGCACGCGGGGGCGAAGTACTTCATCATGTCCTCGTTGGCCAGATAGTCGCCCGTGGCCAGGATGACGCTTTTCGCGTTGATCTTCAGGTACTTGCCCGCGCTGGTGTCCTGCGCGTAGATGCCCGCGATGCTGCCATCATCGGCCGTGATGAGCTTCACGCCCTTCGTGTTGTAGCGAACCTCGGCGCCGGCCTCCTGGGCGCGCTTGAGGTTGTCGGCCATGGCCGTGGCCAGGCTGGAGAAACCCACCGACGTGGGGTAGCACGGCATGTCTTCTTTCGTGTAGTCGTACGTCTCCAGCATGGGATAGAAGTACGGGTACATATAGTGGGCGCGGTTGGCCTCGGGGACCTCCTCGTAGCTTTCGGACGCGATATACATGTCCGGGCACCCCTTGACGAACCAGTCGAGCGCCTTGCCCGACTCGTCGCAATAACGGCTGATGATGCCGAAGTTGGAGTGGTGGCTACCCTCCTCCATGTGCATGTTGACCACCATGTGCTTATCCAGGAAGCCGTCGCCGCGCTCCCACTTGGCCATGGTCTCGCCGCCCAGGATGGCCATGTCGCTGGCCACGCTGTTGAGCTGGGCGGATGCCTCGATGGCGATGACCTTCGCGCCGGCTTCGGCGGCCGCGCGCGTTGCGGGAACGCCCGCGCAGCCAAGGCCCACGACCACGACGTCGGCGTCGAGCGTCTCGGCCACGTCGCCGTCGGAGATGGACGGCGCCTCGCCGAGCCACGGCATGGTGCCCGTGCCGTCGAAGCCCATCGTCTGGCCGTTGCCCGAGCCGGCCGCGCCCGCGGCACCGCCCGCAACGCCGACCACCTTCGGAGCGCAGCCCGTCAGGCCCGCGCCGGCAAGCGCCGCGCTGATGGCAGCGGCGCCGGTCAGGAAGCTACGGCGGCTGATTCCGGATTTGTCCATGTTGTTCCTTCCTCTCGCTTGCGCCCGCCTGCTGTTTTGCCGCGTCGCCGACACGGCTTGGCGCGTCGGTTCGCAGCCCCCTTCGGAGCAGGCGGGCAACGTGCGCCCCGGCGAAAGAGCAAAGCTTCGCGGGCGCTTCGAGCAAACGCCCTATGCGCGCTCGACCCTACGAGGGAGGATTATAGGAAGCGTAAATTGAGGGATGAATGGACTCAAACGGTATTTTGTAAAGGGCGTGCTTTACGTTTTATGCGTATCGTCAACTTGCTTGGCGCGTGGTTTCGTGCTGGGGGCGTGTTCACGCCCCTGTCTGCCACGACCCCGCGACTTCTGGGCGGTTTTGCAGGCCGCGTATTTATGAGCACATGCGCGCGAACAGGGGGACGGAGGTGTGTTCACGGCGATGCGATGCGCCCCCAAAAGGCTAGCGTGAACACACCTCCGTCCCCTGTTCACGTCCCTAGCAGCCGACTACTCGAAAAACCTTGCGGCCCCGACGGGGATGCACTGGCGGATAAGGCCTACCAGCTCGGCATCGTCGAAGTCCATGCCTTGGTCGAACCAATGGCGCGTGCAACCTGCGCAGCCTTTCGAGAAGAAGTCCAGGCAGAACCCCGTTTCCCCCTCATCGAGCACGCCGAACACGCGCACGCGCCGACCGTACGCGTCGCGCAGCGCACGATGCATCACGCGATACAGGCTGTTCACGTCTTGGGAGGTGAAAGCGTTGCGCAAAAACGTCTTGCGCTCGTGGCACAGCTGGAGGAACTCGATATAGCACTCGTCGAAAGGGGCGAGCGTCCCCATTCGCTCGAAGGGGGCGGCGAACATGTCGCGGAAACAGTACTCCATCAGGTGATACTTGTCGGAGAAGTGATGGTAGAACGTCTGCTTGCTCACGCCGGCCGCGGCGGCGATCTCGGCGACGCGCACCTGGTCGAGCGGTTTGCATTCCATCAGGCCCGTGAGCGCATCCGCCAACAGCCGCTTCGAATCCGCCATGAAAGCCTCCTTCGCCGAGCGGCATCGGATGCCGCATTTGATACTTCCATAGTAGTAAATACCGGCGGATTCCAACGCAGATGCCGCAGAACCTTCGGCGAGCGGCGCGGCCGAGCGCAGCGCGCCGCGATACAATAGCGCGCATGAAACCTATCGCTCACATACATACCGATTTGCCGCAGAAGTTCGGCATCCCCCGCAACAGCTTCCTTGCGCCGCACCTGCAGGGGCGCATCGTTTTCGAACCGGAATACGCGCTGAACAGCGCCGTTGCCGGAATCGACAGCTTCTCGCACCTGTGGCTGCTCTGGCGTTTCGA
>CAKUJT010000234.1 GCA_934661765.1 uncultured Senegalimassilia sp.
TATACGTTTAATCGTAATCTGACTTTTTTATTCTTGATATAGTCTAATAAAAGTTTACCTATACCACATGACTGCATTTCATCAGAAACAAAAATACCTTCAATGTATTCGTTACTTAGTCCTACAAATCCCTGAATCATTTTATCATCTTCATACACATAGACTTCCGCTTGTGACATCATTTCTTTCACTAATTCATAATTACTTGTCCAGTATTGCTCAGGAATAAAATAATGTGCTTTTAAATTTGTCTTTAACCATATGTCTGCAACTCTATTAATATCCATGTTCTGCATCTTTCTGATCATAACGATTATTCTCCATCAACTCCCGATTTCAAGGTATCATTTCTACTACTGATTTTATCGTACTTTTTAGTTTCAGTCCATCTTTTATACTCAAGCGATATCGCTTTCGTTTCCTTTTTGCCTGACTGTTAGTCCTTTTTCTTGAAAAAAGCAGAACAAAGCAGACATATTCTACATGCTCTTACAATCGTACTATTTTCCAATGCTCTTTGTAAATTGCTTTAAATCATCGAGATGATGCCACTTTATCAGTCGGCCATGATCTCCTGAGAGCCATATAGGATATTAAAAAGTTTGCAAACCAACCAACTGGTACAGCAAGCCAGACACTGTAGACTTCTGAAGAACCGAAAGTACAGCGATTTGAAACATGGAATGTAACTCCTGTCGGTCAAACCAGTCAAAGTGACTTTTATATCGCCGCATTCGATGGAAAAAATCAAAAGCGAAAACACGGCCGAAATGCCTTGTGCAATCAAGGTTGCAAGCGCCACACAAATCAAGTATTTTTGCAGTTGCTCGTTTTGATCTTGTCTGCTTATAAACTCACTGAACAGCTACCCAATCTTGCAAATCATACACCTTCTTTCAAACCTCCTCTCTTGTATTGGTGCATACAGAGAGAAGTGTATCGTTTGCTATCAGGTGGGGCAATTTTGAGTATTAAATTTTCAACGAACAGGGCGAAAAAGGAGCGCGCTTTGCATGGAAATGGGGATGCTGTAGCAGCATCCCCATTAAAAATATGGTCATTATGTATTGAACGATTATTACTGTTTTAGAGTTTAAGCACAAACATCGTCTGTCTCCTTCCAGAGATTCGGAGTCGGCATCTTTACTTTTTTGGATACTTTGATGCTTCCTGCGCCGTTTGGATTTCTCCAGTATGCATATGGTTTATTTTTGGCAATGAACTTTCCGCCAGTTACATTGATTTTACCATCGAAGGCAATGAGCATAGCAGGCTGACCAGATCTGCCTGATATGGTAGTGTTCAGGGTTCCACCGGAAATATTGGCATTGGATCGTTCTGAATAAGTTTCAACAAGGCTCCACTGACTCTTGATATTTCCACCTTTTATGTTGAGAGTACAACTGCCATAAACATAAGCAAATCCCCAGGCGCCTTTGATGGAGTAGTTACCACCGTTGATGGTTATGTTGCCGCCGATGTGAGCAATGCATCCACCATTTGTGGACTGGAAAGTGCCGTTATTTAATATAATATTTGCTTTGCAGTCTTCTTTTGTCATGATGGTTTCGGAACTGGATACGATCTTGCCACCGTTGACGATTACCTTAGATTTGCCAGTTGCTATAATAGCAGCACCATTTGTCTTCTCAGGAACATTATTTCCTTCTTCATAACTTACAAAATGACGCTTGTAGTTTACAGTTCCTTTGTTGATCGTAACAGTGCCGCCTTTGGCATAAATCGCATACATAAGATTCTTGCTGTAATTCAGAGTGCCGTTATGCATGACGAATTTACCAGAATTGACTACAGAACCATTGACAGTTCCGTTTTTTAAGATAAGAGCACCTGCATTGTTGATCTGTTTAGTAGTAAGATTACCATTTCCGGAAATAGCCAGAGTACCGCTGTACAGATTGAAGCTGCCCTTTACAGTTAGTTTCTTTTTGTTCAGATTCAGTGTGGCAGATTTCTTGCCAAGTTTGATCTTTAGGTCACCGTTGATAGTAGTATTCTTTATCAGAGTGATGGTCTGTCCCTTCTTAACAGCGGAAAATGCTTTCTCAAGTGAAGTGTACTTTTTGGAGCCGATCTGTGCAACCGGGGAGTCGGCATAAACATTCACATCGGAGTCGGCATAAACATTCACACCGGAGTCGGCACAAACATTCACACCCAGGAGAAAGACCAGAAGGAACATGGTTAAAAAAGTGCTGATTCGTTTTTTCATAAAAAACCCTCCTTTTAAAAATGAAATGATTATATTGACAAGTATATCACGTGAAAAAACTAAAATCAACGCTATCCAAAAGCGTAAGTTGTTGATTATCATTTTTAACAAACGACATATGGATCACCTCACAAAATCTTACCTATATTTTACCAGAAAATCCAATGTTTTTATATATCGTGTTAAGTTTTCAACGAATCATGAAAGCTTATCTCAGCCTATAATGAAAAAAGAACAGGATTGAGAAATTCTTGCAGATGTTGCCAAGTGGGGATCGGCCGGAATGACAATTGAAGATGGCATGTTCCTGGCTTGTGATGCAAATGTAAAAAGTAAAGTTGTAGCCAGAAAGAACCTTTCATCAGCCGTATTCGGTGGCGAAGGTCTGTTTAACCTGAGTTTGCAGGGAAATAGTGTAGCTGCACTGGAATCTAATGTTCCCGAAGATGAATTGATTGAAATCATATTGGAAAATGATAAACTGAAAATTGATGAAAACCTTGCCGTATGCTGGTCATCCCTGCAAACTTGAATTTTTCTCAGCCCTTTGCGTGCTTGTCAAAATACTCTTTCAGAATTGAAAGGCTTTCTTCGCGTAAAATCCCCCCTGAAACCTGCGGATGCCAGAAAGAATTGTCAAACACCATTTTAGAGCAGTTGCACCCTGTATTTCCGAGAATATGTTCCAAATCAATATTACTTGCGCCATAAACCAATCGTCCCAGCTTCACCCAAACCATTGCGCCGCTACACATAAAACATGGTTCACAACTGGAATAAAGAGTATACTCATGTAGATCGGTAATACTAGTCTGTGCGCAAAACTCTCGGATTAATCCTGCTTCACCGTGAAATGTTGGATCATGTTTCGTATAAATCTGATTTTCATTGGTAAATACAATCTCATCATTCTTAACAAGCACAGCTCCAAACGGTTCATTACCATGTTCAACTGCCAATTTTGACAGTTCAATAGCCTTCTTCATAAACTTTTCATCTTGCATTATGTTTTCTCCTCCAAATTCCAATTTTTCAATACTTTAGATAGAATATCCCATATCGTAGGCTTTTTGAAAAACATTTTGATTCTTGACCAATCCAGCATCCATCACGTTTGCTGCATATATCTTTCCTGCAATCTTGTATTCTTTCAGATGCTTTAGTAGCATATTTTTAACATCCTAGCACGACCTCTCTGTTCTTAATATATTGTTTATCAATATCTATCTCTATAATTGATTTTACTCACTTTTGAAATCTGCGCATTTTATCCTTTTAGTGGCGTGACAGATTCCAGGGAGTATAGTTCTGTCGCACAAGTCGCATCATCTGATCCTTCACTTTGAATATCGAACCCTTCTCTTTGGTAAAAAGAAAGAGCTCTGGTATTTTTCTGGTA
>CAKUJT010000235.1 GCA_934661765.1 uncultured Senegalimassilia sp.
CGGAAACACCCGAGAATCCAGACGATGAATGGTATTATAAAGAGGGAACAAATGAAAGAATTTCTGTAGATTATGGTACATATGGGGTAGATTATGATGTTACATTATATAATGATGGAACATGTATGTTAACAGGTGTTGATTATTGGTACGACAGTTCAGAGGATGGTTGGCATCAGATTTCGTTAAATGAATTTACAATACCAGAGTATCTATATTATAAGAATTATTTCTATGCTATACGATATATTAGTGATGGGAATTGGCAGCATGGGTATTGGAATACAGCTGCTGTTACTCAGCATTTGATTATTCCGGAGACAGTTGAGAAAATAAGAAATTTGGGAGTAGTGTTCGATGCAAAAAAAATATCATTTTCAGGAACTCGAAAGACTATTGACAGCGAGGCACTTGCATATTGTTACAATCTTGAAAGCATTGAATGGCCAGATGGATTAAAAACGATTAAAGAGTATGCTTTTTCTAACTGTTATAGTTTGAAAGAACTTGTTATCCCAGACAGTGTAACAACAGTCGGATCACCAATACTTTATGGGTGTACTGCACTGAAAAAGCTTGTGATCGGAAAAAATGTGGAGCATGTAGGAAAGTTGTCAGCATTAGACTCAGAGTCGGGATCGGAATACTTTGGTTCTGTTATAGAAGAAGTTGTTTTGTCGGAGGGAATATTGACAATTGAGGATTGGGCCTTTCGTAATTATCAAAATCTGAAAAAGATCACGATACCATCTACTGTAACAACCATAGGATGGGAAGCGTTTGGAGATTGTTCAAGTCTGGAAAAAATTATTTTACCAAACAGTGTAACCACTATAGGAGTGTCTGCATTTGAAGGCTGTACTTCTCTCAGCGAGATCATCTGGCCGGACAATCTGGAAACTATAGAACTTTGGGCTTTTAAAGGATGCAGTTCGCTGAAGAGTGTAATTCTGCCTGAACATGTGAAGGAAGTAGACCATGATGCATTTGAGGGATGTACATCTTTGAACAGGATCTATTTACCGGATTCTGTGACAGAAGCAGAAGGTGCGTTTCATGATTGTGGTGATGAGGTAACAATTACCATCGGGTCTAATGTGAAATTTTCCAAAATTACAGATTTAGGATTTGACAGTGAAAGTATTCAGACAGTTTCGCTCAAAGAAGGACGAACGAAAATTGAAGAAGATGCATTCAATGCTTGCACAAATCTCAAAACTGTTAATATCCCAGACAGTGTAAATTTTATCGGCTCACAGGCTTTTAACGATTGTAGCATTCTTGAGGAAATTCATTTGCCGGATGGTTTGCTTGAAATGGGGTATGGTGTTTTTCGTGATTGTACAAATCTGAAAACATGTATTCTTCCGGATAATATGGAAAAATGTGGCGGTAGTGTATTTTGGGGTTGCAGCAGTCTGACAGAAGTGCATATACCTTTGGGAATCACAGCAATACCGGGAGGTATGTTTTGGGATTGCAGCAGTTTGACGGATATTTTAATACCATCTAATATTACTGTTATAGAAGGTATGGCTTTTGGGAAGTGCATTGGGTTGGAAAATATAACTATTCCCGACAGTGTAAAGCATATAGCAAGTTATGTATTCGAAGATTGCAGTAAACTGAAAAGTCTGATTATCCCCGACAGCGTAGAGGAGGTAGAATATGGAGTATTCAATGGATGCAGTAATCTTACAGAACTGACCATTGGAAAAAACGTAAAAATGTCCAGGGATAACAGAATTTGGGACTGGGGATGTGCATTAACCCTGACAACAGTGCATCTGTCAAATGGAAGAGAGAAAATAGAAGATTATGTATTTGGTCAGTGCACGAGATTAAAAACAATTACCATTCCGGACAGTGTAACCAGTATTGGGGAGTGGGCTTTTCATAATTGTGCCAGTCTGAGTTCTGTCACAATATCAGGTAATGTGACCAGCATTGGAGAAAGGGCATTTTACAGTTGCAGCAGCCTGAAAGAAGTTATTATACCCATGGGGGTAAAAAAGATTGGTGCATATGCATTTTGCGACTGTAACAGCCTGACGTCTGTTACAATTTCAGACAGTGTGGAAGAAATGGGTGATGCAGTTTTTTATCTCAGTGATAATATTAAGGAAATGACAATTGGTAAGAATATAGATCTGGAACATATGGGATATGGTCACGCAGAAAATATTTATCTGACAGAGGGCAGAACGGAAATACAGGATTATGCTTTTTTTGACCTCTCTACTTTAAAAAGTATCACCTTGCCTGAAAGTCTGGAGAAAATCGGAAAAGCAGCATTTATGCATTGTTCTGGTTTAGAGAGTATATGTCTTCCAGATGGGGTAAAGACTATTGATGCAAATGCATTCCAGCAGTGTACTAATTTGTCAGATATCACAATGCCAGATCATGTAGAAGAGATAGGAGATGGAGCATTTTCCGGTTGTTCAGCACTGACAAAAGTCGTAATACCACCGAATACAAAGGTCATTGGAGAAGGGGTATATTATAATTGTACCAGTCTTTCACAGACTGTGATTGCAGGAAAAGATACAGATGTAAAATGGACAAGTTTTTCAGATGGAATTGTAAATCCGAATCTGAAAATTTATGGTCTGTCCGGATCGAATGTCGAAAAAGTATTTTCAGGAGATACAAGATTTGTTTCTCTTGAGATGATTGATAAAGAAGGACATGGCTATGTTGCAGATCGTGTGATCACACCGTCCACCTGTTCAACACCGGGTGAATATGTCCTGAAATGTGTCATCTGTGAGAATTGCGGAAAGACTTACACAGCGGAAATGCCTGTTTCAGATAATCATGAAAAAATAGAAAAAACTCCACTGGTTCAGGCATCCATGGGAACAGATGGAAAAACGGAAGGATCTTATTGCACAGCCTGTGGAAAAACCGTAGAAGGGGGAGAGACGATTCCGGCAATTAAAACAGTTATGTTGTCACAGAAATCCTGTATATACAATGGAAAGGTACAGAAGCCGGCAGTAATAGTAACCGACAGCACAGGAAATAAACTTACCGGTGAATCTTATAGTGTAAAATATGCTGCTGGATGTACGGATACAGGTACCTATGCAGTGAAAGTAACTTTCAAGGGAAATTATAAAGGAAGCAAATCACTGAGTTACAGGATTGATTGGGCAGAACAGAATATTACGGTAAAAACAACCAGCAAGACATATGCATACACTGCTATTAAAACAAAAGCACAGACTTTCAGCATCGGTGCATCTGCAAAGACAGCTTTAAGTTACAAATCTTCTAATACAAAATATGTGACAGTAGATAAAAACGGAAAAGTCACAGTGAAAAAAGGAACACCAGGCGGAACTTATACAGTGACCGTTACAGCAGCACAAAACAAAAATTATAACAAAGCGAGTAAAACATTTGTTATAAAAATCAGTCAGGCAGCACAGTCCATTAAAACGAAAGTGTCTTCCAAAACATACAAATACACTGCTGTAAAGAAAAGGAAACAGACTTTCAGCATCGGAGCTTCAGCAAAAACAACATTAAGCTACAAATCCTCCAATGCAAAATATGTGACGGTAAACAAAAAAGGGGAAGTTACAATTAAGAAAGGAACACCGAAAGGAACGTACAAAATCA
>CAKUJT010000236.1 GCA_934661765.1 uncultured Senegalimassilia sp.
ATCTTCGTGCTGATCGCCGGGTACTTCGTGCTCGACGGGTTCGACCTGGGCGTGGGCGTCCTGTACCGCGCGCTGGCCAAAGACGAGCGCGAACGGGCGCTCGTGCGCCGCAGCATCGGCCCGGTGTGGGATGGCAACGAGGTGTGGCTGCTCACCGCCGGCGGCGCGCTGTTCGCAGCGTTCCCCGCGGCGTACGCCACCACGTTCTCGGGTTTCTACCTGGCCGTCATGCTGGTGCTGTTCGGCCTGATCGTCCGCGCGGTGTCGCTTGAGTTCCGCGCTCACGACCCGAAATGGGCGCGCGCGTGGGACGTCTGCTTCACCGTGGGCTCGTTCCTGCCGGCGCTGCTACTGGGCGTGGCGCTGGGCAACGTGATCGCCGGCATCCCCATGGCCGCCAACGGCGATTACGCAGGCGTGCCGCTGCTGGGCCTGCTGTCGCCGTTCACCCTGGTGGCGGGCCTGCTCGGCCTGGCCATGTGCCTTTCCGCCGGCGCGGCATGGGTGGCGCTGAAGGCGCCCGCCGGCTCCGCCGTGCATAAGCGCGCCGCGAAGCTGCGCGTGCCCTGCCAGATTGCGGCCCTGGTGCTGTTCGCCGTTGCGACGGTCCTGGCGTTCGCCGTGGTGAAGCCCGCGTTCGCGCCGGGAATGCTCGCCGCCGGCGTGGTGATCGCCCTGGTGTTCCTTGCATGCGTCGTCGCATCGATCGTGCTCGGCCGCAAGGGCAACGATCTGGTCGCGTTCCTTCTGCAGTCGGTGGCGGCAGCTGGACTGGTAGCGCTTGCCGCGGTCACGCTGTTCCCCAACCTGGTGGTTGCCGCCCCCGGCAGCGTGGGCGCATCCATCACGCTGATGAGCGCAGCTTCCTCCGACACGTCGCTGGCGTGGATGACCGGCATCGCCTGCGTAGGCGTGCCGCTTGTGCTGGCGTACCACGTGATCGCGTACCGCATCTTCCGCGGACGCCTGGACGACAAGGATGTGACCTACTAAATGAACGCGCAGGGCTACATGAAATGGCTGAGTATCCTGTGCCTGGTCATGGCGCTGTTCGGCACGGCGGTCATGTTGGTCGGCTACAAGGCGCCCACCATCGGCCTAGTGGCAACGGTGGCGATGCTCGTCATAGCCGCGGCCGCACTGGGATGGAAGGTCCGGGGACGGTAACGCTGCCGGCTCGGTGGCCGAACACCTAGCAACCGGTCGACCAAGCCATCGGCCATACCACCGGCAACCAGCTTGGCGGCCGAGAGTGCAATGCCGAGTCTCCGACCGAGAACCCGACGGCCGATCAACCCGCCGAGCACCCGACAACCGATCCGCCAACTTTCGCAGGGGGCGATGGGAAACGATTCCCATCGCCCCCTTTAGCATCCCCGGGTTTTGTGGGATTCCGTTGCATGGCTTATGCCGGTCGCGTGGATTCCCCGGCAAACTTTTGAAATGCCGGGCAAGCGTCCTAGTATGAAACCCTAGACAAACAGTATCTATTCCCAAAAACTACCAAGGGGTTGTTCCACGAATCATGAAATCGAATAACGACGCCGCAAGCGTCAAGTGTTGTGCGCGCAAAATCTGGTCGCACTTCAAGGAATTCGTCGCTTCGGTCAAAGGCGACCTGAAGGAAACGCACGACGAGATGTTCAAAGGCGCCGACACCCCCAAGCAGCGCCTGCAGCGCTCCGTCAAGCACGGTTTGCTGCTGCTGGCACAGTTGTGCCTGATCATGGGCGTATATGCCGCCGGTTGCGCACTGGCATCCGTGCTGCCCATCACGCTTCCCGGCAACATCTTGGGCATGGTGCTGCTGCTGGTGCTGCTTGGCACGCACATCCTGAAAACGAAATACATCAGCGAGGCGTGCGACTACCTGATCGACAACATGTCCGTGTTCTTCATCCCCGCCGGCGTCGCCATCATGGGCTGCTTCTCAATGCTGGAAGCTGCGGCGGCGAAGTTCGCGTTCGTCTGCATCGCCACCACCGTCATCGTGTTCTTGGCCACGTCCTACACGGTGCTGTTTGTGTCCTGGATCATGGCGAAGATGGGCAAGGACACCGCGCTCGCACCAGCCGTTGAAGCGGAGAACGCGGCGAAGGCCCAGGCAGACAGCGCCGATTCCCACAGCGCGTACGCGGAGGGCGCCGGCAAGCACCATCCGCATACGCCGGGAACCGGCATCATCTCCCCCGTCGCCGGCAAGGAGGCCTAGACCATGCTGAACCTTATCGCAACCTTGGCGGCGGGCACCGTCGTCTCCTTCATCGTCTTCAAGCTGGCAGTGGCGCTGTACAAGAAGGTGCGCTCCCCGCTGCTCAACCCGCTGCTTGTGACGGTGGCATTTATCATCGCCCTGTTGTGCCTCTTCCACATCCCGCTGGATTCCTATGAGTCGAGCGTGCAGCTCATCTCGTTTCTGCTGGGTCCGGCGACGGTCGCCTTGGCATATTCCGTCTACCGCCAACGTCAGATCCTCAAGCAGCACTTCATCCCCATCTTCTGCGGTTGCCTGGTCGGCTCCATAGTATCGATGATCAGCGCCTATACGCTGTGCGAACTGCTCGGCCTGGGCGACGAGATGGCCACGTCGTTCATCCCCAAGTCCGTGACCACCCCGATCGCCATCGCCGTGTCGGAGCAGCTGGGCGGCATCACGTCCATCACCGTGGCGGCCGTCATCATCACCGGCATCCTCGGCGCCATCTTCGCGCCGCTCATGTCGAAGATCTTCCGCGTGAACAACCGCATCGCCAAGGGCGTGGCCATCGGCACCTGCAGCCACGCGGTGGGCACCACGAAGGCCCTTGAGATGGGCGAGCTGGAAGGCGCCATGTCCGGCGTGAGCATCGCCGTATCGGGCCTGCTCACCACCGCCATCGTGATCATCGCCGGCTGCTTCATGTAGGCGCTCCCGCGTCCGTTCGATGCGCTGGCGCGAAAATCCGCAGACTCCCCAGCCCCCGCAAAACCCGCCGAAAACTGCAAAGGGCCCTGCGGCTTCCCGGATCTGCTTCCAACCACGGCGCCGGCCTTCCGACCACGCCATGCGGTTTGAGAAGCAAATGGGAGCCGCAGGGCCCTTCCCTATTCGCCAAACGCTCGCCTGCCGGCATCCGACATGCGAGCGTTTCCATTTACAGCGCCAAGCGGTAGATCTCGGCGGCGTCCTCCATGGTCAGCTTCTTGAAGCTGCCGAACGGCTCACCCTTGTTCTCGCGCAGGGTGGGGATCATCTCGGCGATGGCGTCCTCGATGTTGTCCTCGTCCAGACCGAGCTCGCCCAGGCTGATAGGCATGCCCAGGCTGGCGAAGAACATGCGCGTCTCATCGATGGCCGACAGCGCGTCGGATTCGATGTCGCCCGTGGGCGCCAGGCCGAACACCTCGTAGCCGTACTGTGCGAAGCGCGCCGGGTTTGCGTCGTAGACGTATTCCATCCATGCCGGGAACAGGCAGGCCAGGCCGGCGCCATGAGTGACGGTGGTGTCGTAGGCGGACAGCTCGTGCTCAAGGCCGTGCGTTGCCCAGTCCTCATGACGGCCCATGCCCAAAAGGCCCTGATGGCACAGCATGCCGGCCCACATGATGTTCGCGCGGGCGTCGTAGTTCTCGGGCTC
>CAKUJT010000237.1 GCA_934661765.1 uncultured Senegalimassilia sp.
CTGGTGGTCCCGTGAGGCACGACAGCCTTGGCATAGCTGGTAATGCTCAGCTTGCTGCACTCACTGTGGATGTGTCCATCGATCATACCCGGCACCAGGAATCTTCCTTTTGCATCGATGATCTGGGTTTCCGGTCCGATGTAATCAGCCACTTCCGCTTCATCACCGACTGCTGCGATCATATCTTTATAGATTGCGATCTCTGCCGGATAGATCTCACTCGTCATAACGTTGACCAGCTGTCCATTTTTGATGACTTTTTCCGCAGGAATTTTAGCACCGCCTGCACGGATTCGTTCTTTTAACTGTTCTACTGTTCTTTCCATTTTTTCCTCACTGCCAGGGCGATTTGTCGAAATCGTCCCAATAAAAAACACAATCAAACATCTTTTACGCTGTTCTGATTGTGTCATAGGCACAGTATAAGAGCGGGCTTCACGTCCCAAATTACGAATTTTGCTCTAATTTTGGCTTATGACACGATACAACACTGTATGCTCTGATGTCTGTCAAAATATAGAGTACGTGTATTATTATAGGACTGATATAGACGAACATCAATACGGAATTTCCCGGTATAATGTTCGTGTTTTATAGTTGGGAGCTTTAACGCTCCCAACTTTTTGCAGAATTATAACATCATTCTTTTCCCGAATGGTTTTTCGTATGATGAAGAGAAACATCCTCCGCCTTTGGGATTTCCCAGCGAAACCGAGATGCCAGCAGCCTTAATACCACTACAAATGCAGACGTGATAAAAAGACCTATGTATTTATCGACGTATGGATAGATGACGCACAGTAGTATACCTCCTGCTATGGACGCTACTGCATAAACGTGTTTTGTGAAAATATACGGGGGAACACTTGCCATCACATCCCGGAGAAGCCCTCCGCCTACGCCGGTCACGACACCTACAAAAACAGCCAGGAATGCATTCGCGTCTGCTGTTTCCAGAGCATGCATAGTTCCAGATGCCGTGAAGATCCCGAGACCGACAGCGTCTGCCAGAAGCAATACGAATTCTGAACGTTCCACCATCGTGCGGATCTCCGGGATCAGAACAAAAAGACATGTCGCAAGACCTGCGATCGCATAGATCGGATTGGTGAACATAGCCGGCGGTGTTTCCCCCAGGATCAGATCCCGAATGACGCCTCCTCCCACTGCAGTAGAAAGCCCCAGAACACACACGCCGAACACATCCATGTTTTTTCGGATCCCCACAAGCGCTCCCGATACAGCAAATGCGATCGCTCCTATGATTTCTAATGTTGTTACAATGATTTCCATACAACAAACCTTACCCTTCTGTTTCCTGCACCGGACATTCTGTTTTCTCAGCTGACCAGAAATAAAAACGCCAGTCCGTAGTAAGTAACGACTGCGACCAGATCATTTACAGTCGTGATCAGTGGCCCGGAAGCTACCGCCGGGTCCACCTTTATCTTATGAAAGAACATCGGTATAACGGTTCCCACCATGCTGGACACCATCATGGCCAGTACAAGGGAAATCCCTACACATCCGGATACTGCAAAGGCTCCCGCCCAGGCGTATCCCTTAAAAGCATGTACGTAGATCCCCAGAAGCACCAGTGCCAGGATCCCCAGCAGCCCGCCGTTCAGCAATCCGATTTTCATTTCTTTTCCAAGAAGCATCAATTTCTCTCTTCCGGTTACATTTTCATCCATAAGCACTCGGATAGTTACAGCAAGGGACTGAGTACCCACGTTTCCCGCCATATCCAGAACCAGAGACTGGAAACAGATCACGATGGGAAGCGCGGCAACGACGCCTTCGAAGACGCCAACTACCGAGGAAACCAGCATACCAAGCCCCAGAAGAACGACAAGCCATGGCAGCCTCTTCTTCATGCTGCGCCCGGTAGTCTCCCTTAAATCTTCTTCGGAAGTCAAACCTGCCAGCTTTGCATAATCTTCTCCTAATTCATTATCTATGATCTCCACGAGGTCTTCAGATGTGATCACGCCCAGCATCTTGCCGCCAGCGTCAAGAACCGGAATAGAATCTTCCGCATAATCTACGATCCGGCTTGCACAATCCTCAATTTTTTCATGTGCCTCAACGTGGGGATAGGAACGCAAAATAATATCATCGATATCATCGTTTTCTCGCGCAACGATCAGCTTCTTCAGGTCAATAGCTCCCGCAAAACAACCACCAGCATCCACTACGTACATTGTCATGATATTGTCATGAACTCCGGCCTGACGCACCAGTTCTCTCATGGCCTGCCGAATGGAAAGTCCTTCCTGAATACACACGTAATTGGTCGTCATATAGCTGCCGATTTCCCGTTCATCGTAGGACATCAGCCTTTTGACATCCTGCGCGATCGTTCCATGCAGCTTGTCCACGATCCTGTTTTTTCGTTCTGGATCCAGTTGCTCCAAAATATCCACAGCATCATCTGAATCCATCAGCGAAATGATCGCAGCGGCATCTTCAACAGATATTTCTTCGATATATTTCTGTGGATCATCAAAATACGGAAACACGTTTGCTGTTTTGGCAATGCCCAGCACATGGTAAATTCTTTTTCTCTCCGCCCGGCTCAGATTTTCCAGAAGTTCTGCGATATCATTCTCATGGTAGTTTGACAAAACCTCTGCGATCTTTCTGTCGGAGCGGTTTTCCTGAATCAGTTTCTGTATCTCCAAATATTTCTTGCTCATAGTTGACTCCTTTCCTTTCTCAAAACACGGATAATACTGTTTCAAGCAATAGAAAAGGGCATTAAAAAAGCACCTTACAGTGCTTTTTGATCAACGGAAACAGACCCAGTGGTGAATTTTATCCGACGACTGTGTCTCAAACTGATATAAAAAGCACTGCTATTCATACTTCGCCCTGACCTATCACTACTGTCCATAAAATTCACCTCCATATCTTTTTCGATCTTCTTCCTATACTAGCATTGCTACCATGAATTTTCAACCTGGTTTAATATAGTTTTTCCAAATATGAATAAATTCTTCCTCACATGCTTCTTGCACTCATTCTGTATTTATTACAAAACCAACCGCCAGCTTACAAAAATGAAAAAGTCGAGATAGCACGGATGCCCCCTCGACTAAAACACAACGGTTTTTATATTACCCTATTAGGATACGTTTTCTCATATAAAAATCAACTATTTTTTTGATGAAATTATAAGTGCTTATGATAACAAGCTCCTCTTTTATAATAATCTTACATCCTACTTTGCACTGATTTCATTGAGAACTTCTTCTGCCATGGCTGCCAGTTCCTCAGAAGACAGCATGCCATCCATCTGAAGCAGCTGATACTGGACACCGTCCTTTTTCCAGGTGACGCTCTGCACCTCGCTCTTCTCGACTTTGGAGGAACCGTAGCTGAATACGACCTTACCGCTTGCCTCATCCTGTTTGTCCTGAGCCGTCATCTGGTAATCTTCCGGAACAAACTTGTTTGTATAATGGGAATAATAAAGGTCCGTATCGTCTGCAGTGGTGATCACCGTACCCGGCAGGTCAAGCTGCTCATCAGCGGCAGGCTCCGGCAAACCGCCCATACGCAACAGCGCACGGAAGCTCTCCTGCTCATCCGGCGCCGGAACGCCCTGCC
>CAKUJT010000238.1 GCA_934661765.1 uncultured Senegalimassilia sp.
GCGGCGGTGGCGGCGTCCTTGAACACGAAGGACGAGGTCAGGTAGATCGGCACGGCGCGGGCGTCGGTTGCCGGATCGGGCTGCTCCTGGCCGGCGTGCACTTGCAGGGTTTCGAATGCGTACTTCTGCTTCTCAGACATCTAGCTATCTCCTAAATCGATTGCTATGGCTTTCTTGTTCTCATATAACTTGATGACGGTTCGTAGTTATACCGAAGCAAAGGAAGCGGGTCAATAGGAATATAGGAGATTCCGCTTGCGGGGTATTTCGAAAATCAGATACCTGGCTTTTCATGCTGTCGATAAGCCTAGCGAATAAATGGGAAATACCGTTCCGAATATGCCCCATGGGGGTATGCAAGTGATACAATCGTCTTACCTAGTTAACCAAAGCTAAGAAAGGTGGGGCCATGGTCGCGACTGTGATCATCTGCATCGTCATCGCCGTTGCCGCCGTGTTCGCGGGCAAAAGGGCCGTTCGCACGTTCTCTGGCGATGGCTCGTGTTGTGGCGGGAAGAGCGCGAAGAAGGCAAAGCGCACGCATGTCGAGGACACCGATGAGGCAAACTATCCGCATGCGACGGATGTGCCGATCGGCGGCATGACGTGCGAAAGATGCTCCGCTGCGGTTGAGAACGCGCTGAACGGCATCGATGGCGTGTGGGCGCGGGTCGATTTGGCGGCGAAGAACGCGCATGTGCTGTCCAAGCAGCCGCTTGACATGGATCGTGTGAAGGACGTCGTCCGCGAAGCCGGCTACTACGTGATCCAGCGTTAGCCGCAGGTCGTCGAAGGGCAAGGGGCCGCATGCGGCGGCCTCTCCGCTGGGCGGTACGCATCTATGGCAAGGGAGGGCGCCGGCCGCGGCATTGTGCGGCGCGGCTTGCCTCAAACGCGAAAAGGGCTTCCCTAGGGAAGCCCTTTTCCGTGGCCGATCGGCGGTTTCGCGAACCGCGCTATGCCAGCAGCGCGCCCAGGCGCATGCATTCCGCGGCGGCGTCATCGTCGGGGTAGTCCTTAGCGATGACGCTGTCCACCACGTTCAGGCCGGCCTCGTCGGCGCGCTGCTCCCACAGCTCCATCCATTCGCCGTCGTTCCAGTCGTAGGAGCCGAACAGCGCCACCTTCTGGCCGGACAGGGCGGGCTCCACCTCGTCGTACATGGGCAGGAACTCGGTGTCCTCGAGCTCCTCGTCGCCCATGGCCGGGCAGCCGAAGGCGAACGCGTCGAAATCGCCGATGCGGTCGGCGCTGAAGTCGTTGCACTGCACCAGGTCGGCAGTGCCGCCCGCCGCGCGCACGCCCTGCGCCACCAGATCCGCCATGGCCTCGGTGTTGCCCGTGCCGCTCCAGTACACCACTGCTACTTTGCTCATCTGCATATCCTTTCGTTTGCAAGGGAAGCGTCGGTCTTGTGCCGAACGGTCGAGGCGCTTCGGGCGAGCGCGCCGGCCGTTCGGCGCGAATGCGGCAAGGGTGCGTTGCGCCGCCGGCGTTCCATGCTTGCGGCGTTTGCGCGCTTGCGAGCCTTTCGCGCCTGCGGACGCAGGTTACACCGCTGCCGCGAACGCCTCCTGAGCGGGGAAGTTCTCATCGACGGAGGCAAGGCAGTCGATGGGCACGCCCTCTTCGAACAGGTCCTCGTAGGCCGCGGTGCAGGTTTTGTAACAGCAGAAGCACGCCTGCGCATCGCGGGCGCGGCTGTACACCTTCCAGCAGCCGCTGCACAGGCTGTTCTCGCCCTTGTTCTCGATGAAGCCCACCACGTCGTCGTAGGGGTAGCCCAGGAAGAACCCGATCTCGTGCGGGAACGCACAGCTGCCGGAAAGCGTGGCGGCAAGGTCGGCGCCGCAGATGCGGCGGTGCAGCTTGGCGATGCAGGCGGAAAGGTCGGAGGGGTCGTAGCCATCGTCTTGCAGATAGCGGAATACCTCGGGCTGCGTAAGGTATTCCCTCAGCATGGTTGGACGGTACACGTACAACAATAGGCCGGTCTTTCGCCGTGCCAATATCTCGATACGCACTCCGCATGGCTCGAGTTTTTTGCGGCAGATGCCCAGTTCATGGGCGAACTTGGTTGAGTCGAGGGCATTGAGCGCGGCGCTTCCGTCGGGGTTTTCGCCGGCGTCGGCGCCTTCGCGGTATACGAACATGTTCGCCGGCTTCAGTCCAGCCAGCGCAGGGGAGCAGTGATGCACCAGCTTGCGCTCCAGGTCCATGGCGCGGCTTGGTTTCGCGCTCGATACGTTTGAGATCAAGGCGGCTCCTTCCCATTTATGTAATCCGTGGCTAACATAGTAAGCATAAGTAAGCCTCAGTCAACATGTTTGGGGAATCTTCGCAAAAGATTTTTCGCCGAAGCGCTACACCAGCGTCAGCGCGATGAGGGTGGCGGCGATCACGCCAAGGATGATGGTGAGGGCGTTCGCGAAGCCGGCCAGGCCGCCGTCGCCGCCCGACATCTGGGTATACATAGGCGCAAGCGCGCTTGCCGGGCTCCATACCAGCAGCGTGAGCAGGGCGCGCATGACGTCGTCGGCCGGAAGCGCCAGCCAAACGATGCAGGTCAGCGCCACGCTGAACGCAGCGCGCAAGCCCACCAGGCGCGCCACCTTCGCCAAGCGCTCGCGCGAGACGGAGAAACTCATCATGAGCCCCAGCATGAACATGGCCAGAAACGAGTTGGCGTTGGCGATGGGCTCGGTGAACGCGACCAGCTCGGCGGGCAGGCGCACTCCCGCCACCGACAGCACGATGATCAGCAGGTACGTATCGAACGGCAGGCTGGAGAACAGGCGCTTGGCAACGAAGCGCACCGGGTGCTCGATGCGCTTGCCCCCGGCGATCAGGCCGGTGAGCGCATAGGACCCGCCGGCCATCATGAACGCATTGCCGGCATCATAGAGGCAGGTGGCTACGGCCATGGTGGGCGAGAAGATGGCCTGCACGAATGGCAGCGCGAAGCATCCCAGGTTGAATCCGCAGGCGTTGAGCAGGTAAAACGCGCGGTCGCCGCGTTTGGCGCGCGGGGTGATGGCGAAAGTGACCAGGTATGCGCCGAAGGCGAAGGCGAAGCCGAGGGGCACGAGCAGCAACATCTGCGGCGAGAAGTCGGCGGCGCCGAAGGCGTGCACCACCGCGCACGGAAGCGTGAACGTGAACACGATCTTCGACACGAACGTGCCCGGCGTGTTGCCGAGCTTGCCGGTGTGGCCCATCCAGTAGCCTGCGATGATGATGCAGACGAAGGCGAATACTTTGATGAGTGCGGTTTCCATGCTGTTCTTTCTTCCTAGGCCCCTTCGAGAAGCCCGTCGGCGTTTTCCCTGCGCAAAACGGGAAAACGCGCAAACCCCCAACCAATCGAATCCCGAAAGAAACCGGTCAGGGGCCTGCGCGTTGTACGACTTGCGTATGCGGTTGTAGGGCGAGGGGCTTATGCGACGCTTCGTTCCCTCACCGGGTTTGCCTTACAGATGCGCGTTGATGAGCTTCGGGCGGAAGCCTTCGCCTTCGAGCGCTTTGACGATCTGCTGCTTGTGGTCGGTGCCGAACGCCTCGATGGTGACGCGCAGCTCCACGGCGGCCTGGCGGTTCGT
>CAKUJT010000239.1 GCA_934661765.1 uncultured Senegalimassilia sp.
GTAGTGGGGAGGCAGAGTCCTTATGAGCGAACGCTCCAGCAGGCGAGTGTGGGGTCAAAGACCGGGTCAGGTGCCCGAACCGTTTTCTTTGTCATGGCATACGTTGCTTGCATGCTGTTTTTGAGAAAATTTCAATGACAGATCAGGAGGCCCCAGCGCCGACGGTGATGGTTTCATGTGGCGGGCTCCATGCCCTGCATGGAGGAGATGTTTGCCGCTGCACTCATTACGAGCGAAGCAATGCGTTCGATCTGGCTGTCATCCAGACGCGTCACGGGTGCGGATACGCTGATTGCGGCGATGGGATTTCTGGAAAAATCGAATATGGGCGCGGCAATGCAGCGGACGCCCCGTTCGTGTTCTTCGTTATCCATTGCATAGCCGCATTGACGGATATGAGCCATCTCCAGTTGCATCCTTTGATAGTTGGTGATGGTTTTTTCTGTGTGTTGTATGATTTCGGTCTGGTTCCAGATATTCTGCGCCTCATTTTCTGGAAGCATTGCCATGATTGCTTTTCCGAGACCGGTGCAATACATGGGGCTGCGCAGACCAACCTTTGATGACATGCGGATCATGCTGTTTGAAGATTCCTCTTTATAGACATACACAATTTCATTTCCATCGCGCACCACCATGTGAACGGCCTCGTCCGTTTCGTCGGCAAGGTTTTCCAGTATGGGGCGAGCGATCGCCAAAATGTTCGCACCGCCCAGAACGCGACTGCCAATTTCAAACATCTTCATGGTTAAGCGATACCGCGTGGTTTCGCCATCCTTGACCACATATCCCTTGCTCAGCAGGGTTGCCAAAAATCGATGTACCGTACTCTTATGCAGATCGACTTCCAAAGACAGTGCGGCGAGCGAAATGCCGCGCGGGTGGTTGGAAAGCGCCTCGATAATATCAAAGAGCCGGTCAGTGCATTTAATGGAATTGTTTTCCATGGGTATTCTCCTCCTATTCCAGTATTATAGAAATAGAATATCACATTGTGGAATGATCTGCAAGTCCGTTTGGCGACGATTCTTGTGTTCGTCGATTAATTGTTAATACCGTCTGGTGAGACATCTTAGAATATTTGAAATAAACAGCATCATGAAAAAATATTTAAAAAGCTATTGACATCTCAGGTATCGGTATATATAATGTAATTGCGTTCCACAATATAATATTTAGTTTCATTATATGAAACGGAAAGGAGAGGGATATGGAGCATGGAGTTCCTGGGTTGAACCACAGACCGGATTTTGAATTGGCACACATCGGCATCAATGCGAGTAATTCAGAAAATGCAAAGCGAATTGCAGACGATTTCTGTCAAGTGTTTGACCGCAGCATTCGTGCGGGAGAGAGTTCGGTATTTGTGGGCAAAGAGATAGAAGTTATGCGGGGAATCGGCAGGGGAACCTGCGGGCACATTGCGCTGGCTACGCCTTCCGTTGAAAATGCCATAAGCTATTTTCGGGAAAAGAAAATCGAGGTTGACGAATCATCTGCGAAATATGACGATGCGGGAAAGCTCAAAGCGATATATCTCAAGGACGAGATCGGTGGATTTGCTGTGCATTTGCTCCGGAAGCAATCGGCGGCGCAATCGCGCGATGCGATGATTGATTGGATTTTGAGGAAAAAAATAATAGCAATTATTCGCAATGTCCCGATTGAGCATATCGAAATGCTCTCCGGCGCTCTGTATCGGGGCGGCATCGAGATCATGGAAGTCACATTCGATCAATCAGATGAACAAAAGCGCATGGAAACCATAAAGGCGATACGAACGCTTCGAGAAACCAGCGGTCAGAAGATGCTGATTGGCGCGGGAACGGTTACTTCGGTGCGATTGGCAGAGGAGGCGTGCGAAGCGGGCGCGCAGTTTATTGTGTCGCCCGATACGCAAATTGAGGTAATTCGGCGCACGCGTTCGCTGGGTATGGTTTCAATTCCGGGGGCATACACGCCGTCTGAAGTCATCGCCGCGCACGAAGCGGGCGCAGATTTTGTAAAGCTGTTTCCTGCGGGAGTTCTTGGCACGACTTACCTTAAAGCAATTCGAGGCCCTATCAATCACGTTCGACTGCTTGCGGTAGGTGGCGTAAACGAGATGAACGCAAAGGAATTTCTCGACGCCGGATGCGTGGGCGTAGGCGTGGGCGGAAATCTTGTGAATCGAACCTGGATTGAGGCGGGAGAGTATGATCGAATCTCTGATCTTGCCGCACAATATATTCAAAACCTTGGGTAAAGGAGGAAGAACGTTGGGTAGATGCGTTACATTTGGCGAGATTATGATGCGCCTGAATCCAGAAGGGTATTATCGCCTGCCGCAGGCGACGACATTGGAAGTGAGCTATGCGGGCGGAGAGGCAAACGCGGCGGTTGCGGTGGCTCAGCTGGGAGCGGACGCGGCGTTTGTCACGAAAGTGCCTGAACATGCGCTGGGAGACTGTGCCATCAACGAAATGCGCAGATACGGCGTGGATACGCGATGGATGATTCGCGGAGGGAAGCGCCTGGGCGTTTACTTCGTGGAAAAGGGAGCGTCACAGCGTGCATCGAAAGTGATTTATGATCGCGCCAATTCCGCCATTGCGGAGGCAAGCAGAACAGATTTTGACTGGAACGCCATATTGGAGGGCGCGTCATGGTTCCACTTTACGGGCATTACGCCCGCGTTGAGCGAGCTGCTGCCGGAGATGTGTTTGGAAGCATTGAAAACGGCGAGGGAAAAGGGAATCCCTGTCAGCTGCGATTTGAATTATCGCGGGAAGCTGTGGGACAAGGAAAAAGCCTGCAAGGTGATGTCAGGTTTGATGCCCTATGTGGACGTGTGCATCGCAAATGAGGCGGACGCAGCGGACGTCTTTGGGATCCATGCCGAGGATACGGATGTGGAAAACGGCGAATTGAATCGAGCTGGATACATTGGCGTGGCAAAGGAAATATGTCGCCGTTTTGGCTGCAAAAAAGCGGCGATTACGCTGCGTGGAAGCATCTCTGCCAGCGAAAATACCTGGTCGGGCATGTTGTACGACGCAAAGAGAGACGCGGCCGCATTTGCTCAGAATTATTTGATTCGATTGGTGGATCGTGTTGGCGGAGGAGATTCTTTTGCAGGTGCGATGATCTATGCGCTGATGAATCAATACGACGATCAGAAGGCGGTGGACTTTGCGGTTGCTGCTTCCTGTCTGAAACAAACGTTGGAACATGATTTCTGCATTCTGGACAAGGCGGAAGTACTCTCTCTGGCCGCGGGAAATCGGAGCGGTCGCGTTCAAAGATGATTTTCGGCAGGTCTGTCTGCTGAATATAGAATGAAGGAGGAAAACTTATGAAGCGTTTCTTGACAATCCTGACAATCCTGATGATCGTAGCGATTCTGGGCGGCTGTTTTATGACGGCATGCGCGAAAACGGACAATCCCGCGAAAACGGACGATCCCGCGAAAACGGACAATCCGTATTCGGATTTGGAGCCTGTGACAATTCGCCTGCTTTGCACCGCGTTGGAAGATGAAACCTGGGGCGTTTACGTGGGGAAATTTGCCGACCGTATTACAGAGGAGAGCGGCGGAAAGATCAACTTTAAAAT
>CAKUJT010000240.1 GCA_934661765.1 uncultured Senegalimassilia sp.
GCGAAGGGGCGCCTGGCATTTCGCCGATTATACACAGACGATGATAATGTTTGCAAGAGCATATAATCGCGAACGAAAATAAACGCTTGAGGCAAGCGATAGTTCGTGGCTGGGCGCAAATAGAAAGAAATGCCTGGTCATAAAGCGTTGCTCTATAGCCTGGAAGCTGCGGAGCCGGTCAGAGTGCCGCAATCGCAAAGGTGCTTGATATCGGGACAATCAAGAAAACAGACCCATCCCGCCGAAATCCCTCATGCCGGAAATCGCGCCAAGGCCCCCGACACTCCCCTTCCCCGCTAAGCGCCGAACAACGCGGCGGTTTCCTCCATGCGCTGCGCGATGGGCACACCGAACGGGCAGTTCGCCTCGCAGGCGCCGCATCCGGTGCAGTCCCCGGCGCGAACCTCAAGGGCAAGGTAATGGTCGCGAACGGATGCGGGCACCTCATCCTGCATCTGCGCCAGGTCGGAATACTTGTTCACCTCGGCAATGTTGATGCCCACGGTACAAGGCTGGCAATGCCCGCAGTAGATGCAGTTGCCGAAATAGGCGTGCTGCGGCGCGCTAGCCAAGATGGACGCGTAGTTTTTCGCCTTGTCATCGGCGGTTTCGTACGCTAGGCAGCCCGCGCATTCCTCGACGTCCCTGAACCCGGCCAGCACGGAGGCGACCGCGGGGCGGGTCAGGCAATAATGGCAAGCCTGCACGGGGGTCATCGCCGCGCCGAACGGCGATTTCTCGGCGTCGAACAGGCGCCCGCCCGCGAACGGCTTCATGACGGTGATGCCCACGCCGTTTTCCTCGCACAGCGCGTACAGGCGCTTGCGTTGCGGGTCCATGTTCTCAAGGCCTGGCTGGTACTCGTCCTTGAACAGGTCGTTGATGTCCTCGGAAGCAGGCAGCATGTCGTAGGCGGGGTTGATGGAGAACATGATCATCTCGATGTCGGGCGTGACCGCAGCCCGCAGCGCAACCTCGGGGTTATGCGTGGACAAGCCGATGTGATCGATGCGCCCGGCAGCCTTCTCGGCACGCACGTACTCGATGAACGGACCGTTCATAATCTGCTCGAACTCGGCAATCGCGTCCACGAAGTGGATCAGCCCCAGCTCGATATGCCCGCCGAAGCAAGCGAGCAGCTCCTCCCACGCCGGGACCACCGCGTCCATATCGCGCGTGCGGGTGTATTGGCCGTTTTGCCAGGTAGCGCCGAAGTGGCCTTGCACGATCCACTTGTCGCGGTGCGCGCAGACGGCATTGCCCAAAACCCTGCGCACCGCCGGGTCTGCCATCCAACAATCCACGATGTTGACGCCCTGCCCCGCAGCGAAATCCACCAAGCGGGAAACCTTCTCCTGATCATCACCCGGCATCCACTCCGCGCCGAAGCCGATTTCGCTAACCTCAAGCCCCGTCCTGCCCAAACACCTGTACTTCATGAAACCCCTCCTCACTCGATACCGTACCCGTATCCTACCAGGAGCAACCGCACAATCACGAGGACCAGCCCCGCGACCTCGCCAGGAGCACCCGCAGGCATACGTCGATGGCACGGCTGCTCCTGCACCGGCGCCGCAGGAGCGGTCCCCAAAACCGGGCAAAACGCGCCGCCTCATGCCGCCGAGAGAGAATCGAATGCCTCCTCGCAACGGCACGCGAGCACGACCCGCTTGCCGCCAAATAGGGTAAATCCGCTGCTCGAGGGCAAAAAGCGGGTCTCGGCAAAGGAAAACCTGGACCCAACCGCATATAATATAGAGTTATGACTCATGCGTTGCGCACGGCAGCGCATACCCGCGAACTAAAGGAGCTCTGCATGGATCCGAACAAGCGTCCCGACGACATGGTGCGCATCACCACCCCCGAACTTGCCCAGGCGTTCATCGATGAACAGGTTGCCGCAGTCCGTGAGCAGATCGGCGACAAGAAGGTTCTGCTGGCCCTTTCCGGCGGCGTCGACAGCTCCGTCGTGGCCGCGCTGCTCATCCGCGCCATCGGCAAGCAGCTCATCTGCGTGCATGTGAACCACGGCCTTATGCGCAAGGGCGAAAGCGAGCAGGTCATCGACGTGTTCAAGAACCAGCTCGATGCGAACCTGGTCTACGTGGACGCAACCGACCGCTTCCTGGGCAAGCTCGTCGACGTCGAGGAGCCCGAGGCCAAGCGCAAGATCATCGGCGCCGAGTTCATCCGCGTGTTCGAGGAGGAGGCCCGCAAGGTCGGCAACGAGGTCAGCTTCCTGGCACAGGGCACCATCTACCCCGACATCCTAGAGTCCCAGGACGGCGTGAAGGCGCACCACAACGTGGGCGGCCTGCCCGATGATCTGCAGTTCGAGCTGTGCGAGCCCGTCAAGCTGCTGTACAAGGACGAGGTGCGCGTGGTCGGCCGCGAGCTGGGCCTGCCCGAGAACATGGTCGAGCGCCAGCCCTTCCCCGGCCCCGGCCTGGGCGTTCGCTGCTTGGGCGCCATCACCCGCGACCGCCTGGAAGCGCTGCGCGAGGCCGACGCCATCGTGCGCGAGGAGATCGACAACGCGGGCTTGACCATCTGGCAGTACTTCGCCGTGGTTCCCGACTTCCGCGCAACCGGCGTGCGCGAGGGCAAGCGCGCCTACGACTGGCCCTGCATCATCCGTTGCATCAACACGGTCGACGTCATGACCGCCGAGGTGCCCGAGCTTGACTGGGCGCTGCTCAAGCGCATCACCGCCCGCATCACCGCTGAGGTCCCCCGCATCTGCCGCGTGTGCTACGACCTCACCCCCAAGCCCGTCGGCACGGTGGAGTGGGAGTAGAACACCCGTTCGGTTCTGTGATATAATGGCTGCCGATAGGCGCGGTTTCTCCCGAAGCCGCGCCTATCGCTATCTTTGAAGCGATATCGGCGGGAAGCTCAAATTATGGGAGGGCGATTAATGGCATACGATTTCAAGAAGGAATTCAAGGAGCTCTACAAGCCGTCGTGCAAGCCGAGCATCCTGACCATTCCGCCCATGAGATACATTGCCGTGCGCGGCAAAGGCGACCCCAACATCGAGGGCGGCGAGTACCAGAGCGCCATGCCGCTGCTCTACGGCGTAGCCTACGCCATCAAGATGTCGAAAAAGGGCCCTCGCGAAATCGAGGGCTATTTCGACTTCGTCGTGCCGCCGCTCGAGGGGTTCTGGTGGCAGGACCCTGCAGGCGGTCAGATCGACTATGCGCGGAAGGGCGATTTCAACTTCATCTCCTGCATCCGCCTGCCCGATTTCGTCACTCGCGACGATTTCGACTGGGCCGTCTCGGAGGCTGCCGCCAAAAAGAAGCTTGACTTCTCAGCGGTCGAGATGCTGAAGGTCGACGAGGGCTTATGCGTTCAATGCATGCACACCGGGCCTTACGACGGCGAGCCAGCGACCATAGACGCCATGCACGCATGCGCAGCCGAGCAAGGCTATACGCCCAACTTCACTGGCACTCGCCTTCATCACGAGATCTACCTCTCCGACCCGCGCAAGTGCTCGCCGGAGAAGCTCAAGACCGTGATCCGCCATCCCATCAAGCCGATCTAGCGAAGCGAAGCGCCGCAATG
>CAKUJT010000241.1 GCA_934661765.1 uncultured Senegalimassilia sp.
GGGACCTCGGCCACGATGCGGCTGGAAATCTTCGCCAGCAGCTCGTAGGGCAGCTTCGCCCAGTCGGCGGTCATGGCGTCGGAGCTTTCCACGGCGCGCAGGATGATGGGGCGCTGGTAGGTGCGCTCGTCGCCCATGACGCCTACCGACTTGATGTCGGGCAGCACGGCGAAGTACTGCCAGCAGCTGTGCTCGCTGTTGCGTTCGCCGGTCTCCTCGAACAGGCGCTGGTTGTACGCGTCAAGCTCCTCGCGCACGATGGCGTCGGCGTTCTTCAGGATCTCAAGCTTCTCGGGCGAAACCGCGCCGATGATGCGGATGGCAAGACCCGGGCCGGGGAAGGGCTGGCGATGCACGATGTGGTCGGGCAGCCCCAGCGCCGTGCCGAGTGCGCGGACCTCGTCCTTGAAGAAGTGGTCGAGCGGCTCGATCAGGTCGAAGTGCACGCCCTCGGGGAACGGGATGAGGTTGTGGTGGCTCTTGATGGTTGCCGCCTTGCCGCCCGTCTTGCGCGCACCGGACTCGATGATGTCGGGGTAGATGGTGCCCTGGGCCAGGTACTTCACGCCGTCGAGCTGCTGGGCCACGGCGAAGAACTCCTCCCAGAACTGCGTGCCGATGATGCGGCGCTTCTGCTCGGGGTCGGTGACGCCGTCGAGCAGCTTGGCATAGCGCTCCTCGGCATGAACATGGATGAAGTCGACGTCGAACTGCTTGGTGAACACGTCCTCGACCTGCTCGGGTTCGCCCTTGCGCAGCAGGCCGTGGTTGACGAACACGCAGGTCATCTGCTTGCCGACGGCGCGAGCGCCCAGCGCTGCCACCACGGAGGAGTCGACGCCGCCCGAAAGGGCCAGGATGACGCGGTCGGAACCGACCTTCTCGCGGAAGTCGGCGGTCAGGGTGTCCACCAGGTTATCCATGGTCCAGTTCGGCTCAAGCCCGCAGATGTCGAACAGGAAGTTCTTGAGCATCTGGTTGCCGAACTCGGTGTGCTTGACCTCGGGGTGGAACTGCGTGGTGTAGATCTTGCGCTCGGGGCACTCCATGGCGGCGACGGGGCACACGTCGGTGGAAGCGACCACGGTGAAGCCCTCGGGAACGTCCTTCACGGCATCGAAGTGGCTCATCCACACGGTCTGATCGGCGGGCGTGCCCGCGAACAGCTGGCCGCCGGAAACGTGCAGCGTGGCGGGGCCGTATTCGCCCACCTCGGGGTGGTACACGCTGCCGCCCAAGGTGACGGAAGTGACCTGATGGCCGTAGCAGAAGCCCAAGATCGGCACGCCCAGCTCGTAGATGGCGGGGTCGACGCGCGGAGCGTCCTCGGCGTTGACGGAGGCAGGGCCGCCGGACAGGATGATAGCGGCGGGCGCCATCTCGCGCACCTCGTCTGCGGTGATGTCGCACGGAACGATTTCCGAGTACACGTTCAAATCGCGCACGCGGCGGGCGATCAGCTGCCCGTACTGCGCGCCGAAGTCGAACACGACGACTTTCTGGTTGGTGGAACTGGACGATGCGGTGCTCACTAGAGGCTCCTTCTTCGGTTGTATCACGCTGCCCGGCCGCGCTTGCGGCTGCACTCTTCTCTGTGTATTCGTAACGGCGATTGTACATTAAGCTGCGCTAATCCATACTTGTCAGCTGTGCATCTTCAACACAACGCTACGCAAGGCCCACGTTATCGCCCGTGTTTCGCCCTTCCAACATCAAACGCAGGTAAAGAAATCGTGCGCCCGCTCTGGTTTATCGGGCCCCGCCTGGCTTGAGCCGTCCGCGTCGCTTCGCCGCCTTCTACAATTTCGAAGCCGTGCGGCATTGCGGGCTTATCGGGCTTGCGCCCGCACGTGTACGGCTCACCGAAAGGCGGAACATGATCATCGAAGCGTTGAAATCCCTATTGATCGGCATCGTCGAGGGCGTTACCGAATGGCTGCCCATCTCCTCGACGGGCCACATGATCCTCGTCGACGATTTCGTGCAGCTCCAGGTATCCCCGGAGTTTCTCGCATTGTTCCTGGTAGTCATCCAGATCGGCGCCATCCTGGCTGTGCTCACGCTGTACTTCCATAAGCTCAACCCCTTAAGCCCGCACAAAAGCGCTGATGAGAAGCGTTCGACCTGGCGATTGTGGGGGATGGTGGCCATCGGATGCATCCCGGCAGCCATCGTGGGCATCCTGCTCGACGATTGGGTGAACGCCCATTTCTACAACAAGGTCACCGTTGCCGCTATGCTTATTTTGTACGGCGTGGTGTTCATCGTCATGGAGCGTCGCAACCGCCGCCGTATGCGCCGCGCCCGCGCTGCGGCGCAAAACCAGGCGCGCGCCCGCGCCGAGCAGCCTTTGGCCCCGCGCGGTCGTCATGCCCGCGTGCAGGCTCCGGCGCACCCCATGCCCGCGCATGCCTGTGCCGCCGACCTTGACGTGGCCGCCGAGCACAGCATCTTCTGCATCGCGGATGTCGACGACATCGATTGGAAGACCGCCCTGAAGATCGGCTGCTTTCAGGTGCTCGCCATCATCCCCGGCACCTCCCGTTCCGGCGCCACCATCATCGGCGGCATGCTGTGCGGCTGCAGCAGGACGGCGGCGGCGGAGTTCACGTTCTTCCTGGCCATCCCCATCATGCTCGGCTGGGGCCTGGTGAAATGCATCAAGTTCGCGGCCGCGGGCCTTGCTATGACGACAACCGAGGCGGTCGTTCTCGCGGTGGGCGTGGTTTCGGCGTTCGTTATGTCCGTGGTGTCCATCAAGTTCCTGATGGGGTACATTAAGAAGAACGACTTCACGGCGTTCGGTTGGTATCGCATCGTGGTGGGCGCGCTCGTGCTCGGCGTCTTTGCGCTGCAAACCGCGGGCATCTTGGCGTAAAGGCCCGCGCCCGGCGCTTTCCCGCCCTGCTCCGTGAGCTCACGCAATGCACGGGGAAAGGGAAGGGAAGCGGTGCTTAGCCAGTTCAGCAGCATCTTCACGCAGATGGTGGCCCTGTTCGCCGCCATAGGCGTCGGCTATATCTGCAAGAAAACGGGCGTTATGGACGCCGATTTCGATAAGAAGCTCTCGGGGCTTGTCCTGAGCGCCACGTTGCCGGCGCTGATCTTGGCGTCGGTGCTCAACGTGGACAGCTTGCCCGACCCTGTGCTCATGGGGCAGATCATCGGGCTTTCCATGCTCAGCTACGCGCTGTTCATCCCCATCGCTTACCTTGTCACCTATGCGTTGCGCATCCCCGACGGCCGGCGCGGCGTATACCGCTTCATGCTCATTTTCGGCAACACGGGCTTCATCGGCTATCCCGTGCTGTCCGCCATCTTCGGTCCGCAGACGGTCGTATACGCGGTTGTGTACAACATCGTGTTCAACCTGCTGTCGTTCACCTTCGGCGCCTGGCTCATCGCTTCGGATAACGAATACGGCGTCAAGGTGCGCATGAGCTGGCGCGATTTCGTCACGCCTTGCAACATCGCCACGCTCATCACCATGGCGCTGGCGTTTTGCGGCGTGCATGCCGTGCCCGTGGTCGGCCCCGCGCTTTCCACCATCGGCAGCTTCACCACGCC
>CAKUJT010000242.1 GCA_934661765.1 uncultured Senegalimassilia sp.
AACTGGCCGCACTGGGGCAGGGATGTGGTGAGCGAATACCTGACCAACACCGCCGCCGTGTACAAGTTCATGCACGATCAGACGCTTCTCTACATCAACGAGGGCTACACCGCCGACGAGATCGCCGAAATGATTCAGCTGCCCGAGGCGCTGGAGAAGGTCTGGTACACCCGCCAGTACTATGGAACGCTCAAGCACAACGTCAAGGCGGTCTATCAGAAGTACATGGGCTGGTACGACGCGAACCCCATTCATCTGGACGAGCTGGAGCCCGCCGAATACGCGAAGAAGCTGGTGGAATACATGGGCGACGCGGATAGAGTGCTGGAAATGGCGCGCGCCGACTATGAAAAGGGCGAGTATCAGTGGGTCGCGCAGATTGCGAACACGCTGGTCTTTGCCGATCCGACCAATCAGGACGCGCGGTATCTCTGCGCCGATGCGCTGGAGCAGCTGGGCTATCAGGCCGAGTCCGGCGCGTGGCGAAACGCCTATCTGACCGCCGCGCTGGAGCTGCGAAACGGAACGGAAAACTACCCCCAGACCGGCCGCATCGGCGTGGGCACCACCGCTCAGGGCATGGACGCGCAGACCATGCTGGACTACATGGGCATCATGCTGGACGCGGAGAAGCTGGCGGACAGGTCCTTCACCGTGAACCTGAAGCTGTCGGACGGCGAGGACTACCTGCTGAAGGTGCACCACGGCGTGCTGCTGTACTACAAGGGTGCGTCCGAGGATGCCGACCTGACCCTCTCCACCGTCCGCGCGGGCATTCTGGCCATCGCGAACGGCAACAAGGAGAACATCGAAAAGCTCGTGACGATCGAAGGCGGCGACGAGGCGCTGTTTCAGGCGCTCTGCGAGAGCATGACCGCGCCGGAGCTGTACTTTCACATCATTGAACCGTAAAAGGAGAAAAATATGAAAAGAGCAATCTGTCTGATTCTTGCGCTGCTGACGGTCTGCGCGTTCAGCGCCGCCTTCGCCGAAGGCGAGAGAGCCGAACTGTTCAAGAGCGCCCTGTCGGAGACCTGCGATGTGCAGCAGGGCCACTTCGAATACATGGACACCATCGCGCTGGCCAGCCGCGGACAGCTGATCTCCTGCTTCGGCAACAACGCGGGCTCGGGCTATCTCGTGCCCATGATTCCGCCCGCGCCCAATCAGGATCCCGCGCCGGCCACCGAGATGGGACAGTTCAGCTGGCCCGCCGAGGAGCCGTCCGCGCTGTACGACGCCTCCGCCGAGAACGCGCCCGCCAATCCGTATTTCAGCCCCGTGGGCTGGACGTACAAGCTGCGCCAGGACGAGGCGGTGGTGCTCATCGGCACGCTGCCGCCCGAGTGCAAGTACTTTTCGCTGATTAACTATGTGTTCGCCTCCGCCGTCAAGCCCGGCAAGACCTATGGCGAGCGCAGCTTCTTCCAGTACGGCAGCGCCGAGGCGGGCGCGTATCATCCGGTGTTCGCCAGCATGGGCGAGCCGGTGAACATGAACAACATCCGCTATGCGGGCGGGGAAACCTGCTTCGGCGGCGAGTTCGTCTACATCGCCTCGGGCAATCAGGACACGGCGGAAGCGATCTGCGCCGCGCTGATCGAGGCGGGCTATGACGAAAGCAGCATCAACGTCGCGCCGTTCTATGCCGACACGCTGCGCATGGGTCTGGAAAGGGGAGCGGACGTGTTCAGCATTCTGATGCGCACCTCTCAGCCCGCGGACGAGGCGGCGTTTGCGCAGTGGCTTTCGGATCTGCCCGAGACGATGAGCGTCTACCGCGTCACGCCGAAGACCGAAGCGGCCGAAAACGCCTACGCCTATCCGACGCTCACGCCCCGCGGCACCGGCGTGCACGAGGTGCAGGCGCTGCCTCAGGCCGACAAGGCGCTGGACACCATTCGCCAGAATCTTATCGCGCAGTATTCCGAAGAATACGACTACGAGGAGCTGACCGCGCGCATCGCCGTGCCGGAGGGCATGACGGGCTACCTGAACGACGAAAACGCCCAGGGCGACAACCGCGACACCAGCTATCTGATGACCGACGACTTCACGCTGAATTCCGAAGAGGATTTCGTGGTGGTCTACGGCGTGAACCACGTCGCCGCCGGCAAGGCGACCTACGCCAACACCGTGCTCTACGCGCGCCCGATGCTCAACGGCATCGTCAGCCTGTACGATTCCATGTATGGAGGCTCCGCCGACGCGTATCTTGACGGCGAGGACGGCGGCAGCTATTATGTGATGAAGCTGGCGCGCGCCGCCGGGGACGAATTCACCGCGGCCATTCCCTACAGCACGGATAACCCGAACGGCCGCTTTTACGGCGCGGACAACGAAACGCAGCTGTTCCTGGCCTATCGCGCCTATGTGGAGCCGGAAACGGGCGTGGGCCCGTCGTACTACGAAATCGTGTACGATCGCGCCATCGTGTTCCACAAGAAGTAAATCAATACAGGCGGTCGGCGTATTGCCGACCGCCTCAGACCGCTGACAAATGCCGCAACCGCAGAAATTTCTTCAAAAGACCTCTGACGAGGTCGAAATTTCTGCTTGCTTCGTCAACAAGGGCTGCAAAATCGGTTACATACGTCCGTGTATGCGCCCTCTTTTGCAGCCCGTGTTTCCTTGCCTTGCAGCGTTTTTCAGCGTCTGGCAGTCTGTTGGCTTTGCCAACATCCTGAAGGCGGTCGGCAATAAGCCGACCGCCTTTCTCTGCAAAGCGGGCGCTGAACGGGGAATTCGAAAGAACCCGTGCGGCTGCGGGCCCGGGCCTGCGCAGATGGAAAGCTCACAGATACCGGCCGGTGACACTGGCTTCGTTCTGTCTGATCTCCTCCGGAGTCCCGCTGGCGACGATGCGGCCGCCGCTTTCGCCGCCGCCCGGCCCCATGTCGATGACGTAGTCGGCGTTGTGGATCACGTCGAGGTCGTGCTCGATGACGACGACCGTCGCGCCGTTGTCCAGGAGCGCCTGGAAAACGCCCAGCAGCACCCGCACATCCAGCGGATGCAGGCCGATGGACGGCTCGTCGAACACGAACACGGAGTCCGTCTGCGACCTTCCGATCTCGCTGGCCAGCTTCAGGCGCTGGGCCTCGCCGCCGGAAAGGCTGGGCGTTTCCTCGCCCAGCGTCAGATAGCCGAGGCCCAGCTGCCTGAGAACCTTCAGCTTCTGGCAGACCGTTTTCATGTCCCTGCAGAAGTCGATGGCGGAGTTCACGTCCATATCCATGAGCTCCGGCAGGGAGGCGCTCCGCCCTTCCTTGTTGGTCAGCTTCACCTCATAGGCGGCGCGGGCATAGCGCGAACCCCGGCAGTCCGGGCAGGGAATGTTCACGTCCGGCAAAAACTGCACGTCGAGGCTCACCACGCCGGTTCCGTCGCAGCCGGGACAGCGCAGATCGCCGGTATTGTAGGAAAAATCGCCGACCTTATAGCCGCGCGCCTTCGCGTCGGCCGACCGGGCATAGAGCTTTCGCAGCTCGTCGTGCACGCCCGCGTAGGTGGCCACGGTGGAGCGGAC
>CAKUJT010000243.1 GCA_934661765.1 uncultured Senegalimassilia sp.
GCTGTTTTTCCAGGTATCTTTTCTGCTTTGTGTCCTGTTGCTTTGATGACTTCCTGTTTCTTAAGGACTTCTCCACAAACGGAACATTTACTTCCTTCTGTTATGCCATCCTCTGTACAGCTTGCTGTTTTTCCAGGTATCTTTTCTGCTTTGTGTCCTGTTGCTTTGATGACTTCCTGTTTCTTAAGGACTTCTCCACAAACGGAACATTTACTTCCTTCTGTTATGCCATCCTCTGTACAGCTTGCTGCTTTTCCAGCCATCTTTTCTGCTTTATGACCGGTTGCCTTGATGACTTTTACTTTATTTTCATTGATTGCATTGCAAACATCACAATGAATACTTTGGCTACCATTCTCTGTACAAGTTGCTTCTTTATCAACTGTATATTTTGATTGCCAGTTATGCTCTACTTCCACTTGAACTGTCGTTTGCAAAGCATATTCATCCGCATTATCTGCGGCATAGATTGTAATGGTTGCCTTTCCGGCTGTCTTTCCGGTAAGCTTACCATCTTTAGAAACTGTACATACCTTTTCATCCGAAGATACATAGTGTACGGAATCCGGTAACAATATCGCTCTTTTTAAAAGACTTACAATAGAACTCTCTCCTTTTTCTTTAATTGTAAGCGATGTTTGTTCTGGATGAAAATCCGTAACAATATCTGTTGTGTATTCAATCGTATTAACTTGGTTTCCAGTTTTATAAGAAGACTGCTTTGCTTCCTCTGAAACCTTAGACTTGAACTCCTGTGCCCAATATAGCTGACCATTTGACGCAACAGCCCCTACACCAATTGCGGTATACTTTGATGAAAGAATAGGCTCTTTATGTGAATCGGACATCCAAGCATCCACAACCTCCTGAGGAGTTCGCTGCCACATTGCAACATTCTCGCTTGCACCAATCGATGTATTATATTGACCTATTGGCGATTGATGGCTAAAATACAAAGTAAGTTCAGAAGCTCTGTACATAGCATTATCAAGTAATTTAACATCCATAGTCATCGGCTCAAGATTATTTTCTTTTCTAATCTTATTCACCAACTCAAGAACTTCATAGGCATAATCATAATTATAGTAAAAAGAGGCTTTCGCCTTATGAATTACTTTATATGTATTTCCTCCCATATTTGTCAATTTGTCATTGAGCAAAGTCAGCTTTGTTTTATAAGGAAATGCACTATTGCCTATAGCCGATACTGACTTGGGAATTACAGCTTCTTCGATAGCAGATCCATCAAAAGCTCCTTCATTAATTGCTTTCATTCCTTCTGTAAAAACTACATTTTTTAATTTGGGACAATGAGAAAAGGCATATATTTTAATTGACTCAATATTGGATGGAAACGTAACTTTTGTTAAGTTTGAGCAATATGAGAAAGCATAAGAATTAATATATGTCAATCCACTGCCAAACTCGATAGTTTCGATTGCTGTGCTACCAAAAGCCCATGTTCCCATAAATGTTACACTGTCAGGAATCTTATCAATCTTAAATAATGAGCAACCAGAAAATGCACTGTTTCCAATAGACCGAACTTTGTTGCCGAAAGGATAGGTTTTCAGTGCTTTCGCACTATTAAAAGCCATCTCTCCCAATACTTCTACATTCTTAGCTCCAGTTACCTGCCCAAGAGCAGTACACTCATAAAAAGCTCCCCTCTGAATCGCTGTAATATTATCAGGAATATAAATCTCTTTTAAAGACGAACATTCAGCAAATACCTGCTCATTTAATTCACTCAGTTTACTTCCAATATTAACCTTATCAATAGAACTACATCCACGAAAAGCTGCATACTCCAGTTGTTCAATATCTGCTGATAAATTAATACCAGACAAATTAGAGCAAAAATAGAAAGCTCTCCTGCCAATACTTTTTACATGTTCAAGATTAATACTTTCAAGCTGTTTACAACCATAAAATGTATCTGCTTCAATACGTGTAATCCCTGCAGGTAAGGAAACTTTTTTAAGGTTACTAACCGAAAAAGCCGCTTCTCCAATAGATGTCAATCCATTTCCTAGTTCAATTTTTTCCAAAGAACCATTCCGAAAAAAACACAAATCTCCAATCGAGCGAACACTGTCCGCTATTTTAACAGATTGGATACTTGTACTTTTATAAAAAGATGCTTTTCCTAAACCTGTAATCCCGTCTTCAACGATAACACTTTTGATCTCATTAATATGAGAATACCACGGAATATCACTAGTATAATCGTAATCCGGTGTATCTCCACTACCACTTATGCGAATAGTATATCCAGAATCAGAACTTCCTTCTAATGCCCATGTAATATTCTCGCCTAAAGATCCACTTAATGAATCATCAGTCGCACTGTCCTTAGCATATGTTTTTACTGAAAACAGAATACTTAAACATATCAGCACAGTTATAAGCCAACTGCACCTGCTAAATAGTTTTTTCATAACTTTCCTCCTCAGTTTCTTCTATTTCTCAAGGATGTCTACCATTATACAAATCCCTCCTTTCTTAAAAAGATTTCGGTTTAAACATTCCAGTCAGACACTCGTAAAAATTAATATCTGATTCTGGCAGCATCGGTTTACATATTCTTCCTACTGAAGTCTTCCTGACTGCTATAAACCTATTAGTCCACCCTCATAAGTACATTATACTCCAATTCTTTCCAATATCAAATAGTAATTTGATAATATAGTACAATTCTTATCTTCAATTTAGGAAAAGACAGAAAAATAAAAAAAGAGAACAGGGTGAAATGTGACCTGTTCTCTTTTTTTATTTTTCGTCCGTTTTTAATGGATTAAATTATTATTTTCCCATATAAAGATCTACAAGCTTATCTCCTGCCTGTTTACGGATAGAATCGTATACTGGCTGGCATTTTTCCTGCATTTGTTTCCAGGTTTTCTGGTCTACATCTACAATCTGCATACCTTCGTCTTCAAGAACCTTCTGCCGCTGTACACGACGGTCATCTGCAGATTCACGAGCTTTTTCCTGTGCAGTTTTGGCTGCCTGGTCAATAATCTTCTGCTGTTCTTTTGTCAATCCCTGATAGAATTCATCACTGACAATTAATGTTGTATAATCCGGTACTGCATTTGTGCTGATCAGGTATTTCTGCTGTTCGTAAAGCTTCGCACTTACGATGATCTCATAAGCGTTTTCCTGTGCATCGATCGTTCCCTGCTGGAGTCCGATGTATACTTCAGAGAAGCTCATTGGTGTAGGGTTTGCTCCCATCTGTTTCCAGAACTGAAGATGATATGCATTCTCCATCGTACGGATTTTCTGCCCTTTGAAGCTTTCTATTCCTGTAAATGGTTTTGCACTGGTCATTACACGGAAACACTGATCTGCGATTCCGAGCAAGTCGTATCCTGCACCCTTATAGATTTTTTGAATTTCTTTCTGGAAATCCGGATTATCGATTGCTTTTCGGGCATCTTCGATATCTTCAAATACACATGGTGTATCAAATACACAAAGCTGTGGCAT
>CAKUJT010000244.1 GCA_934661765.1 uncultured Senegalimassilia sp.
GAAAATGCAGGAACAGCTCCAATCAGAACTGCGGACATCTTACCAAGGTTTGCAAGTTGTCCGGTATCCATACTGCCGAGCTTATCAGTAATGTTTCCAACTGCATCAGCAAAACCTTTCGCCGCTGGAACGGAATCACCAATTTTATCAGCAATTGCCCCAACGACTTCAAGTCCAGTTTTTCCCAGTCTTGGGACTATCTCGCCAAGATTCTTGAGAATATTCTGAGTTGCTGTTCCAAATGTTTCTACAAGCTCCCGACTTGTTATTACTCCGCCTTGGAAATTCTCCCATGCTGCCTTAGCAGAATTAACAGATCCTTCAATAGTTTCTCCAGCCTCTTCTGCTGACGTGCCTGTAATTCCAAGATTCTGCTGAATTACATGAATTGCCTGGATCATCTGGTCAAATGTGACATTGTCCAGATCACTTATCTTCTCGTTGAGGATTCCAGAATCATTAATCAATCGAATCATTTCCGATTGAGTACCACCATAACCTAGCTTTAGGTTGTCGAGCATCGTATAATTCTGCTTAGCGAATCCTTGATAGGCGTTCTGGATATCTTGCATGTTGGTACCCATCTTATTGGCATTATCTGCCATATCGATGAGCGCCATATCTGCAATCTCTGCCGCTTTAGCCGTATCCCCACCAAGTCCCTGCAACAAAGATGCAGAAAAGCTCGTGACTGTAGACATGTAATCATTTGCAGATATCTGCGCTGTTTTATATGCACGGTTAGCATTCTTGATTACGGTGTCCGCACTATCCTTGAACAGTGTTTCGACACCGCCTACCTGTTGCTCCATATTCGCAACAACACCAAGTGACGACTTAATAATTGCACCGGCAGCGGTTCCTACAGCTGCCACAGCTCCAGTCATTGCCTTAGACACTATAGATAGTCCGCTTTTTCCGAGACCGCTTAGTTTGCTAACGCCCTCATTAAAACCTTTTTCATTTATCTTGGTATCAAAATTCAAATATCCGTCTGCCATACTATCATCCTTTCTGATAGCACGGCTCAACGGCTCACATGTGCCTTTAAATCTTAATATTTATTTCTCTTTTACATTCCCGACAGTTCAGATACACTCCACTACATTTGGCTGTATCCTCGTAAATCAATAACTTCTTACCACAATAAGGACATCTGTACCATTTTCGTTCTGTCGGGATCTTAATCATATGCTTCATCACGCGAACATATCTCCAATCTCATAATCTGTCATTTTCCTGCGTTTCTTTTTCTTGAGAGCGACTGCCTCTTGAATCTTCTTTACTCTCTTGCGCTCGTCCTTATCCTTGATATCCCGGAGGTCTGTGTTCCGGTACATGATGCGCTGCTTAATCTCTGTACTATCCGGAAGTCCGATAAATAACGTCTGGAACTCCCACCAATGCATATATGGAACCGTCTGCAGGTTAATTCCATACACTTCCCGGAATGCACTGTAGATCCAAGTCATATCCTCGTCAAACGAATAGACCTGCTTTGGAGGCTTTACAGGTGCCTCACTCTCTTGCTCATCATCCTCCTGCTTCATTGCAAGGAAATCACCCAGCGCGTTTATCGCATCCTCTAGGTCATCCGGGATATCATCTATATACCATTGCATAAGCAAGTGGCATTTGATCTGCCAGGGCACGTCCTCATCTTCCACCAGCTTTGTAAAACGGATCCATTCCCGGAAGTCTGTCTCCACCGGATAATCTTTTCCATTTACCTTTACCGTTTCCGGAAATTTGTCAATCAGAATATTCATAGCATGCTACCTGTTGCGAACTGCATTAAAATTCTGATTCTTTTTCTTTCCCTGTTGCTTATTATAATTTCTTTTCTGCTGGTGATTTCCATGCTGCTTAACGGTGTATTCACTATATTTCTCATTCAGTTTAAGCGCCTCATCATTTTCGAACTTAAGAAGTGCATCTGTGGCATCGAGACATGAATTAAGGCTGGTTCTACCCTGAAACATCTCCTCGTGTGCTCCCTCTCCGATCACCCGGTCGAAAAAGTTAAAATAACACTGACACTGCGCGCGAATAATATCCGCTGTCTTTCCGGTTTTTGGTACTTGTGCTGCTTCATCAGCCATTAATTTCTTTGCTTCGTCCAGATTTTCTAAAAAATCAACATCTGTAAAATCCATCTCAACTTCGAGATTTCCGTATTTAAAAAGGCTCATCGGCTCACTCTCCTATCTTTTTATTAATCCGCTGCAAACGTACATGTCTGCCAGTTGTCTGTTGTTGTGGCGGTACCCTTGATTTTCTCACCATTGGCTTTCAGGCTACCTTTGTAGATCAATGCATCAGTTCCATCTCCTGAATTGTCTGGAACAACGCTCCAATCACGCTTTCTAGCAACACATGTATTCGGTGTATCTGCCTTAATATCAAAAAGATCTACCACAACGATGCTTACCTGTGCATCAGAGCCAAGTAATTCATCATCTGTGATTTCTGCAATTTTCTGCTGTACCAGATCATTGGTATAGCGGTCAAATTCATAATCGTTTGATGGGGCATATCCCACAACATCTGTTCTCTCACTTTCTTCGTCCACATAATGGCGGCTGTACTCGGAAGCGTTCTTGCTCTCAGACATGGACGTGAATCCTGTCATTCTGGTATATGTCTTTCCGTCACCGGCAACGTCCATAAATGCCACTCTTTTGTGTCTTCCGACTAATTTCTTTTTTGTATCTGCTTCTGACATTTTGTACCTCCTACTTATAAATCAATCTGCAAATCATCTGATACCGCCCCAGATCTTCCTCTGTGCTAAATAAATAGCCGGACTGCAACACGTCTACCCGTATAGCATCGTGACCGTCCAGCTCCGGGAGGATATCGTCTAAATTGTTCTGTTCTGTCCATTCCGCAAAATCCTGATAAAAACCACTGTTGGCAATGCCTGTTCTAGCGTCACCATCATAAGCTTCTTTCGAAGTGAATGCGAACTGGAATTGTTTCAGGCAGCCCCCATCTACATATCTTTTATAAATAGGATCTGCCCCAATTGGGTCTATAGAATATTCCATTCCATTGCCAAGATAATCAATATTAATTTTCCGGTCATCAATATCCGGGTACGTCATAACATAATCCCGGATACTCTGGATAATCGGTTTCTTACCGTCCTGCAATCTGCTCTGCCCCTTTCAGAATAGCCTCTTTGTTGCTTGCCTTCATCTTTTCGAACCATCTCGCTTTAGACTTATGCTCGTAATACTGCCGGCGGGCGTAAGGTGTCAGGTACTCAATGGATCCAGAACCTATCACAGTTCCAAGTGTTGCTGACTTAATCATCATACATGTTCTCCTTGGCGTGAGCGGATTCATATATCTCAGGCATTCGGAATCGACAAACTCTTGAGCTTTCGAAAAATTCTCTGCTTTTGTCCGGGCAAATGACGGGTTCCATTCAAGCCTCGCTTGGACAGAACCGTTCGCCGTTA
>CAKUJT010000245.1 GCA_934661765.1 uncultured Senegalimassilia sp.
ACATATTATCGTACTGGTACATTACATTTTGAATTTGTTCTTCCTGGTAATTCTTCTGAGATACAGTTTGACACAGATGCAATGGGGTGGCTGTCTGCAAAAAATGAAGTACAGTATACCATAACAGCTGATGAGTTTGAGGGAAAACCATGCCAGGTTTTACGAGGAAGTTATCTTTTGGAACCGAATGAACAGCATGAGAATGCAATCGGAGAGAGCTATCAGGAACTTTCCATTATAATCAGGGTACTTGCCATGAGGAATAAAGAAATTGTTCAGCCTCTTTTTACATATTGGCTGGATCATTGTCAAGTACCGGAAAATGGAATAGTAACAGGAAGCCAAACTGTCTGTCCGGAACATAGAGAACTGGAATACAAAACAATTACCCCACCAGAAGTTACGGTCACAGCAGCACCAAGATATAATATTCAGATTAAATCTTGTGATGATCGAGCACAATATGTGGATAGTTTTTCTTTTGACAGCGGAAACAATTATGCGATGAATAAAGAGGCTGGAACTACTTACGGTAGAATTCATGTACTGGGCATTACTGTGCAGATGGTTGGAAAAACAGCTGAACACGGCTTAAGGGGATGTGAGCTTCCGGACGGCAGTGCTCTGACCTTTCAGATTGATTTATCCAGTAAGTTTTTGGGTACAAATGGAATAGAATATGATGTAACTAATACATACGCTCCTTTAGTGTGGAGTATGGAAGGAAACGATAAAAATGATCGCACGAAACAGCAGTATGATGAACGATTAATCACAGGTACCTATAAATTTGCATCAGGAGGAGCACCTTTTAACAAAGATAATTACTATTATTATACGTGTGCAGATGGTGGAGTATGGACTGGAATGCAAACAGATAATACTGTTTCGGTACGAGTAGAAAATTATACTATTGATTTAAATTTAAATAAGCTGCCATATACAGACAGCAATAAAAATCAAAATAACTATGATTATTATGATCCAAACCGTATAAAAAATTACTGGGATGTTCAGACTGCATGCTTTTCAGCAGGAGAACTCTGGGTAATCCAGCCTTTTTATGACAAAACGGGTAACTATGTTGTAGATGAGTATGGAACGGGAACTTTTAATCTGACTGTGCAGGACAGCAATTTACAGGTTACAGGACAGGATGGACAAAACAATCCTATAACTCAGATGAAAACAGATGATGATAGTTGCACTTTGTCTATGGATCTGGAAAAGCCGGGAACCATCGATCAGTCTGTTACCTATCAGAAATATGGCGTAGTAGCATACGGATCTTCACTCACAGATGGCTGCTATGAGGACGGAAAGGACTGGATCCTTGCCGGAGGCAGTTTGAATATTCAGGAAATGTTGAAGCACAACAGTGCGGAAGGAATGAATACAGGAACAGCATATGACGATCTAGTCAAATTTGATGATGCATTTTTTGTTTTGGAAGGAATCCAGACAGGAAGCAGTGCTGGACTTTCAAATATGACAGAAAAATTTCTATATGGGGCAAAACCTGATAAAACTGGTTGGAATCATAAAGATTTCGAGCCTCAAGAAGACGGATATGATAAAGAAATGATGGAAACGACGGCAGATGAACTTATCTTTTTTTCATCGTTGGAGGAGTTGAAGAATGAAGGATATGTATGTGTAGCAGTGCTATGGGAAGCGAGAGGACTGGCATCGTCACAGTCGACGAATCGCTATTTTGCATTGCAGGGTCATGTTGCCGACACAGCACAGGATGGTGCTGTTTATATGGTCACACATTCAGCACAGGCATGGAATCGGAATGACGTACAGCAGGAGGTTGCTGAATATCTGAATAAGGATTCTATGTCTTTGTCAGATGAAGATTATATCACGTATATGCAGAAAGTATTTCCATCCCGAGATTCAAAAAATCAGATTTCTTATGAAAAGGATTATCCTGAAGCTTTCTGGGTGAATAACAGTCAAATAAGTGATGGATTGAATAATTATCAAAAAGCAGAATATGGGCCTGAGGGATATCTGGGAGGAACTGCTGGAGTCAGTTATGGCGATTCCTGTCTTGTCGTTTTGTTTACGACGAAAATTACAAAAGATATAGCGCAGACAAATGCGAGTGGACTAGAAAAGATTGCGTATGATATAGATACAGGGCAGAGAATAGCAGACTATAGGTTGAATCTGTCCGCGAAAAGGACAGCAGGTGAATCAATAACAGAAGGAGCTAGTATCACCACGGATCTTTATGTTGAAGATACACTGCCGGTTGGACTCACCTATATTGAAGGAAGTGCTTATTGGGGAGGAACTTATAAAGAGTCCGAAGAAGGACTGCAGGGAACAGTTTCCGATGGAACAGCTATGGAACCAGAGATTACAAATAATGCTGATGGAACAACTACGCTGCTATGGACATTAGAAGATGTTGTAGTTACGGAAGAAGAAACAACGATATTTGCACCAGTGTATTATTCATGCCTGATCGGAACACCGGATAATGTAACTACAGACGTAAAAAATAATGATCAGCTTTCTAACAAGGCACTTGTATGGGGAAGTAAAGAACAGAAAAGAGAGTTTAATGCTACAAATGAAAATCTGGCAGAATTGAGTATCCAGGTTACAAAAAATAATGCGATCAGTATTTCAAAGCTGACAAAGACTCCACTTGTAGAAGCTGGTGATCCAATGCAGTTTACGCTGAATGTTGGAAATAATGGGGCGAATGATATGGACATGATCGCCATAGATGGATTTCCTTATAATGGGGATGGGCGTGGAAGTTCTTTTTCAGGCGAGTGTCAGGTAATAGAACTGGTCATAAAAAATCTGAATCTGTTGGGGTCTATCGAGCTGTACTACAGTAACTCGGAAGAGGACAGAGGAAAAATCAGTCCAAATTATGAAAAGACAGAATTTGAAAGTGAAAAATGGACCAAATTATCTGTTGACAGCACAACTGGAAAGGCAAGTCTGCCAGAGAATTTTGCACCTGTGGCGATTGCAGCTGTAGGTGAACTTCCGGTGCAGGCAACTCTGAAAATTGATCTTACAATGTTTCTGCCGGATGGAAAGGCAGGAGACAGGGTTGTGAATAGTTTAAGCTGTGAAAATCTGAAGACGGAAGCAGGAAGTTCTATTATAATCCCTCAGACAGAAGTACCGCCGGATACCGGAATCAGACTGCCTTCTGACAGGAAGCTTTCAACATGGGTATTTGCAGGAAGTATATTGCTGATCGGAAATGGAATGATTCGAAGAAGAAAGAGAAAGAGCAGATGATAGACAGAATCAAAGCGGAAGCATTGGCTGTACTGATAAAAATCATAGTTTTGGCACTGATATTCTGGGTTCTGCTGTTTGGAGCTTTTGGAATCTATCGTATAGACGATTATGCAATGTCCCCTTCATGCAAAGATGGAGATATTATCTTCTTTGACAGGACAAAAAAAGATTATCAGGCAGG
>CAKUJT010000246.1 GCA_934661765.1 uncultured Senegalimassilia sp.
GCGGCATCGTTGTGGCACTGCGTGCACTGCATCACCGATGCGCGATGCGATTTATGGCAATCGCTGCAGTTTGCTTCGCCGTGATGGTTGCTATGCGGGTTGAACGCTTTGCCTGCAGTCGCCTTCATCAAGTCCTCGCGCGTGGAGATCTCGGTGCCGCTTGCATCGGTATGGCAGCCGCTTTTCAGGCAGAAGGCGGCCTCGTCGCTTGCGTTCTGTCCGGAATTCTCCTGCAAGGCGGAAATGCTGACTTCAGATAGCGGGTAGTAATAATCGCCCGTGATAGTCTCGGTCACCTCGCCGATTTGCTGAGTGATGCTCGGGACGTGGCACGACAGGCATTCCACGCCGGCTTCTTTATGCGTGACCACCAGCATGGCATTCGAATTCGTCACGTCGTTGCCCCATTTGTCCGTCGCTTGCGTGTTAGGTTGCGCTTCATACGTTGCAACGTACGTGCTCATGGGCGTATGGCACACGCCGCAAAAACCTGGCGTGTTGTGCCATGTCCAAAAACCGATGCCCGCTAGCACCACAACCGCAACGACGATACCCGCTATCAGCGGTTTTTTGCTGTTCTTGCTGCGCGCGTCTGCGCTGTTCGTCGGCGCTTCCATGGTGTGCTCCTTTTGTTTCGGTTCAATCAAGACGCTGAGCGCCCGGAGGGAGATGGGGGCGCTCAGCTAAGGGGGGATGATCCGTTCGGGGACGTTTCGAGGACGAGGAACGCTCCGAAACGCCTATCCGAAGGTCATGGGTTTTTACAGTTCGGCCACGTACTTGCCGATCACATAGCCCTGCGTGTGGGCACGGCCAAGGGACAAGCCCGGCATCCACATGGTGTAGTCGACGCCGGCGAAGAAGTTACCGGCAACGTTGCCGATGGCGAACAGACCGGGAATCGGCTCCTCGGTGCCATCCTTGAGCACCTGCATGTGCTTATCGACGTTCACGCCGGACACGATGGCCGATACACGAACATGGCGATGGATGCCGTAGAACGGCGGGGTATCGATGGGCGCGAGCCACTTCGCTTGCTTGCCGAAGTCCTCGTCGCTGCCCTTCGCAACCAGCTCGTTGTAGCGCTCGACGGCCTTCTTGAACGCGGCGGCGTCGGTGATGCCCAGCTTCTTGGCAAGCTCATCAAGCGTATCTGCCTTAAACGTTGCGATTTGCCCCTCGTAAACGCCCTTTTTCTCGCCAGGCTCTTCGGGCATGTACGCCTTGATGGCCTCCTGGTCGAACAGCTTGCCCGGCCAGCTTGCAGCGGTCTCGGTGTAGTTGTTGTCGAAGATCTGGCAATAGTTGCCCTGATCGGCGTCGCTGCGCAGGAAGTTGTTCATAAGCGACATGCCGCAGGTTTCATCGCAGAAGCGCGTGCCGTCCATCTTCACTGCCAAAAACGGCATATCGCACATGGAGCCCGGACCGCCGTCGAAGTCATGGAGCATCTTGGTGTGACCGAGGTCCTCCATCGCGCCGCCGGCCCAAATGGCCATCTTGTGTCCGTCGCCGGTCTTGTTCGTCTGCTTGCGGCCGAGGTGCTTCAGATCCGGAAGATAGTAGTTCACCATCTCGTCGTCGTTTTGGTAATCGCCAGCAGCCAGGATAACGCCCTTTTTCGCGTTGAACTGAATGTTACCTTCGGCGCCCTTGGCGATAACGCCCGTGATGCCCGATGCGTCGCCCACGAGCTGTTTCGCCTCGGTGGAGTAGAAGAACTCGACGCCCCGCTTTTCCGCGTACTCAGCCAGCGTCTTCATGCCTTCGCCGGTGTTGTAGGGCTTCGGACCGAAGTCGATGGACAAGTAGTTCATCTCGTAGTCGTTGACCTTCGCAATGCTCGACGTCCACTTCTTCGTGGTGTCGGAGACCTGCGCGCCGCATTGCTGTGCCAGGTTGAACAGCCAGGTGATGGCCTCGCCGGAGTTCTTCGCCCACAGCTCCACCTGTTCGCGCTTAGCGCGGTAATCATGCTCGGAGATCAGCTTCGACACCACGGCTTCGACGCCGGCGGGATCGGACTTGTCAAGCAGGATGCCCGTTGCGGTGTTGCCTTGCGAGATGGCGGTGCTTTCCTTCTGGATGACGGCGACGCTTGCGCCCGCTTCCTTGGCGGTGATGGCGGCGGGGATGCCTGCGGCGCCAGCGCCAACGATCACGACGTCGTAATCCTTCGTGGTTTTCACGTCCTTGATCGGCTCGGGCGCGCTCAGGAAGCTCGGAAGCCCTGCGCGCTCGTGGCCTGCCGCAGTGGTTGCGGCGGTCGAGCCGCCGTTTGCCGCCTTGCCTGAATCGGATGCGCTCGATGCTGCTTTCGGCGCGCAGCCGCCCAGCAGCGATGCTCCCGCGACGCCTGCTGCCGCAAGCCCGCTCATCTTGAGCAGATCGCGACGCGACATTTCCTTGGACATGAGTAACTCCTTTCGATATGCGAGCCCCGCATCCGCTTGCATGCTCAAGCATCCGCTTGCATGCTCAACGGGGTAGAGCAACGATCCCTTCGCCCTCCAAAACTCGTTGCTGTGCCCTGCACAATATCTTCACAAACGCGTCGATTCATCATCCCCTCGCGAAATCAAGGGGGCTATTTCCATAACCCCTCGCAATAACCCCATCTTGAACAGGCAATACTCCCGCTATAGTTTCCGACCGCATTAGCGTTGCACCTAAGAGGTCGTATACAATTGAGGAAGGGAGAGGGGGTTACATGGATGCATAACCCCAATTGGACAAGGTGATGGGGGGACGGTTTTGCACAGTTCGAATGTAGCGGCACAGAGCGTGGCGCAAGCGAAGCCGTCGAACGGCGAACAAGCGCAAGGAAAGCAGGCACGCCGTTCGTTGCGGGATGTGCTGGTGCCCATCCCTTTGGCGTTTCTAGGGTTGGGCGTGTACCGCGCCTGGATAGAGATCACCTTTGTGGGGTCGTTCGTCGGCTTCTCGGCTTTTTCCGTTTCCATGCGCGACATCTTCGATCTCACCGCCATCGTCGAAATGCTGGCGTGCGTGGCGCTTGCGCGCAGGATCGGCCCGCTGTTCAACAGAGCCCGGGTATATATCCTTTGCGGCAGTTTCATGCTGCTGTCAACCGTGCTGCTGTTCGCGTCGTGTTTCATGCCGTCGCTCGCGCTGCTGCTTGGCTTTGCAAGCTCTGTATTCGGCGGTCTGGGCCTGGGCTTGATTATCTTGATCTTCAGCGAACTGTATGGATGCTTGAATCCCATCCGCGTAACGCTGTATTACGCGTCATCCCTGGTGTTCGGTGCGCTGATCGTGTATGTGTACATGGGCTTTAAGATGCCGTGGCTGTTTGCGATGACGGCGTTGCTTCCCGTAGCGGCGCTGCTGTGCGCTCGACGCGGCTTCGAGTTGCTGCCTGAAGGCGAACGGCCGCAGAAAACGTGGGTGAGCGTCTCCGTGCCGTGGAAGATCATGCTGCTCATGGGCTTCTTCGC
>CAKUJT010000247.1 GCA_934661765.1 uncultured Senegalimassilia sp.
CTTAAGAAACAGGAAATTATCAAAGCAACAGGACACAAAGCAGAAAAGATAGCCGGAAAAGCAGCAAGCTGTACAGAAGATGGTTTAACAGAAGGAAGTAAGTGTTCTGTCTGTGGAGAAGTCCTTAAGAAACAGGAAGTCATCAAAGCAACAGGACACAAAGCAGAAAAGATACCTGGAAAAACAGCAAGCTGTACAGAAGACGGCATAACAGAAGGAAGTAAGTGTTCTGTCTGTGGAGAAATCCTTAAGAAACAGGAAGTCATCAAGGCAACGGGCCATAAAGCAGAAAAGATAGCCGGAAAAGCAGTAAGTTGTACAGAGGACGGCTTAACAGAAGGAAGTAAATGTTCTGTCTGTGGAGAAATCCTTAAGAAACAGGAAATTATCAAAGCAACAGGACACAAAGCAGAAAAGATAGCCGGAAAAGCAGCAAGCTGTACAGAGGATGGCATAACAGAAGGAAGTAAATGTTCCGTCTGTGGAGAAGTCCTTAAGAAACAGGAAGTCATCAAAGCAACAGGACACAAAGCAGAAAAGATAGCCGGAAAAGCAGCAACATGTACAGAAGATGGCTTAACGGAAGGAAGTAAATGTTCCGTTTGTGGAGAAATCCTTAAGAAACAGGAAGTCATCAAAGCAACAGGACACAAAGCAGAAAAGATAGCCGGAAAAGCAGCAACATGTACAGAAGATGGCATAACAGAAGGAAGTAAGTGTTCTGTCTGTGGAGAAGTCCTTAAGAAACAGAAAGTCATCAAGGCAACGGGCCACAAAGCAGAAAAGATGGCTGGAAAAGCAGCAAGCTGTACAGAGGATGGCATAACAGAAGGAAGTAAATGTTCCGTCTGTGGAGAAGTCCTTAAGAAACAGGAAATTATCAAAGCAACGGGACACAAAGCAGAAAAGATACCTGGAAAAACAGCAAGCTGTACAGAAGACGGCATAACAGAAGGAAGTAAGTGTTCTGTCTGTGGAGAAATCCTTAAGAAACAGGAAGTCATCAAGGCAACGGGCCATAAAGCAGAAAAGATAGCCGGAAAAGCAGCAACATGTACAGAAGATGGCTTAACGGAAGGAAGTAAATGTTCCGTTTGTGGAGAAATCCTTAAGAAACAGGAAGTCATCAAAGCAACAGGCCACAAAGCAGAAAAGATGGCTGGAAAAGCAGCAAGCTGTACAGAAGATGGCATAACAGAAGGAAGTAAATGTTCTGTTTGTGGAGAAGTCCTTAAGAAACAGGAAATTATCAAAGCAACGGGCCACAAAGCAGAAAAGATGGCTGGAAAAGCAGCAAGTTGTACAGAGGATGGCATAACAGAAGGAAGTAAATGTTCCGTTTGTGGAGAAATTCTTAAGAAACAGGAAGTCATCAAGGCAACCGGCCATAAATGGTCTGCTTGGGAAGTGACAAAAGAAGCAAGTGAGACAGAGGAAGGAAGTCGAAGAAGAGTCTGTGAGAACGATAAGACTCACGTAGAGACAGAAGTCATCCCTGTTTTAGCACATGTACATAAGTTAAGTAAGACAGAAGCGAAAGCAGCAAGCTGTACAGAAAACGGAAATAAAGAATATTATGTATGTTCCGGCTGTAAGAAACTCTTTGCCGATGCGGACGCTGCAAAAGAAATCAACAAAGAAGATACCGTCATCAAGGCAACAGGACACAAAGCAGAAAAGATAGCCGGAAAAGCAGTAAGCTGTACAGAGGACGGCTTAACAGAAGGAAGTAAATGTTCTGTCTGTGGAGAAGTCCTTAAGAAACAGGAAATCATCAAAGCAACGGGCCACAAAGCAGAAAAGATAGCCGGAAAAGCAGCAACGTATACAGAGAGTGGCTTAACAGAAGGAAGTAAGTGTTCTATCTGTGGAACAGTTATCGTTGCTCAAAAGGTAATTCCTAAAAAGAATATTAAAGGAGATATTAAAAATCCGACTTCTGTTAATAGGGTAGAAAAGAAAATTACAGGAAACAGGAGTGATGGAGATATTAAAGATTCAACATTTAACAGTCTCCAGTTAAGAGCTAAAAAGGCAGGAAAAAATTATATCAATCTGTCTTGGACAAAGGTTAAAGGTGCTTCTGGTTATATTATCTATGGTAATAGATGTAATTCGAATGGAAAAGTATATCCTCTTAGAAAAGTTATAAGTACGGCAAAAATGTCTCAGAAAATGATGAAGCTGAAGAAAGGCACCTATTATAAGTATGTAGTTATTGCTTATAAAATGACAGGGGCAGGTCAGAAAGTAATTGCATCTTCAAAGACTATTCATGTGGCAACTGCTGGAGGCAAGGTTGGTAACTATAAGAAAGTGAAACTTAACAAGGAAATAGTTAAGTTAAAATGTGGGAAAGTCTTCAAGATAAAGGCAGAACAGGTACCTGAAAAGAAGAAGCTAAAGGTAAAAAGACATAGGGATATTTGTTTCGAGTCATCAAATCCTGCCATTGCTACAGTGAGTGCTTCTGGTAGAGTGAAAGCAAAGAAAAAAGGAAGATGTGTAATATATGTATATTCACAAAGTGGAACCTTTAATAAAATGACTGTTAGAGTTAAGTAACGATAATAACAGAAAGTGTTAATATTAAAGAACATAATAAGAAGAGGATAGCATTTGCTTTCCTCTTCTTATTATGTTTTCAGAAAATCCTGTTAACCATGTAAATTACCTGTTCGTTTATAAAAATAACAGAAAGAAACTTTGTGATGGAGAAAAATAATGTTGAAGTAACAAATGAAGTTTCTGTGAACTGTAGTAAAAATATTGACAGCAAAAGAGGTTTTTTATATAATAAACCCATTAAAATAGTAGGTTGAAGCTGTTATGATAGAAAAAGTCTATTGTAACAGTTTTTTTCTGCTTAAAAGAGTTTTGATTTTGTTTTTGCAGATTTTACTTTCGAATATGAAGAAAGCAAGCACTCAGGTTAAGAGAATTTAAAAATTACTTTTGTAAATTTTTTTACTGGAAAGGAGAACATCATGGAACGCAGGCAATTATATATTGACGGGATGACTTGCATAAATTGTCAGAAGAAAATAGAGAATTGTTTGAGGAAAAGAGTAGAGATTAAAGAAGCTTCTGTTTCTTATGAAACAAGAGTAGCAAAAGTTTTATATGATGCGAATAAAATTACATTGCAGGAAATTATTCGTATCATAAATGATTTAGGATATGATGCGAAGGCTGAGCCAAATTCCCGAAAAGATATCGCATTACGGGCAGTGCGGGAGCTGACTATAATTTTGGCAGTATTTTTGCTTTTACAGCATTTTGGAATACTGAATCGGCTTGCACCGGATTCTCTGGCAGATGCAAGTATGAGTTATGGAATGCTTTTTGTGATAGGGCTGATTACTTCGCTGCATTGTATTGCTATGTGTGGTGGGATTAACTTATCGCAGACATTACAGAGAGAGGCATCGAAAGATATTAGCCGAAA
>CAKUJT010000248.1 GCA_934661765.1 uncultured Senegalimassilia sp.
ACGACGCTTCCCGGGGAATCGTGCATAGCAATACCTCCCTGTGCGCGCTGTGCATTGGGCACAACGCACAGTACTCTTGGAATAGTATACCGGCTTTTTGGTGAAAAATCAATTGAATCTGGCAAGAAAATACATAAAAGCCCAAAACAAACCGAATTTTCTTGACAGGAGGTGCATCAGAACCCGCTGCCTGTCAAATTCTCCAAATCGGAATAAGCTGCGCTGAAATTACAAAAGGACTGCTCCGCCGGAGCAGTCCTTTTTGTCTGCGCATTGTGAAATTGAACCCTAATAAACAATAGATTTTTCGATATAGCCATCTTCAGGATCATAGATACAGTCACATTCTGGGCACCGGATATCATCGGTGTCAGTGTCGGCCAGATTTGATTGAAAAGTACATCCGCAGCAGTTGCAATAATATACAATTTTAGGTGGCAAGGAGAAAATTTTCTCGTTTGTACAGCTGGAATTTACGGGTGTACCTTCAGGAACTGCCATAAGCAGGTCACAGGTTCTTATGTCAAAAGCTAGGCACAATTGCTCAAGCTTATCTATGGTTGGTACGGATTCATTACGTTCAATGCGGCCTAGATATTTTTCATTGATGCCGGACAAAGCGGCAACATCACCTTGTGTAAGGTGATGCAATGCTCGATAGTATTTCAACGCTCGACCGATTTCCATTAACAAACCTCCGTAATACCGCATATATGCGGTTTACATTTTTTGCAATTAATTGTATCATGGAATCAAATACTTGTAAAGGATCACCTGATGTAGAGCAATGAGAATTGATATTAACACAGAACTCCGTGATTTTACATATATCACCAGTGTTTATAAGTGTATTGCAAACTATAATCTGAAAGGGCATCAGATTGGGCGCAAGATTGGTGATATGCTGGAAATTTTGACCATGGGTGCAGTGTGTCAGAATCCAGAGCTTGTTGAAAGATTGTCTACAGAGGAAAAGCTCGAAGGATATACTACCGCAGGGCATAAGGTGGAATTTGGCTTTTTCAACAAAGATCAAAATGGTCGGCATCTTTTTGGTGCAATTGAATGCAAATGTGTAGGTGTTGAAGAAACAACTTCTGGTAAAAATGGCCGACATTTAAGAAAAATTACTACCGATGAATCATTCGAGATTGAATTCACTGGACGTTGGCAGCCTGCACCTGTTACATTTCAATTAAAGGTGAAAAGAATTGTTGCCCCCAACACGGTTGAGGTTGTAATTTTTGCAAATTCAACTCCAGAAGTACGGCGCACTTTCCTTTTTAATGTGGGAGAGAACATTAAGATTGTGATAGATGAGGAGAACCATTGCCTTGTGACAACAGCACACGGTAATATGTTGGAAGAAATTCCAACGATTATCCGCTCCTGCAAAACGATTCGACTTCAAAGTGTTGTGAGCGAGACCGCAGTCTTTGCTTTATTTGACTGCTTGACTGGTCCGCAAACCATTGAAAAAGCGAAACAGGCTTCACTGGTGGCAATGGATCTTCGTAAAAAGGTTGACGGATACTGGGGAAAAGAAGAAGTTCCGGCGGGACAGAAACACATGACATTTGTTCATGTGATCTGTGAGTTTTCACACTGGGAGGAAAAATCTCAGAATGTGATTAAAACTTGTATAGATCACAATGTGATTGTGCCCGATGCAGTGATTATCAAAGCATTTGAGCTGTTTGAAGAACGTTTTGGGGTACAGATGCTTAATAAAATTTCTAAGAAAGAGTTTGAACGAAATCAGGATGTGCGGCAGGCGATCAATGATATTCTGACTTATTATGAGAATCGTGTCTTTTACGATATCGTAATCAGAAAATATGTGAAATTCGGTTACTCGAATCATTCTCTTGTCGTAACTCCCGTTGTGTAACAAAAATCCGGCAGATACCACAGTTTCCGGTGGTACCTGTCGGATTTTTCATGTCAGGGTGTTTTAGGGTTTCTTGAAAAACAAAACGCCATCCTTTTTACGGTTCATATCCTCATTATAGTCGGCTCTGTGTCGATAGGCGTATTGGCCGATGCCATAGGCGGTACTTCGATATGCGATTTTATCTGTGATAAAGCCGATATCTTCCAGCATGGCAATAAAGGCTTTGTGTACCTCGAATAGTTTTTCCTGTACGGTGCAGTCACCAATTACAATACAGCAGTATCCACCATGTCGAAGGTTTTTAAAAACGGCTTCGTATACTTTGCGATTATGCAAGAAGTAATTCTCAATATTTTCGGAAGAACTGGCCGGATAAGACTTAATCTCCATCTCCTTGATTTCTTTGTAACTGTACCCAAAGAAAAGATCGTCAAATCCTGTAGTCCACATGAATTCCAGTTTGTAGACGGGAATATAATCGAAGCAATTTAAATATGGAGGATGCGAGACGACCAAACCCAACTGCTTGTTTGTCTTTTCCTTTAGATGACAGACATAATCTGTGACACATACGGTAGAAGCATTATCGCAAAGGAGAGCATCGGAAATTACAGAATCTTTTGTGACTTGATTCCACTCGCCCATCAAAGCAATCATTTCTGATACTTTTTTGGCATATGCGTCCATCACATTCCGCTCACGCTTTTTCTTGTTGACATGTGGACGAACCTCACCATCATGTGCTGTGGAAACACGTCGAATAATGGCAAAATAAGCAAGCTCAAAGAAGTCACGCTCATCTGTTGCTGGGCGCTTTAGCAACAGGCATTTGATAATAGCAAGTCCGGTAAGTGCACTCTGTGTGAACCATTTTTCGGCATCAGGATTGTTTTCTTTGAAATCATTAGTTTCATTTTGAATTCGGACAGAAAAATCACTGCTGACATTGGCAAAAAGGGACTGCTGCACATCAAAAGGCAGTAGCATATTATTGTATGCAGAAATCTCGTTATACAGATCTGCCCAATAGGCTTTCAAGGCAGGTACACTATAATTTCTAGTCTTTACCTTGCATGCCAGTACAGCAAAAGGATTGATATCAATACCAAATGAATCATAACCGTGCAATTTGGCTTCTACCAGAGTAGTACCAGATCCGGCATAATTGTCCAGCACAAAATCGTTTGCCGGAGAGAGCGCATGTCGATCATCTAAATCCTCAACGATAAGTTTTCCGATTTTAGATGGAAATTTTCCGTAGTATCGAAAGTAACTGTGAGTTAAATAAGATAATTCTGTAATAGTCTCACTTATATCCCAAAATTCCTGAGGATACTGTCCAATATCGATCTGGCTCATTTTGTAGTATGGGTTATCCTGCAGTACAACCGAATTTTTCTTTTTCATCAGTTTAAAAAGTTAGCATCCTTCCTTTTCGGCCAGCTTCCGGCCCATAAGCACGCCCATGACAGAGGCCATCATCAGGCCGCGGGTCCAGCCGGAGGAGTCACCCAGGCAGTGCAGGCCCCGGATGTTGGTGTCGAGGTT
>CAKUJT010000249.1 GCA_934661765.1 uncultured Senegalimassilia sp.
AGATTATGTCACTTGCAGGCATGCAGCAGCGTGAGCAGCTTAAAAGGCATGTACGAGCCATCGGAAAAACGAAAGCCGATAACAAAGGACTGTATTACATAATTGATACGATCACAGAAGCAATAAACCGGAAAAAGAAGATCAGCTTCCAGTATACGGAGTACAACGGCAGGAAAGAGAAGATCCTGAGAAACGATGGTGAAGTCTATATCCTCAGTCCCTATGTGCTTTACTGGAATGAGGATTACTATTATGTCCTCGGATATTCTGATAAGCGTGAGACAGTCACGGCATTCCGGATCGACAGGATGAAAACACCGAAGATAATGGAAGAAGATGCTGTACCAAAACCTGAGGGTTTCGATGTATCAGCATACTCCAATAAGGTGTTCCAGATGTTCAGCGGTGAAGAAACCACAGTGGAACTCGAGTGTGACACGGCACTGATGAAATACGTGATCGACCGCTTTGGTCTTGATGTGGAGACTGAGGGACTTTCAGAAGAAAAGTTCCTTGCAAAAGTCCCGGTAGACCTGAGCCCGACCTTTTATGGCTGGGTGTTCCAGTTCGGCGGAGGGATAAGGATCATTGGACCGGAGGAAGCAGTGGATGAATATAAAGAAATGGTAGATAAAGCGATTTCGGTAAAGTGAAAGTAATATCGTTAGTAATAAGGTGAAGTGTTAATCACCTTAAATAATATGGAGGAATATCGTTATGAATAAACAGCAGCTTGCAAATAAAATATGGGAATCTGCAAATAAGATGCGTTCAAAAATAGAAGCCAATGAATACAAGGACTATATATTAGGTTTTATATTTTATAAATATCTGTCCGATCAGGAGGTAAAGTTTTTAAAGGAAAATGATTTTGCAGAAGATGATATTAAAGCTGTATCCGAAGAAGATCCTGAAACAGTTGAATACATACAGCAGAATATTGGCTATTTTATAGCCTATGAAAATCTGTTTTCAACATGGCTGGAAATGGGAAGAGACTTTGATGTTTCGAATGTAAGAGATGCACTGTCTGCTTTCAGCCGCTTGATACACAACTCGCATAAAAAAGTATTTGAAAATGTTTTCCGTACACTGGAAACAGGTTTAAGCAAATTGGGAGACAGTTCAGGTACGCAGACAAAAGCGATAAGTGGCCTGTTGCAGCTGATAAAAGAAATCCCTATGGATGGCAAACAGGACTATGATGTCCTCGGCTTTATTTATGAATATCTGATTGAAAAATTTGCTGCAAATGCAGGTAAAAAAGCCGGAGAATTTTATACTCCTCATGAAGTTTCTCTGCTGATGTCTGAAATCGTAGCGAATCATTTAAAGGATAAAAATGAAATTAAAATATATGACCCGACAAGTGGATCTGGATCGCTCCTTATCAATATAGGACATTGTATTGCAAAATATATCGAAGATGATAATAATATCAAGTATTATGCACAGGAACTTAAAGAAAATACATATAACCTGACGCGTATGAATCTTGTTATGCGCGGGATCAAACCGGATAATATCGTAACAAGAAATGGAGATACGCTTGAGGATGACTGGCCGTACTTTGATGATAATGATCCAACGAATACTTACGATCCGTTATATGTGGATGCAGTAGTTTCAAATCCACCATACAGTCAGGCTTGGGATCCATCAGGTAAGGAGCATGATCCAAGATATAACAGGTTTGGACTTGCACCAAAGGGAAAAGCAGACTATGCGTTCCTGCTGCATGATCTGTATCACATCAAACCGGATGGTATCATGACTATTGTTCTTCCTCACGGAGTACTTTTCAGAGGTGGAGAAGAAGGAGAGATAAGAAAAAATCTTATTGAAAACAACCATATCGACACTATAATCGGTCTGCCTGCAAATATTTTTTTCGGGACAGGCATTCCGACGATAATCATGGTATTAAAACAGCATAGAGAAAATACAGATGTGCTGATAATTGATGCATCGAAGGGGTTTGTAAAGGAAGGCAAAAACAATAAACTAAGAGCATCGGATATAAAACGTATTTCGGATACCGTAATCAGGCGTAAATCAGTTGAGAAGTACGCAAAAGTCGTTGATCGCGAGGAAATCAGAGCAAACGAATATAATCTGAATATACCTCGGTATGTGGATTCTTCGGAAAGTGCTGAAAGCTGGGATGTTTATGCGTCCATGTTTGGAGGGATACCTGCATCTGAAATCGAGACACTTCAGGAGTACTGGGATGCATTTCCTGATTTAAAGCATGAACTGTTCCAAAACAGTGAATCTCCATATCTTGAACTTAAAACAGATGATATAAAAGAAGCTATAAAAAATCAGCACGATGTTGCAGCTTTTAATAATAAGTTTACAGATGCATTCAGCAGTTTCAATGACTATCTGAAGCATGAGCTGATCGACAACATGGGAACTCTTGCAGTGACCAAAGAAGAGAATATAATAAGTGAAGATATCTTCAGGAGACTTGAAGATATACCTTTGATCGATAAATATGAGGCATACCAGCTTCTCGATAATGAATGGGGAAAAATTTCTATTGATCTGGAAATTATACAGACAGAAGGCTTTGAGGCAATACGGAAAGTTGATCCTAATCTGGTGATTAAGAAAAAGGACGGTAAAGATCAGGAAATACAGGAAGGCTGGGTAGGTCATGTGATTCCATGTGCACTTGTTCAGGATACTATTCTTCAAGATGAAAATCGTGAACTTAAAATGAAAGAGTCTCGTCTTGCGGAGATTCCATCTGAATACGAATCAATCATCGAAGAAATGACAGAGGAAGAAAAAGAAACGGATGTTTTAAATGATTCTAATGATGCATTTGTATTCAAAGAAGTGACGAAGAAATTGAAATCACTGAAAAAAGAAGAGAAGACGCCAGAAATGGTGGCTTTTATGGAAAAGCTGCAGCGAGCTGATAATGCTCAGAGCGAGGAAAAAAGACTGAAGAAGGAAATAAAGAAAGAAACTGCATTGCTTCATGAAAAGACCAAAGAGACTATCGAGCAGCTTTCAGATGAACAGATATATTCATTGCTGGAAATAAAGTGGATAAAAAGTCTTATGGATAACCTTTGTGGTCTGCCGGATAACATTATTGATAATCTTATCAATAAAATCCAGAGTTTGTCCAGAAAGTATGAAACGACGTACAATGAGCTGGAAACACAGATAAATGAAACAGAGCGCCAGTTATGCAGCATGATTGATGATCTTGAAGGTGATGAATTTGATATGAAAGGACTCAGTGCACTAAAAGCACTGCTGCAGGGTGAGTAAAATGTCAGAAACAATGAAAAAACCACGTATCAGATTCAAAGGATTTACAGAAGCTTGGGAACAGCGTAAGTTCTCAGATATTACTTTTCCTGCTGGCGAAAAGAATAAGGACAACCTTCCATTAGAGAG
>CAKUJT010000250.1 GCA_934661765.1 uncultured Senegalimassilia sp.
CATTATACCTACCCCGCCATTATTTTCCAGTGTTTTCTGTACGGCCTGTGACATATCCTGTGTCTGTCCCGTTACAGCCTCACCTAAAGAATATATTTTGTCTTCATAATTTCCCATTTTATAAAAATCCTCTCTCCATCTTATGCCTTCTTCATCCTGCTTTTATCTGTATACAGAGAACCCGTCCCTGCCAGTTTTGTCACCCATTTTTGCATACAAAAAGGACACCTGCCAAAATCTGCCAGTGTCCCTACTATATTTCTATCAAGCGGATATTCGCAATCCGCTTCGCTACTTTCTCATAACCGAATAACTGCTCCGCAGTTTATCAGAATGAGTTTGCACTCCTCCTGATACAAGCAAGTCCCCACCCACTGCTTATTGCTTTTCGCAATTGAAGCAGGGGACTTACTTGATTCAGTTAAAATCATACATCTATATAGTATAAAAGTTATCGAAATTTCTTCCGTTCTCACATCTTTTCCATATATGATATGGAAACAGTGGCAACCGGCTGACATGGTCAAACTTTCTGACTTTAGCCCCTTCTGGCTTTGCGTCCCTGCCTTTCAACAGGTTTGCCTTTAAAATAATTCCCATTTTTCCAAAAATAAAATACCATGTGGTTTTCCTCACGTCAAGAATATTTTTGAAAAAAATCCACATATATTTTACTTCCTCCATGGATTATTATAAGATTTTTTTACCATCTACGAATTTTGCAATAACGCTCGACAGATTCTTTTCTCGTTACCTCTGCCAGAATACGATAGCCATGTCCTGGAATTTTGCTATTATCCTATATTGTTAATAAATTCATTACCAAATTAACCATAATATCCTTTTCCGATGGATTAGACTCTGCAATCATCAACGTAATAGCAACCATCGCTCCATCGCTTATTCGCTTTGTTCCATCCTTATATAAAAAATTATTTTTATTTAAAAATTCCCAAAACAATGAAGCAGCAATTCTCTTACTTAGATTTTACCCTATATCCAACAGAAATAATCATATCCAGATTATAATGCTCTACCTGGTAAATTTTACCGTCTAAAGCAGTTGTCGCAAATTTTGCGACAACTGAATTATCCAATTCTTCTTTCAATGCATTATTAATATGTTTACCAATCGTCTTCACGTCTCTTTCAAATAACTCAGCTAACTGATTTCTGTTAAGCCATACAGTGCTATCTTTAACAGACACATTAAGTTTTATCTCCTTATCTGCCGTTTCAAACAAAATCAATTCATTTTTCATAATAAATTTCTCCTACTCTAACAATAGTGCCTTTTATGGTAGCATCCAGATCCATAGTAGCTCTGGAATCCAGACCAACGGATATAATTTATAGATTTCATCCTCATATTTAACCGGAACGGTAATAGAAAGAGATCTTACAAACTTCTCAACCTGCTCTACTTCTTTCATTTGTCTTTGTCCGCTTGATAGGAGATAGAAATTTACTACATTTGGAGGTTTCATTATGAGTAATAAACGTGCTCCAGGGCGTTTTCTTTCAGCCTAATTCTTTTCAATACTTTTCAGATAACTCCGCACCACTCCCAGGCCCCCTTCGGGCACACAGAATATCTCCCTGCGTTTTCCACACTGTTCATATACTTCTTCCAGATCAAACCACTGAACTTCCGCTACTTCTTCTGTCTGAAGAACAAGTTCCGCTGTATTCACAGGCTCCTGATAGATGTAGACAAAGGCAATTTCTTCATCCTGAAACATTTTTCCATGAAATTCTTTTGCGAAAGATATGGGGAAGGTTCCGGCAAAGTGCAGCTGTTCCGGTGTTGCGCTGATTCCCAGTTCTTCTTTCAGTTCCCGAAGTGCAGATTCCAGTGGTTCGTCTCCTGCCTGGATGTGTCCTGCCGAGGAAGTATCAAATTTTCCCGGAAAAGAATCCTTGTTTTGTGAGCGTTTCTGTAAAAGGATCTGCACTCTGCCTTCTTTTTTCCGAATAATCCATATGTGAGCTGTTCTGTGGGGAATTCCTTCTGCATGGGCTTTTTCCCTTGATACAATCTGTCCGGCAGGATTACCTTTGCTGTCTATAACGTCAAATAATTCCATCTATTTTTTCCTTCTTTATTTGTAAAAAATTTCAAACAGTCATGTCTCTGTCAGTTCTTTATTTTTCGATGAAGTGAATTCTTTCTGGATCAAACCGGTCCTGCTGCGGTCTTGTCTCTGCCGGATAACCCAGTGCAAACATGGAAAAAACTTTTACATTTTCCGGAAGCCCCAGAAGTCTGTGAACTTCTTCCATGCGTTCTTCTACCGGAGCAATGCCAAACCATACTCCGCCCAGACCAAGAGTATCTGTTTCCAGCCAGATATTCTCCTGGGCAATGGACATATCAATCTGTGCAAAAGATGGTGCAACAAGTCCTTCTGTATGATAGACCGGTACGATCACTGCAGGTGCCCCTGCTGCACAGCCGGTGTATGGTGTTACTTTGGATAATTTCTGGATTTTTTCTTTGTCTGTTACCACATAAAATTCCCAAGGCTGCTGGTTACATGCACTTGGCGCCTGCATTCCCGCCTTCAGGATTTCCATGATTTTTTCCTTTTCTACTGGTTTGTCTTCATATTTTCTTACACTGATTCTGTGAAAAATACTGTTCATAACTTTTCGTCTCCTTTACGAATCATTCAGTTGATCCTATTATAGCATGTATATTTTATAAAGCCTCAATTTTTTCAGCTCTTCCGGTATTTTACAGAAGGGCGGCTTCCTGTGGAGTAATCGTTCTGGCTAATGATCTCCCTATTCTCCACCAGATAATTCATATATCTGCGAAGCCTGAAGCATCTTTTTTTGCTGAAAGGTTCGTGCCACAACCTGTTAAGTGCCTAAAATTGGCAGCTTTATAAAGCACCTCAATATATCTGTCTTCAAATACATATAGAAATCTTTTCCCATTCATCACTATAATATAAAAAACAGCACCGGACAACTTTTTTTGTTATCCAGTGCTCATAGTCTTAAAAAGCGGTTTTATGCTGGCTGTCAGCCGTGACATCCTTCCGAATGTCTAAAATGTCGCCGGTATCATTAAGTCCCCGGCGCGGACTCACCGTATCTCCCTGATGTGGGCGTAATACCCTTCTGAGTATCAAATAGTCCCAGTAATTACCCTGCCCGGGCACAGTACAGCTTTAGCGTGCCGCTACACGAAACCTCTTGGTTTAACTAAATTATATGCGATACCCTAAGAAATATCAATAGTTTCCGCAAAAAACGATTGGCTGTATCTAATTATGGGATGATTTTTCTATATCACCGAAAAAAGTTTTACTCCCTCACTTCTAGCCACTGGTCAATGTTCCCAAAATGTACCGCCTGCAGGTTATCTACATCAACCAGTTGCGGGAAGCTGTTTCTGAT
>CAKUJT010000251.1 GCA_934661765.1 uncultured Senegalimassilia sp.
CTCGCTTAGCACCCTGTATTACTACAACGCACCGAGTTTAGCTACACGGCTCACTGGCGATTACCGTGACCGGACTTGCACCGGCAAGTGTAGTCCAGCTTTGCTGGACACACATAACAAAAAAGACATTCAGAATAAATTCCAAATGTCCGTTACCAGATTCTTTCTTTTTATTTCACCAGTTCTTCTGGTCTCCTTTCTTTTCTTATTTTTTGTTTTTCCTCCTTTCCGGGTATTGATCCGTATTTGTTTTTTGCAACAAAAAAAGGCCACTTAGAATCCATTCTAAATGACCTTATCCATCACAAAAGGCAGGAACCATGTCCCTCATAATTTTTCTTTCGGGCTTCCCCGAAACAAGAACTTCTTACCTGCTTTTACAGGTACAAATACAAATCTCAAAATCATAATAACACAAGATGTAGTATGCGTCAACAGTCCGTTTTCTTTATTTTGTGTCACAAATTAACTATGCTATTAGAATTCTATTGTCTGCCGCCATAACAATCTGTTTTTTATTCTTCCAGTCATCCATTTTTTCCCTATGTGCATTATAATAAATTTCATCTGCTGATTGTCAATACTTCTCATGTAATATTTTCTTTCCCTTTTTCCGCAATCAGGTCATCAATGTATGTTTTGCAAAGCCCTGCCTGATACTCTGCTGTAAAATCATTATCATATATTGTTTCCTCATTATAAGAGTACGAATCTGTCACTTCACTCACATACAGATTTGAAGTATGTACAGGTACTCAGGCCTTACCCATATGGGAAATTGATAATAAAAACAGCATGATTTTTGTCATAATTTTCATTCCTTTCAGCTTTAGGTCTATGATAGACCATCTATATAAGTAATCGTATTTTTTTCTTTCCGATCACGTGATTTTTTTAATTTCTAGGTAAATTTTTATTTTAAACGTAATTTTGTATTACATTAGCTTGCATTTAGCATACAATAGTGTTATATTATAAATAGATAGAACACAGAAAGGGGGCATCATTATGGCACAGGCAACGCTTACTGCACGTGTGGATGCAAATGATAAAATTGAATTTGACGCATTTTGTTCCAATGTTGGACTTAATACTTCTACAGCTATCAATATATTTGTGAAAGCAGTTCTTCGTGAAAAACGTATTCCTTTTGATATTGCACAGACACCTGATCCATTTTTTACCGAACCGAATCTTTCTCATGTTAAGAAATCTGTTCAGGAACTCCGCACTGGTAAAGGTACTGCTCACGAGCTGATTGAGGTAGAGGATGAGTGAAAAAATATGGTCTGATGAAGCCTGGGATGATTATTTATATTGGCAGCTTCAGGATAAAAAGACATTAAAACGAATCAATCTTCTCATTAAAGATATTGAACGCAATGGCTGTTTGGATGGGATTGGAAACCCAGAAGCCTTAAGAGGTGATTTACAAGGAGAATACAGTCGGCGCATTGATGAAAAAAATCGACTCGTATATCATATGGAAGACGGGAGAATTTTCATTGCAGCTTGCCGTGGACACTATGGCGATAAATAAGGGTTTCTCCTGTTTTCAGTAGACAATGCCATCTTTGATATGCTCTTTCTGGTCATGGAAAGGGCTGTTTCTTTCGCTTTTTAGTTCACCGCGTTTTTCACCGCTTTCCATTCCCTCGCTGTAAATTTTTCCATTTCATGGCACATAAGCGGTGGCCCCTTTCTGTATCTCTTTTAATTCATGTACCCTTTTTGCAAGAACTTGACTGTGCATTTCTTCTGCCCTTTTACAATGTAGATCCTGCATGAGCCTTCCTAGTTCTGTATTGTCCTGTTTTCTGGAATTCACATATATGATATGTGCCTCATCTTGAAATCTTTCGCCGACTTCTTTAATTTTTCTGTCGATTATGATAGAAAAATCAATGTCATTTAGTTAAGGTACTTTCCATAAATAATGTCTACTGTGACTTCCACGTTCAGGGGAAGAAAAAGCTCCATGAGTGCGCAGCACTGAACCTCATGGTTGACCGTTATTCAGCCCCTGTTCCTTCCATCCTGATGGCAGATCGTGGTTATGAAAGTTTCAACACATTTGCACATCTTACCCGGAAAAACATGAAATTTGTCATCCGTATGAAAGATATCCATAGCAATGGGATCCTTTCCGCCTATGATCTGCCGGATGACGAGTTTGATACCCACATAAAAACAACCCTCACCAGACGGCACACAAAGGAAACTTTTTCTATATTTATTTTCAACTAAACAATGCTTCCTATGTTTTTGAAGATATGATATACTTTATTTCGTTAATCTGAACTTAACTGAATGCCATTGACTAAACACCAGGAGTACAAAACTATGAACACACACTCTTCCGGATATTACAGCATAGACAAAGACTATAATATCCTAAGCTATAACGACACTGCCAAACAGCTGTACCCCAATCTCCAGCCGGGAGTGAAATGCTATAAGGCACTTATGGGGCTTGATTCCCCATGCCCGCCCTGCCCTGTAGCACTGGGGATACAGGGGCCAAAGACTTACCTGGATCCGATCCGTCATATTTATGAGACAGTTGATGCAGTAGAGACGGTACATTCCGATGGCAGCAGAGGACATGCCCTTGTATTCAGTACAGTAGCCGAAGGAGAAAGCCTGTCAAAATCCATCCCCACAGGTGAGAACTCTCTCCGTTTGCTGGGTGCCATCAACCTGCTTGCTTCTGACTACATGTCTGTTTATGGCGTAAACCGGGAAACCGGGAAAATCTCCGTATATCGTTCCAGATTTACTGATGCTTTTGCGGATCTCGATATTAAAGATAATTCAGACTATAAACTGTCATTTGATTTTCTCATTCAGAAATATGTTCATCCGGATGAGCGTTCCTATGTGTCCAGACACCTGAATTATGAAACCCTGCTGGAAAGACTTTCTCAGGAAGCCTCTTTCAAATGCCATTTCAGGCTTGTCACAGATACTGTCCATTACTATTATCTGCTCATTGCCAGAAACGGAAACGCCGATGACTATCGGGATTTCGTGATCGCAGTGGCCTGTGAAGACAATGATGTGACAGCACGCAAGATTTATGAAAACCAGCTCCACTCTCTTCTGGCATCCATTACCCATGCTGCCGGCTACTTTCATTTCGATCTTACAGAGGATAAAATTCTGAAGATCGGAGGCACCTCTGCCCTGGCCTATAAGATGGATACTGACGCTTCCATTGACCATTTTATTGCAGAGACTTCTGTTTTTATACCGGTATTAAAGGACAGAGACGATTTTATCCACGCATTTTGCCGCAGTTCCCTGATGAAAAGCTATGAGGACGGTCAGGTGGAAGTCACCAGGGTTTCCCGCTGTCTCTACGATGACAATATAACCAGGATTTCCAAATATGT
>CAKUJT010000252.1 GCA_934661765.1 uncultured Senegalimassilia sp.
ATTTCTTTATAGGTAAATTCTTCCAGACCTTTACCTGCTGTGGACGGATAATGGATTACATTATTCCATGTAGAAGAAATCTGTTCCCAGTAAGGGACCTTCGGTGCAAAAAGGACCAGTCTCTTTGCTGCATTTTTGATATAAGGTTCCATCTGGCAGTCTCCCCACCAGCGGGTAAGCTCGTTAAAATCTGCCGGCATTCCTTTTGGATATTTGGGTTCATTTTTTGCATAGCCAATAGGATGTGTGGATGCATCTGTCCATACAACAATAATATTTCTCTTTTTCGTTCCTTCTTTGGTCCAGTCGGAACGAATGGCATAAGCTAGCGCTTCCAGACCATCTTCCGGCTCATCTCCGCCTCCTGCTGCATAAATACTGTTGATACAGGATTCAAACTGTGCAGCTTCCTGGGGCAGCTGGAAAAATTTGGTCATCAGCATAGGTTCTTCATCTGCCACGTAGTCTCTGAATATAATTACCTTTACTCTCATGCTGTTGATGGTTTTCTGTTTTTTCTCCATAACAGCAACCACATCTTTGTAAAAAGACAATGCATTCTGCTTTACCGTATTGATCACGGGTCCCATACTTCCTGTTGCATCAATGCAGAAACACATGTCTACATTGTAAGTCATCTTTAATGCCATTTTGTTATCCTCCTGCTGTTTATTTAAAGATCTCCTGCAGATGAGAAGAAATTTCCCATAGTACTGGTAACTTTCGATGCCGTTCCCTTCCACATCCGTTCTGCTTCATCCAGCGTGATCCTTTTTTTCACATCTTTTTCTGTCATAGCCATGATCATCTTTCTCCACAGTTCCGGAATCGTTCTGTTGTAAGTCAGACCACCTCCGTCCAGCACTGCTTCAAAAGCATAATCATATTTCTCATGATCAAATTCCGGCAGTTCCCCTGTAAAAATCTGATAAAACACAATTCCCAGGGCAAACACATCAATTGCCCTTGTAAGTCTGCCTTCCTCTTCTTCCATCATAACAAAGGTTTCCGGTGCCATATAGACCGGATCACCCATGATCTCTTCTTCCGGAGAAGGTGGCTGTGCCTCCCAGAAACTGTTGTCAAAATCGATTACTTTCCCTGTGATTTTTCCTGATGGAAGTTTCCGGAAAAGCACATTATCCAGTTTCACATCAGCATGGACAATCCCTGCATGATGAAGTCCCTCCATACAGTGAAGCAGAGCCTTACAGATTCTTATTTTGTCTGCCTCCGGAAGTTTTTTTACAAGAGTCATGCTGACACCTGTGATCTTTTCCATTACCAGATAATAATGACTGCCCTCTCTGAAAAACTCCTCAATCTCTACCAGGTTACCATCGGAACAGTTGTTGATAGCGTTATACATGCACCGGCTGCGGTCTTCATAGTCTTTACATATTTTTCTTTTGTGATCGATCATTGCCTGATCCAGAAGTTCTGTATGTATTGGATAAACCGGATCAATAAATTCTTTAATAAAATAATCTTTTCCGTTTTTGGTAGCAAAACCCCATTTGGAAAAACCACTGTTGTTGGTTTTCAGTTCACCTTTGATCTCATAGCCCTTAATCTGCATCCTGTTTCTCTCCTGCTGTCCACAGACATTCGTAAGAATCCCTGTATGTTTCCCACTGATGGAATAATTCTTCCTCTGAAAGTTCTCCCGGGGACGGATATGTTTCTTTCATATAAGACAGTCTCTCCACAAGTGTTTCTTTCATGGTTTCAAAGTCCTTATAAGAGCCGGTCCATAATGTCAGAGAAAAATCGTCTCCTGATACCTGTGCAATCTGTTTTTCCAGAAGATCTTTCCACTGGGCCACATTCTCTGCTTCTTTCAGGGTTTCCAGAAGAAGTTTTTCAAACTCCATAGGACTTGCAAGATATCCGAAACAGCCATCTGTAGCAGCAAATACCACTGCCGGTTCTGACAGTTGCACCTGTTTCCTATGGATCTCATAAGGTCTGGATGCACTGGCTACATTGGTCATCGGTGCATCTTCCCGGAGATTCATCATGGCATCTGTCACTGTCACATCATCTACTGTAACCTGATGAAGCCCATTACCATCCAAAATATATCCTCTGGAATCTCCGCACCAGTAGAAGTCCACACTGTTCTCATCCTTATCTGCTGTAAAAAATGCTATGGTACTTGGAAATTCTCTGTTAAGGCTTCCCAGCAGCGCCTGTCCGGAAGCACCTCTCTCCTTACATGTAGTCAGCATTTTGTCTGTGATTACTTTAAGAATTTTTTCCGGATTGTCACCCTGCATGTAATCCTGAAACCAGATCTTTGCAGCTGCTGCCAGTGCCCTGGCTGCCACTCTGGCTCCTGTAAGTCCTCCGAATGCAGGATAGACTTTTGCTCCGCTTCCTCCACATCCGTCAAAAACTCCCATAATCAGCCTGTTCTCATCATGCTCAAAAAGGAAAAAGTCTTCACCTTTTCCTTTTATCTGCTCCTGGCATAATACCAGATATTTATTTGAATCTTTATTCTTATTTTCCATATATCCCATTATCTCTACATTGTTGCGAAATAATCAAACATACCTGTAAGTTCATCCGGGTCAAGAGAAGACATACCTACTGTCAGCAGATACTGGTCATCATCTGAAACCAGGTAAATCTCTGTTCCGTAATAAGGAGTTCCGTTTACCAGGCATTTGTACATACCCATGTAATGCTCTTTCCCTGCAAACTCTGCACTATCTACACTTGTTTCAAAGTCTGTGATCTCTACATCTTCGCCCAGAACTTCTTTCAGACTGTCCTCATATGTTTTTGCTGTACTCTCAGCTACTACACTTTCTTTATCCCAATGATCATTTCCTATTCCGGGAGTCTGAAGCTGTACGGCCAAAGAAGAGGTTGTGGTATCTGTATACGCTGTAAAAACCTGAACCGGAGTGCCTAATGCTGCCTGAGTACGGGCATAAGAATAGGCACTGTCCGAATTGGACTGTTCTATTACATCCTGATCATTAAACTGAACCAGTGTCTGTCTTGGTTCCAGAACAAAATTATCCGGAAGCTGTATTTTAAATCCATACTCTGGATTCTCATAACCCTGGGTTACATACTGACCGATAACATCTTCACTGATTTCATCTGTATCTGCATAAACACTGACACCACCAAGCCCTGCCGGACTGAAACTTCCCATGCACATCACCGCTGCCATACACACTGCTGCTTTTTTTATAAGATTTCTTTTCATACTGTTTTGCCTCTCTTTCGCTGTTTCAACCAAACATGATCTGGCTGTTATTTTGCAGTTATTTATCACTGTTTCCTTCAATACTTATGCTGATGTATTCTACTGAATCATCGGCGCTGAGTGTAATACGATTCTGTTTTGTTTCAATTTCATATGTATAATCGAA
>CAKUJT010000253.1 GCA_934661765.1 uncultured Senegalimassilia sp.
GTTCGAAGAATTCATCCTTAATTCTTCAGAAATATAGTTCCTTTTATCTGCCGAAAGTAGTTGCTATTACAGGGCATGCAATACAAACCGCATGATTATCAGCAGTATGCAATCAATTATATATTGGAACATCCGATAGCAGCCGTGATACTTGGGATGGGACTTGGCAAGACCAGTATTACGTTGACAGCCATCGAGCAGCTTATGTATGACAGCTTTGAGGTAAGTAAGGTCCTGGTGGTGGCTCCGCTTCGAGTAGCAAGAAACACCTGGAGTGATGAGATTCACAAATGGGAGCATTTGAAGCACCTGAAATATTCGATCGTTCTAGGTACAGCAGCAGATCGGAAGAAGGCTCTGGCAGCAGATGCAGATATTTATGTAATCAATCGTGAAAATCTGCAGTGGCTGGTTGAGCAGAGTGGTGTTTCTTTTGATTTTGATATGGTAGTTCTGGATGAGCTTTCATCCTTTAAGAACTGGAACAGCAAACGCTTTAAGGCTTTTATGAAGGTTAGACCAAAGGTAAAGAGAGTAATCGGTCTCACCGGTACACCTTCTTCTAATGGTTTGATGGATCTTTTTGCAGAATTCAAGTGCCTGGATATGGGAGAAAGACTTGGCAGATTCATCAGTCAGTACAGAGTGAATTATTTCGTGCCAGATCAGACTAATGGCCAGATTGTTTATTCTTACAGATTAAGAAAAGGTGCCGAGGAACAGATTTATAACAAGATATCGGATATCACGATTTCTATGAAGGCACTTGACCATTTGAAAATGCCGGAGCTTATCAGTAATGAATATCCGGTTTATATGAGTGAGCATGAAGCTTCTTTATATGATGACATGGAAGCAGAAATGTTCCTTCCACTTAGAACCGGTGAGATTACTGCAGCTAATGCGGCGGCTCTTTCAGGAAAGCTGTTACAGATGGCAAATGGTGCTGTTTATTCTGATGACGGCGATGAGATTCAGATCCACGATCAGAAGTTAGATGCGCTGGAGGATTTGATAGAAGCTGCTAACGGGAAGCCGGTGATGGTGGCTTATTGGTTTAAGCATGACCTGACAAGAATTAGGAGGAGGCTTTCAGAGAGGAAGATTTCTTTTGAAAAGCTGGATTCTGAGGAAAGTATACGTAAATGGAATAGAGGAGAACTGCCGGTGGCTCTGATTCATCCTGCATCAGCAGGGCATGGTCTCAATCTGCAGTCAGGCGGAAATATCTTAATCTGGTTTGGACTTACCTGGAGCCTGGAACTGTATCAGCAGACAGTGGCCAGATTGTGGAGGCAGGGACAGGCGGCGGAGACGGTAGTGGTTCAGCATATTATTACTGCAGGAACGATAGATGAAGATGTCATGAAAGCATTGGCCAATAAGGATATGACACAAAACAGATTGATTGCTGCTGTAAAAGCGAGGGTAATATATGGTAGGTAAGAATTTAGCAGAAGATCCATATGAACATCTTGCCAATGCCATTATTCTTAGTGCGGTTTCTGATTATAGAGCCGCATTCAAAAGGGTAAAGCGTAATCAGGGAAGCAAGATAGCAATGGATGAGGCTTTGCGGATAGAGAAGTTTTTCAGAAGCCATTGGTATCAACAGCTGACTTCTGTTGATGGAGAGTTTTTGATAAGAAGGCTTCAGGATGAAATAAGACAATCAGAGTAAATCCGAGGGAAATTTTTATTTTATCGGAGGTAGCATATGACAGCAAAAGAGTATTTGAAGCAGGCGTATCTTTTGGATAAGCAAATACAAGTTGAGGTTAAGGAACTGGAACAGCTTCGGGAGATGCGTGGCACCATTCAGGGATGCAGCTATGGGGAGAAGATTGGTTCTAATCCGAATAGAAATCTGGAAGCTCCATTTATTAAAACCATTGAGAAGATATGGGAGTATGAGAAGAAGATTGATGGTAAGATTAACAGACTGGTAGATCTTCGCTCAGAAATTAATACAGCGATTGAGAAAATGGAGAATCCGGAGGAAAGGCTTCTTTTGAAATATCGTTATCTTAAAAATGAAAGCTGGGAAGATATTTCCTATGAGCTGAATGTTTCTTATAGAACAGTACATCGTATCCATGCATCGGCACTTAATAATTTTGTCGTACCGGAATAAGGTTGGCACACCTTGTCACAACGTGGCAGAAGCATATATGTTATTATGATAGTGTCGAAAGTGTATGACAGAGAGGCTTTGAGAGAAGAAATTTTCCCAGGGCTTTTTTGCGCGAGTAATGAGGAAACTTGTTTCGAGTGCATGGAAGGGAGTGTAACTGTGCCTAGCAAGCCGAAGAAACCGTGTGCATATCCAGGCTGTCCTGCGTTAGTGACCGGGCGGTATTGTGCAGAGCATGCGAAAAAAGTGAATAGTGATTATGAGAAATACGGAAGAGATAAAAATGCGAAGAGAAGATATGGTCGTGCATGGAAAAGGATTCGTGATAAGTATGCTGCAGAGCATCCGTTCTGTGAAAAGTGCTACGAGCGAGGAGTTCTGGTTCCAGTGGAGGAGATTCATCACAAGCTTCCTTTGAGTGAAGGCGGCACACATGACCGGAGCAATCTGATTGCGTTGTGTAAGTCGTGTCATTCACAGATTCATGCGAAACGTGGGGATCGTTGGGGTAAATAGGAATCTCGCGGAGCCTGTTTCGTGGGAAGAGAACGAGGTAGGGGTCTACAAATCTCTACAGACCTATCTGCTATAGAACGGCGGGTGGGTCTTGCGTGTGCAGTCGCAAAATTGAATAGGGGGGATAGCAGAAAAAAACCACCTCCCGAAGGAAGTGGTACTATTGTGAAACATCGGATTTTGCTTCTGTATTATCTGAAGGATCTGTAGTTTTGTCTTCTGGCCTTGTTTGAGCTGATAAGCGATCCAATAGAATATCGGTGGTGTTAGAAGGAATATGTATTCGTTCTTTCTTCATCAGTGTTCGAGCTTTTTGATTTGTTTCATAATCGCGATCACCTTTTTCAAAAATGGAGCAACAAAGAAAATCACATTTTAATTCACCCTGCGCATTTGCCTTGATGATAAAGATGAAATTATCAACACTAAAATGGCTGGATATTAAATAATCTGCTTTAATGCCTGTGATGAAAGGATACATGCGTGGCATGTATGAATATAAATTAAGCTTCCGGATTCTTATGAGGTGGAGCTGGAGGATGTGGAAGCAGATTCTGGCGGTGAGACGGAGGCAGGGACAACACAGAGGGATGTGGTGCGGCATGGTGTTGCGCGGATCCAGGTGTCGTTTTCTGTTACAGCGAAGTGGCTTAAGAAGCTGGCTGGGTATGCGAAGCTGGATAAGATCAGTGTGCAGTATTTTGATGTGGAGACAGCGGAGCTGAAACTGGCGGAGATGTA
>CAKUJT010000254.1 GCA_934661765.1 uncultured Senegalimassilia sp.
TCGTGCTTCATCCTCAGGTCAACATGCATAAAGAAAGCCTCCCATTTCTCGTGTCCAAGAAATGGGAGGCAGTTCAGGACGTGTCCCCGGGCCTTTTGCGTTCGCTTGTTTACATACGGAAGCCGAAGGGGATGGCATTTGCCTCCGGCGGCATCTCGCCTAGCCAGCGGGTGGATGCCGTCTCCCCCAGCGTGAACGATTCACCGTCGTAGGTGACCTGCGTGACGCTGGCGTTCTTGATCTTGAGCGGGTCGTTCACGCGCGAAGGGTCCAGCAAATACATGACCGATCGCACGACGAACGAATGCGTGACCACCAGCACGTTGCCGCCGCCCGCGGCAAGCGCCTGCTCACCCGCTTCGGCGAAGAAGCTTTCCAGACGCGCCTTCACCTGGTCGAAGCGCTCCGCGCGCCCGGTGTCGTCCTGGTCGGCCAGCACCTCGGCCACCTGGGGCAGGCGCCGGTTCAACTCGTCGAAGGGCAGATCCTCGCCAAAGCCGCGGGTAAGCGCCGCGTGCAGCTCGGTTCCCGGACCCGCCTCCAGGTTGCCGTAGCACCATTCGCGAAGGCGCGGGTCAGGAACGTGAATGAACGGCAACTCGGCCTGCGGGTTCTCCTTCAGCCTAGCGGCAAGCACGGCATTGAGCGTTTGCACGGCGCGGCCGGCATCGCTGCAGTAGGCTTGCGCGAACGGGACCTCGGCCAAGCCCCGGCCCAGCAGGCGCGCCACGCGGATGCCCTCGTCGGTAAGCTGCGAGTCGCACCAGCCCTGCACGCGGCTGGCAACGTTGTAGACCGTCTGCCCGTGCCGCGTGATGTAGAACGTCACCGTGCCGTCGCCGGCAGCTGATGACCTTGCCTGACCCATCGCAAACGCGACAGTATGTCCATTCCCGTCACGCGTCGAGCGCGCCTGCGCGCCCAAACCGGCCGCTTTCGCGTCATCGGCATCTGCCGCCCCAAAAGGCGCCTGATGGTCTTTCTCTTCCAAGTTTCCGCCTTTCCCATGCAAAAGCGCCCGGGTATCCGGGCGCTTTCCCTTGCAGCGCGTTTTGCGCGCCGCAAACCGTTTCGTTAATCCCCGTAGTTGGCCAGGAACAGCTTCGTGCGCTCCTGCTGCGGGTTGTTGATCACCTGATCGGCAGGGCCCTCCTCCACGATGTAGCCGCCGTCCATGAAGATGATATGGTCGGCGACGTCGCGGGCGAAGCTCATCTCGTGCGTGACGATGACCATGGTCATATGCTCGTCGGCGAGGTCGCGGATGACCTTGAGCACGCCCTTGGTGAGCTCGGGGTCGAGGGCGCTGGTGGGCTCGTCGAAGAACAGGACGTCGGGATTCAGTGCCAGGGCGCGGGCGATGGCAACGCGCTGCTGCTGGCCGCCGGAGAGCTCGCAGGGAACCATGTTCTCCTTGCCCTCCAGGCCCATTTTCACCAACAGCTCGTGCGCCTGGGACATGACCTCGTCCTTCGGTCGCTTCTGCACGGAAAGCGGCGCATCGGTGACGTTCTTCAGCACCGTATAGTGCGGGAACAGGTTGAAGTTCTGGAACACCAGGCCGAAGCGCGTTTTGGCCTGCGAGAGCACGGCCTTTCCGCCGTACACGGAACCGGAACCGTTGTCGGTTGCCACGGCAAGGTCACCGTAGGATAGGCTGCCGCCGTCAAGGGTTTCCAGTAGCGTCATGCAACGCAAAAGCGTGGATTTGCCGCCGCCGGAAGGGCCGATGATGGCGACGACCTGGCCCTGCTCCACCGACAGGGAGATGTCTTTAAGCACCTCGGTCTTGCCGAAGCTTTTACGTGCGTGCGAAAGGGAAACAAGGGGGTTAGTCATGATAGTAGTTCATCCTTTTCTCGACGCGGTTGAGCACCATGACCACCACGAAGTTGAACACCCAGTAGATCAGGCCGGCGATAACGTAGGGCATCATGCTGGTTTGAGCGGCGGCGATGGCCTTGGCCTGCGTGAACATCTCCATGATGCCGAGCACGAACGCCAGCGACGTATCCTTGACCAGCGTGATGACCTCGTTGCCCATGGCGGGAAGGATGCGCTTGAACACCTGCGGCAGGATGATCTTCATGAAGGTCTGCGTGCGCGTGTAGCCGAGCACCTCGGCGGCCTCGTACTGGCCGCGCGGGATGGACTGGATGCCGCTGCGGTAGATCTCGCCGAAGTAGGCCGCGTAGTTCAGGATGAAGCCGATGCAGCACGCGAAGTACTTCCAATCCGGGCCCATGGAGGCGCCGAACAGGTAGAACGGACCGAACATCCACATCATCAGCTGCAGCATAAGCGGCGTGCCTCGCATGACCGATATATAGAACTGCACCAAAAGCGACAGCGGCTTGAACTTGCTCATGCGGCCAAGCGCCACCAGCACGCCGAGGGGCAACGCACCCACAAGCGTGATCACGAAGATGATGGCGGTGAACTGCAGGCCGGAGAGCAGCAGCCCCATCATGGTTCCGAATTCCATTGGTCTCCTTCCGAGAAAAACGCTCTTGTCTTAACACGCCGAATGCCAACCTTCGCAGGTTGGCGGGGTACATCAGCCGGAAGGCCGGGGATGCTTTCCCGGCCCGCCATGCACGTGAACGCTGTTGGATTCGCGTCGCATCGTGCAGAGGGGCAAGGGTTCGCATCTCCGGCCCTAATAGGATACGCTATCAAGCTGCTTGCCGGGGGCAAGCGGGGCATTACTTGCCGAGCACCCAGTTGTCGTAGCTGATGCCGTAGCTGGCGTACTTCTCGCACAGCTCCTTGACGGTGCCGTCGGCGTCGAGCTGCTTCAGGGTCTCGGTGACCTTCTGAGCCAGCTCGGTGTCACCCTTCTTGAAGCCCACAGCGTAGTGCTCGGTGGACAGCGGGGTGGACAGCTGCACGTACTTGTCGGGGTTCGCTGCGATCTGGTACTGCGCGATGGACAGGTCGCAGGCGACGGCGTCGATCATGCCGGAGTCAAGCTGCATGAAGGCGTTGTTGTAGTCGCCGATGGTCTGGGCAGCGCCGCCCTTGAAGGTGGCGGCCACTTCAGCCTGGTCGCCCTCGAGCACGTCAAGCGCGGCGGAGTCGACCTGGGTCATGACGGTCTTGCCGGACAGGCCAGCGAAATCGGAGATGTCGCTGCCGGCCTTCACGACGATGACCTGCTCATTGAGCATGTAGGGATCGGAGAAGGTGTAGCCGTCCTCGCGACCCTCCATGGTGAAGCCGTTCCAGATGCAGTTGATGTTGCCCTGAGCCAGCAGCGCGTCCTTGGCATCCCAGTCGATGGCGGACAGCTTCAGCTCCCAGCCGTTCTTGTCGCACACGGCCTGGGCCAGATC
>CAKUJT010000255.1 GCA_934661765.1 uncultured Senegalimassilia sp.
GTCAGTTACTTTTGCCCAGCGTACTTCTTCTTTTGCGCCACATTCCTGCGGGACCATATATCTTGCAATATTATCGGAAACCTTGTTTGCATAAATGCCAAGTTTTGCACCTTTATTACGGTCAGAATAGGTCTCTGCCTCGCCAAGTCCGTACCATTCTACGCGGTCATAATCTGCATTGAATTTGAAGATTACACCGAATTCCGGCATGTCGCCAAGTTCTTTGACCGGATCATAGCTGAGAGTTGTCTTTACTCTTCCATCACCCGATACTTCATAGGAAAGTCTGCATTCGCTGAGTGGTGTGGTCGGCATGAGATACGTGTAAGTCACTTTTACAGTCTTCTCATTTACCTCTACTTCCGGCTCATTTCCCGGACCATACGGTCCCTGACGGAAGTCTTTGTGGCTTAAGTACATGCTGGCGATCTTCCACTGTCCGTAGCGCATTCCCATGAGATTTCCACAGTCATTATCCGTTGGTGCACGCCAGAAGTTCGGCTTCGGAATTGCCTCGATCATCTCTTTTCCGGCATATTTATAGGATACAAGACCACCGTTTAATACGGAGAAAAGTACTTCAAAGTGTGCGCCTCTGACACCGATATTGTGTGTGCTGCGGATCACTTTTACACCTTCCGGGCAGGTCTTTTTCGGTTCTTCAACCTGGTATACATACTGTCCAAAAGCTACCTCATGTCCCGCTTCTGCCCATGCTTTATCTTCTTTCAGATGGAAGGAAACAGTCACTGCATATTCGCCTGGTTTCTCTTCTTTCTCAAGTGGAAGTGCATAGGTTTCTTCGCTTAATGGAGCAACTGCAGTTGCAAGAGAAGCCTTGCGGATCACTTTGCCATTCTTTGCAACAGTTACTTTGCAGTCAAAAATATCTGTATTCACAAACAGGTTTTTGTTGATGACTTTTACGCTGTCTGCACTGACTTCCACAGTGATGTTCTGGTAGTTGAATTTGACTTCCTGCATCTTTGGAGAAGCATCTCTGTTTCCACCGTATGCAATACCATTTCCACTGAAGTTGTAGTCTGTCGGACGTTCTCCAAAGTCACCGCCATATGCCTGAAATTCTTTTCCATAGCGGTCTTTTTTATAGATAGACTGGTCAATATAATCCCAGATAAATCCGCCCTGATACTTTGGTTCCGTGTCTGTCAGATCGGTATATTTGTACATTGCACCGCAGGAATTTCCCATTGCATGTGTGTATTCACAGCAGATAAACGGCTTGGAATCATCTTTTGCAAGGAACTCTTTGATTGCTTCTACAGATGGATACATCTGGCTTTCCATGTCGCTGGTATCGTTGTATCTGCGGTCGTGGCAAAGACCTTCATAGTGAACCAGGCGAGTCGGATCTTCTTTATGGAAGAACTGTGACATTTCGAAGATATCCTTGCCTCCGAAGGACTCATTTCCGCAGGACCAGATCAGGATCGCAGCGTGATTCTTGTCTCTCTGGTACATGGAGTTTGCACGGTCCAGCATCATATCCAGCCACTCCGGTTTGTCATGAGGAACGACATAGGTATAGTCTTTTGTGAACTCTGCAATATCCCAGGAGCCATGGGATTCCAGGTTTGTCTCATCGATCATGTAGATTCCGTACTCATCGCAGAGTTCATAGATCAAAGATGCATCCGGATAATGACAGGTACGGATTGCATTGATGTTGTTCTGTTTCATGATCTTAAGGTCTTTGCGAAGCTCTTCTTCGGACACATGTCTTCCGCTCACTGAGCTGAATTCATGACGATTGACGCCCTTGAATACGATACGTTTTCCATTCAGTGTCATGATGCCGTCTTTCATCTCAAAACGGCGGAATCCAACTTTCTGTGGAATCACTTCCTGAAGTTCTCCTGCCTCGTTATAAACCTCCAGATTCAGGTCATAAAGCTGTGGATCTTCTGCACTCCAGAGCACCGGATTTTCTATTTTCCAGGAATAAAACTCTTCTCCATCAAGTTCTTTTTCGTCTTCGACTACAGTCTCTTCATCTTTAGAAAGAACAATTTTCACTGTACCTTTACCCCAGGTATTTGTTCTGATCTCAAGTGCCGCTGCACCTAAAGTTTCATCCGGGATTGCACGGATCTGAAGATCATAAACATGAACCTCCGGTACTGTATAAAGATAAACATCTCTGTAAATTCCGGAGAAACGGAAGAAGTCCTGATCCTCACACCAGCTGCTTGCCGTCCATTTGAACACCTGTGCTGCGAGCTTGTTTTCGCCTTCTTTTACATACTCGGTCAGTTCAAATTCTGACGGTGTAAAAGAGTCTTCACTGTATCCGACAAAGTGTCCGTTGAGCCATAATGCAATGCCGCTCTCTGCTCCCTGGAAGGAGATAAAGAGACGTTTTCCCTGCATTTCTTCCGGCACTTCGAAGTATTTCACATAGCTTGCAACCGGGTTAAAATGCTCCGGAATCTCACCCGGATGAATGTCCTCATGACCTTCCCACGGATACTGTACGTTGGCATACTGCGGTGCATCATATCCTTCCATCTGGATATGTGCCGGCACGCGGATATCGTCCCAGTCTCTGCAGCAATAGTCCGTTTTTTCGAATCCTGGAATTGCACTTCCATAGTTACGGGCATAGTGAAATTTCCAGATTCCATTGAGATTATAACGGAAGGAAGTTTCTTTTTCCTGCGCTTCCTCTCCATTTCTGTAATATGTATGGTCAGAATGTGCGTCCATTCTTCCATCTTTAAAATACTGTGGATCCTTTACTAAAGAATACTCAAAAGTTTTCATTCTTATCCTCCTGTTATTAGGTTTTGGAACAAATCGGACAAGTCCGCTTCAAACTCCCTAAATCCCTCAAGCTTTGAGGGACTTGTTACGCTTTGCGCGCCAGATGCTATCTGCTTTAGCAGACATATTCCACATGCATCTGGTCGCATCCTCGCGGAGCGTTTTTGCTTTATTGGAACATTACGGAGTAATTTCCTATAAAGCCCAAAAAAGGATGCCGCATAATCTGTACGGGACATATTATGCAATATACCCACTGGACCACGCAGCATCCTTATTTTAAATTTCGTTATTATAACACCCCGAATTACTTCATTGCTTCGCAATTCCCGTAATTCTGCAAACATTCGAAATCCGCTGATTTATTTAACCGCTCCGGTAATACCTTCTGCGAACTGTTTCTGCAGTACGAAGAATACAACCATTGTCGGGATGGAACAGAATAATACGCCGCACATCAGCATACCATAGTCTGTTACATAACCTGTGATCAGGTTGGCGATCAACATTGGCATTGTCAT
>CAKUJT010000256.1 GCA_934661765.1 uncultured Senegalimassilia sp.
AAAGGATGGCTATATGGCAACCATCGTGCCGGGCCAGGAAACGACCTGCGAGTATGACGGAGCCTGCATTGCCTCCACGGGCTGAGATAAGAGAATAAAAACAGGCTCCCCTCGTCACAAGGGGAGCCTTTGCTGTGCCTATTTATATTGTATAAATCAGAACAGGCCGGTGATCTTGCCGTTCACGTCCACGTCAATATCCATGGCGGCGGGGTGCTTGGGCAGGCCGGGCATCGTCATGATGCTGCCGCAGACGACGACCACGAAGCCTGCACCGGCAGAGAGCCGCACCTCGCGGACGTTGAGGGCAAAGCCCTCCGGCGCGCCGGTCAGCTTGGCGTTATCGCTGAACGAATACTGCGTCTTGGCGATGCAGACCGGCAGATTGCCGTAGCCCAGGGCGGTCAGCTCGTCCAGCGTTTTTTTGGCGGCGGGCGTGTAGCTGACGCTGCCTGCACGGTATATTTTCTTCGCCACAGCGCTGATTTTATCGGTAAGCGGGGCGTCCAGCTCATAGGTGTACTGCACCTTGGCGCTGTCATCCAGGATGGACAGCACAGTCTCGGCCAGGGCTTTGCCGCCCTCGCCGCCCTTAGCGAACACCTCGCTCAAGGCGCAGGGCACACCGGCCTTGGCGCAGACGTCGTAGATGACGGCCATCTCTTCCTCGGTGTCGGTGGGGAAGGCGTTGATGCCCACGCAGACCGGCAGGCCGAAGTTCTGCAAATTCTCGATATGACGTGCCAGGTTCACCGCACCGGCGCGCACGGCATCGGCGTTGGGCTTGGAGAGGTCGGGCTTGGCCACGCCGCCGTGGGATTTCAGCGCGCGGACGGTAGCCACCAGCACGACGGCGGCGGGATGCAGCCCGGCCGCGCGGCACTTGATGTCCAGGAATTTCTCGGCACCCAGGTCGGCACCGAAACCGGCCTCGGTCACAACGTAATCGGCCAGCTTCAGGCTCAGCTTGGTGGCGATGGCACTGTTGCAGCCGTGGGCGATGTTGGCGAACGGGCCGCCGTGGATGATGGCGGGGTTGTGCTCCAGCGTCTGGACGAGGTTCGGGTCGAGCGCGTCCTTCAGCAGGGCGGTCATGGCACCGGCCGCGCCGATCTGGCCTGCGGTGACGGGCTGGCCGTCGTAGGTGTAGGCGCAGACGATGCGGGACAGGCGGTCCTTCAGGTCGTTCAGGTCGGTAGCCAGGCAGAACACAGCCATGACCTCGCTGGCGACGGTGATGTCAAAGCCGTCCTCGCGCGGGGTGCCGTTGACCTTGCCGCCCAGGCCGTCCACGATGAACCGCAGCTGGCGGTCGTTCATGTCCATGCAGCGCTTCCAGGTGATGCGGCGCGGGTCGATGTTGAGCGGGTTGCCCTGCTGGATGGAGTTGTCGATCATGGCGGCCAGCAGGTTGTTGGCGGTGCCAATAGCGTGGATATCGCCGGTAAAGTGCAGGTTGATGTCCTCCATCGGCACGACCTGGGCGTAGCCGCCGCCCGCAGCGCCGCCCTTGATGCCGAACACGGGGCCCAGCGACGGCTCACGCAGGCAGAGCATGGTCTTTTTGCCCAGGGCGTTCATGGCGTCGGCCAGGCCCACGCTGGTGGTGGTTTTGCCCTCACCGGCGGGGGTGGGGCTGATGGCCGTGACCAGGATCAGCTTGCCCTCGGGCTTGTCGGCCTTGGCCAGCAGGTGGTTCAGCTTGGCCTTGTAATGGCCGTAGGGGATGACGTCCTCGCCCTGCAAGCCCAGCTTGGCGGCAATTTCGGTGATGGGCTGCATTTTGGCGGCCTGGGCAATTTCGATGTCGCTCAACATTGTACGATTCCTCCGTTTTTGTAAAAAACAATAAAGGGCTGCACACACCATACTCCAGTGTATGCAGCCCAGACGGTCGGCTTAATAGGCAAATACATTGCCTTGGCAAGGGTAAATCCGCGTCCCTTGTGGTTGCACCCACAAATCTCCGTCGGTCAGCGGCCTTGCGATGTATTTACTGTAGCATAGGCGGGGGAAAATGTCAACCCCCGGTAAACACAAACGGTGGGGATGTAGGGGGCGGCGTCCTCGACGCCCCGCGTGCTTGTGTTGTTGCTGCTTTGGTTCTTGCCGTTCGTTCATGTCTTTTTGTAGGGAGGGGTCTTGACCCCTCCTAGGGCTGTAAGACTCACCCCGTCCGGGGCGTCGGGGACGCCGCCCCCTACAAACTTATGACAAACAGCAGCCGATGGTGCGGACAAGCAATCTTGTAGGCGGCGTTACACCGTCCCTTTCCCGCAGCCCCACTTTTTAAAGTACCGCCCCATACTCACCAGCTGCATCTTGAACTTGCCGGCGTCCCGCATGGGGGCGCGGTGCCAGGCGTGGATGGCGCTGAACTGCGGGGCCAGCCAGACGGTGCCCTCCCGCAGGACCTTCTGGGTCAGGTCGGCATCCTCGACATACATAAAATAGGCGGGGTCAAAGCCGCCGATCTTTTGCAGCACGTCGGTGCGCACGGCCATAAAGCTGCCGGTGCAAAACTCGATGCGCCGGGGCGCGGTCAGATCCTCGTCCTGCATGGTGTAGTGGTCGTCGGCCTTTTTGAACGCTCCGCCGAACTTTGGCGCCAGCTGACGGGCCAGCAGCAGCCAGAGGGTGGGCTTGCGCCGGGGCAGGTGCTGCAGGCGGCCGTCGGGGTAGTGCAGCTGCGGGGTGGCCATGGCCGCGCCGGGCTGGGCCAGCAGCCATTCGGCCATCGGCTGCAAAATGTCCCCGGTCAGAACAATGTCGGGGTTTAAGATAAAATGCACGCTGCTGTGCAGTTTGCCAAGCACGGCGTTGTGGCCGCGGCCAAAGCCGACGTTCTCCGGCAGACAGAGCACCTGCACGCGGGGATCGGCCCAATCGGTGTCGGCCAGCTGCTTGCCGCAGCCGTCGGGGCTGGCATTATCGACGATGTACAGTGTAAAATCCGGCGCGGGGGTAAAGTGCAGGATGCTGCGCACCGCGGCGCAGACTTCCTCGTAATCGCAATACGCCACAATACAGGCGGAAATGGTGGGCATGGGTGGTCTCCTAAAATTTATAAGGCGTTCTCGGGGATACTGTAGGGGCCGATGCTCGTCATCGGCCCGCAAAGCAGCAGCCGTCCAGCGGGTCGATGCAAGCATCGACCCCTACAGCGAGCGGCATATAGGGCAACGCCCTTTCTTACTTCTCCAACTTCTCCAAATGGTTCAAATCATACGGGGTATCCTGGTAGACGTAGTAGTTCAGCCAGTTGGTGTACAGCAGGTAGCCGTGGGCGCGCCAGCGG
>CAKUJT010000257.1 GCA_934661765.1 uncultured Senegalimassilia sp.
GCCGTCTGCGATTTTGGTCAAATCATAGGATGCTTCTTGCGCGGAAACGGACTTTTCGCCCCCCGACAAGGTATAATCCTCGATTGAGCTAGAAGACGTTTCTGCGTCTTCGCTCGCTTGCGGGGCAGCCGTTTCAGTGTTGGTAGCATCGGAGCCGGCTGCCCCTTCTATTTCGCCGCCGTCGGTTTGGGCAAGTGCCGTCACCGGGGTTAGCGACAACGTGAGCGCCATGGCCATCACGCCTTTGGAGGCATTGCCTCCCGCCGTGGCCAGGACGCGTCGAATCGCGTTGCGTTCGATCATCCCGTTTCCTTTCTTCGATTGTCCGTGCGGATGCGTCTCCCCGCGCCTATACCATTTGGGGTCCGCTGGAGCGAAGCTGCGGATCGGGCCTCCGTTCCACCTGCGATGACCGGCGATGATGTATGCGCGGGCTAACTAAATTAAAAGGATAACCCATAGTTAACTATGTTTGCCTTAGAAAACATAGTTCCCCTACATAGCTTTCAGCTTCGCTCTCGGAAAATTGCTCGGGTTTGGTTTTCCGATGTATGCCCCCACGCAAAAGGCCCCGCGTTCGCGGGGCCCTCAACCTGCGGTTATTTCGTTTTCCAGACTTTCACTCGGCAGCAGTTCACGGCTTCGCCGCCGATGGGCGTGTAGTCGATGTTGGAGTACGTGACCACCGTGTCGTTCTGACCGCTGGAGGCAAGCCACTCGCCGTAGTCGTCGGCTCCGTTCTCTGCCGACAGCGCGAAGTAGCGCTTGCCCTGCAGGTCGACGCCGCACACGGCGCTCGTGGACTTCACCATCAGCCAGTTGCCGCACCATGCCGGCGCGGTGGTAGGCGTGCGGTCGAAGCGCAGCCACTTCTGCGCGCTGTAGCCGCCGTTGCCCGGCGACTCGGCGGGGGCGTACGTGCCCAAGTTGGCAATGCCGTCGCCGTAGCTGTACGTGGCGTCGAACGCGAACGTGAAGCCGGTCTTGCCGTAGCCCGCCTCGAGCGGCTTCATGGACGCGGGAAGCGTCAGCGTGTCGGTGACGTCGCCGTTCTCGCTCACGCGCGTGAGCTGGTAATACGACGACGCGCCGGTGACGCGCGGCGTGATGACCACGCCGTCGCCCGCCGCGTACGGGGCCGTTGCCATGCGGCCGGCCGATTCGTACACCACGTTGGCGTCGGAGCTGCCCATGGAGGCGCTTTTGAGCTGCGCGATCAGCGACGCCGCGACGACGGTGCTGTCAGCTTGCGGCATGACCTGCCAAAACGCGTGCCCGCCCACGGCGGCGATGGTGGGGGTTTCGAACTGGTCGGTGGAGCCCTCGTCGAGCTGCTGGATATTGGAGAGCGCGTCGCCGTTGGAGTTCAGCTTCCCGGCGAAGATCCGCCAGGTGCCGTTCATGATGTTCGCCTCGGTCCACACCACGCCCTGCGAGGTGCAGCGCGCGTCATAGATCTCGAAACCCTCGTCCTGCCCGCGCGCCTTGTCCAGCACCACGGCCGACGTGCCCGACGACAGGGCCAGCGTGGCCACCTGTGCCAGCGGCTTGGCCTTCTCCGTGGGGATCAGGCAGCAGGCGAACTTCGAATCGTTGCACCAGACCAGGGAGCCGTAGGGCAGGTCGTAGGAGCCCTGCTGCTCCGCGCAATCGTCGGCGTTCTCAACCTGCGACAGGTCTGAGATGGTGAAAACGGCGTCGTTGGGCACCTTCAGCGTTTGGATGTCGGGCGTGGAAGAATCCTTGCCGCCCGCGACTGCGGCGACGCCGGCGCCCGCAGCGGCCAGCACTCCCACGCCGAGCGCGCCCAGCAAAAGACCGCGGCGCGTGATGAGCGTCTGCCCGCCGTCGCCGACGGCAGGTCGCGGGGTGCCGCGGCCGGTGGGGGAGCCGCCGGAGATCCCAATGCCGCCCAGGCCTGGCGTGCCGGAGAGCGGGGTGGGGGTGGCGGCGCCTACGTAGGTGCCGGTGTCGCGGCGCGCGCGACCGGCCGCAGCGCGCTGGGCGCGCACCTGCGTGCGCTGCGCGGTGCGTGCCGCAGGGGCGCCGGCCTTACCGGCCGTTCGGGGTGCGGAAGCGGTGCGCGGGGCCGAGCTTTTCACCTTCCCATGTGCGGAAACGCCGCGACCAGCGGTACGCGGGCGTGCGGAGGCGCCGCGCAAGGGGCGGGCCGGCTGCGCGGCTCGTCTGCCTGTGCGGGTTGCTCGGGAGGGTTGGCGGCCTGCGCCGCCCTGTGGTGTCCTTTGGGTTGCCATGGCGGTAATTATGTCATTTCGCCTACAGGCGCGAGGGGGTTTGACTTGACTTGTTACAATAAACCCAAACACCCTTCACCCGCACGGCCGCGCAAAGGGGACGTGCGTGCGAGGTGACGAAAGCATGGAAAGCAGCTTCCTAAGGAGTGAACCATGAGCAATGAAACCAGGCGCATCCTGCTGGTGGAGGACGAGAAGGCCATCCGCGATGCCGTAACCGCATATCTTGAGCGCGAGAACTATTGGGTAACCGCCGTCGGCGACGGCCAGGAGGCGCTGGAGGAATTCTCCAAGCACCACTTCGACCTGGTCATCCTCGACCTCATGCTCCCGCGCGTCCCCGGCGAGCGCGTCTGCCGCGCCATCCGCGACAACTCCGACGTGCCCATCATCATGCTCACCGCCAAGGGCGAGGTCGAGGACCGCATCATCGGCCTGGAGCTGGGCGCCGACGACTACCTGGTCAAGCCGTTCAGCCCGCGCGAGCTGGTCGCCCGCGCCCGCGCGCTGCTGCGCCGCGTGCACGCCGATTCCGAGCCTCAGCGCGAGGTGCTCGAGTTCGGCGAGCTCACCATCGACGTGTCCGGCCACAAGGTCATGGTCTCCGGCAAGGAAATCGACCTCACGGCTAGCGAGTTCAAGCTGCTCACCACGCTGTCCCGCTACCCGGGCCGCGTGTACTCGCGCATGGAGCTGGTCGAGAAGGTGCTCGGCTACGACTTCGAGGGCTACGAGCGCACCATCGACTCCCACGTGAAGAACCTGCGCGCCAAGATCGGCGACAACCCGCGCAACCCCAAGTGGCTGCACACTGTGCACGGCGTGGGCTACCGCTTCGAAGACCCCACCAAGCAGGGTCAGTAAGCTAGCCGCCGCGCGGCCGCCAGCGCTCGGCCGCGCCTCCCTTCCCAGAAGAAAGGCCGCGAGCCCACGTGGATACCGATACCAACACAACGCAAGACGCTCCTTCGACCGGCTCCGCCACCACGGGGCCGGTCGTGGTTGAGCGCCCCTCCGAGGAAAAGAAAAGGCGCAAGCC
>CAKUJT010000258.1 GCA_934661765.1 uncultured Senegalimassilia sp.
GCCCAGTTGAGGGCCGGCAGGCTTCACATTCGGAATGGGTTTCGGCAGGTGGCGGAGCGGGCGCTCCCGGGCCACAGGCCGTAAGCAGACGCTTAGGCCATCAGCTTCGTGACCGCGTTCGCGTAGGCGACCGGGTCGGCGATGGGCATGCCCTCGACGATGAGCGCCTGGTCGTACAGGATCTCGGTGTAGAGCTTCACCTTCTCGGCGTCGCCGGCGGACTGGGCGTCCTTGAGCACCTGGAACACCGGGTGCTTCGCGTTCAGCTCGAGCACGCGCTGCGACTTCACCTCGCCCATGCCGTCGGGCATCTGCGACATAAGGCGCTCCATCTCAAGCGAAACGGGGCCTTCGGTGGTGACGGCCGACGGCGCGTCGGTCAGGCGTGTGGACACGGCCACCTTCGTGACCGCGTCGCCGAGCTGCTCCTTCATGGCGCTAAGCAGGGCCTCGTTGTCCTTCTCGGCTTCCTCGGCCTCCTTCTTCTCCTCCTCGGAGGCGAAGTCCAAATCGCCCGATGCCACGTTCTTGAGCTCCTTGGGGCCGGTTCCCTCGATGTCCTTGCCCTCGGCGTCCTGCTCGGCCTCGGGGCCGTAGGTCATCATGGCCTGGAAGCAGAACTCGTCGACGTCCTTGGTGCACAGCAGCACGTCGTAGCCCTTGCCGAGCACCGTGTTCACGATAGGCAGCTTGGCCAGGCGGTCGGTGCTGTCGCCGGCGGCGTAGTAGATGGACTTCTGGTCGGCGGGCATGGCCTCGAGGTACTCGGCCAGCGTGACCATCTTCTGCTCCTTGGCGCTATAGAACAGCAGCAGGTCGGCCAGCTCGTCTTTGAGCATGCCGTAGCTGGTGTAGATGCCGTACTCCAGGCCGCGGCCGAAGTCCTCGAAGAACTTCTCGTAGGCGGCGCGGTCGTTCTTCAGCATCTTCTTCAGCTCGCTGGTGACCTTCTTCTCCACCTTGCGGGCGATGGCGTGCAGCTGGTTGTTCTGCTGCAGCGTCTCACGCGAGATGTTGAGCGTGAGGTCCTGACTGTCCACGACGCCGCGGACGAAGTTGTAGTGGTCGGGCAGCAGGTCCTCGCACTTCTCCATGATCAGCACGTTGGAGCTGTACAGCTCCAGGCCCTTCTTGTAGTCCTTGCTGTACAGGTCGTACGGCGCGCGGCCGGGGATGAACAGCAGCGCGTCGTAGGACAGCGCGCCCTCGGCGTGGATGGAGAACGTGGCTGCCGGGTCGGTGAAGTCGTGGAAGGTCTGCTTGTAGAACTCGTTGTACTCTTCCTGTTGTACGTCGGACTTGCTGCGCTTCCAGATCGGCACCATGGAGTTGATGGTCTCGACCTCGGTGTACTGTTCGTACTCGGGCTTGTAGTCGTCGCCGGCATCCTCGGGCTTGGGCTTCTGGCGGGACTTCGAAACCTCCATGCGCACGGGGTAGCGCACGTAGTTGCTGTAACGCTTGATGAGGTCTTTCAGGCCGTACTCGCTGAGGAACTGGTCGAAGTTCTCCTCGTCAGTGTTGTCCTTCAAGGTCAGGATGATGTCGGTGCCGTTGCCCTCGCGCTGGGCTTCCTCGATGGTGTAGCCCTCGATGCCGTCGGATTCCCAAGCCCAGGCCTGGTCGCTGCCGTAGGCCTTCGACACCACGCGCACGGACTTGGCCACCATGAACGCGCTGTAGAAGCCCACGCCGAACTGGCCGATGATATCGACGTCGTCGCCCTGCTGCTCGGCATTCTCCTGCTTGAAGGCCATAGAGTCGGAATGGGCGATGGTGCCCAGGTTGCGGTCCAGGTCCTCCTGCGTCATGCCGATGCCGTTGTCGGACACGGTGATGGTGCGGGCATCCTTGTCGAAGGCGACGTCGATGCCGAGCTGGTCCTTCGTCAGCTGGATGCTGGAGTCGGTGAGGCTTTTGAAGTACAGCTTGTCGACGGCGTCCGACGCGTTGGAGATGAGCTCGCGCAGAAAGATCTCGCGGTTGGTGTAGATGGAGTTGATCATCAGGTCGAGCAGCTTCTTGCTCTCTGTCTTGAACTTGCGCATAGGTGCGGCGCTTCCTTTCCATTCGTGCTTCGATGCTGCGGGACCGGCCGCGCGGCGCGGGGAGGCGCTTCGTTCACCTGCGGCGATGCCGGCTTGGCGGCGCCCGCTCGCAGGCGGAGCGCCGGGCCGTGCATTCCCCCGGCGAACGAAACGCCCCGCAGATGCGGGGCGCGTTAGCAGTCTCACAGCTTGAGTGCTAATTTCGATTGTAGTCTGGCGCTTGGGAGTGTCAAGTGACAGGAAGGTGACAGCGGAAAGGCTTCGCTAAATCTCGATTTGCGTGTAGTCCAGATCGCGGTTCTCGCACAGCCATTCGAACATGCCCGGCACGTTCGTGACCTTGACCAGGCCGTTTTCCAGGCCGTCGGGATCATGCGTGAGCAGGAAGTCCGCTCGCAGGTCGATGGCGGCGTTGACCATGAGCTGACCTTCGGGGTTTTGCCCCGACGAGGCCAGCATGCGGTCGACGTTTGCCGCGGTGAGGTCCGCCACCTGCACAAAGGTGCGCAGGCCGCGGACGCGCTCCATGGCGCGCGGCAGCAGCTCGGGCTTGCCGCCTTCGGAGAGCAGATAGACGAGGTCGACTACCTGCGGGGCGGTTACCCACAGGTCGAACTCGCCCACGCGGCCGGCAACCATGAGCATGCGCGTTTGCTGGTAGAACGGTTGGCGCTCGTTCATGAAGTCCATGACGACTTCGGTACCAAGCAGGACACGGGCCTGAGGCATGCTAGATCACCCCCCGCGAGGAGAATCGCGCAGCGCGGGCGATGGCCGCGAGGTCCGGGCCGTCGGCCGGAAGGTCGCCGTGCTCGAAGGCACCGTCGACCAGCGCCGAGGACGCTTCATCGGCGGCATCGGACGCGCCATCGGATACGGGTTCGGAGAGGGAATCGACGAACTCCACGGCGTTATCCCAGGCCGCTTCGTCCTCCGCCGCCACGATGCCCGTGAGAAACGACGCGTCGCCGTTCTCGATGAGCTTGTCGTACATGCGGTTGATGGCCTGGGAGGCCGTGAGGCCTTCCCGCTGCAGCACAAGGCCGCCGCGGCGCTTCTTGCCGGGCGCCATGCGGCCGGTGACCATTGCCTCGCCCATTGCAACCTCCGATCGTCCCGCTTCGCTGCACGGGGAAACGGGCGGACGGCCGATTGGCCGGCCGTTGCTCCCCGCAGCGATTACCAGCGTTGCGCCGGGCTCCGCCGGCGCAACTTGTGTGAGTGCGTGGTTC
>CAKUJT010000259.1 GCA_934661765.1 uncultured Senegalimassilia sp.
TATGTACTTCTTATTCTTCTATTTTAATATACTCCCACAAATGCCATCGCAGGTGCAACTCTGGAATCTTCAATTACGATTGCCAGACTATCTGTATGGATTCCCTTCAAATCGACGATTCTCTTATATCCGATAGTTGTTCCTTCATAGCATTTTTTTATGCTGCCGTTTTCTTCATAGCAGACATTAAATGCCTCAACTCTCTGGCTAAGCGGAATTGCTTCTTTCAGAACAAGATAATGTAGTTCTTTTCTTTCAATCCATTTGATCTTGATAACCAGTTTATTGGTTCCAGCCTCATTCAGGAAATAAGTCTCATAATCATCGGTTCTAAGAACTTCTGGGGACATCTCCCGGCAGTCAAGTGGTGGAATGGTTGTAATACCAGCTTCTTCCACTAAATTATTGGAAAAGCTTTCTTTGATAAAGTCACCTAACTGCTTCAGGTTCTGAATATCCGTTGGATGGATCTTTCCGTTTTTCATCGGAGGGATATTTAACAGAAGTGTAGTATTTCCACCAACTGATTTTAAGTAAATATCCTTCAGATTCTCAAAAGAACGTACCTTATCATCCTCTTCTTCGTGATAGAACCAGCCCGGTCTGATGGAGACATCTGTCTCAGCCGGATACCAGGCAAGTCGTTCTTCCTTCGCAAGACGTTCCCTGCTTCCCAGATCAGACTGTGTTTCATCCAATGGTCTTTCACGGAACTCTTCATTATCCTCCTGCTGGCTTAACTCTGCGGTCAGAGCCGGATCTTTCATATCTGCTGCTACCACGCTCCATTCACTTGGGCGTACCTCACCAGCTTCATTTCCACACCAACGGATGTCAGGACCAGAAATAGAGATCACGGCATTTGGCTGCAGCTTGCGAACTACCTGATAGTATCTTTGCCAGTCATATTTCTGTACCTTTCCGTTTGCGCCTTCCCCACAGGCACCGTCCAACCATACTACAAAAATATCACCATACTCTGTCAGAAGCTCTGTAAGCTGATTCACATAATAGTCATCATACTCTTTTCCCTTTCCATAGGATTCATTGTTTCTGTCCCAAGGAGAAAGATAAACACCAAACTTCAGGCCATATTCTCTGCAAGCCTCCATTGTTTCTCTTACAATATCACCCTTTCCATTTTTATATGGAGAGTTTTTGATACTGTGTTCGGTGTATTTTGATGGCCACAGGCAGAATCCGTCGTGATGTTTGCAGGTAAGGATCAGTCCCTTCATACCGCCCTCTGCGGCTGTTTTCGCCCACTGTTTTGCATCCAGCTCTGTCGGATTAAAAATAGATTCCGGCTCTGTTCCATCGCCCCATTCTCTTCCGGTAAAGGTATTTACTGTAAAATGAATGAAACAGAAAAATTCCATGCTTTCATATGCAATCTGTCTTGCGGTCGGTACTGCTTCAATTAATCTTTTGTCTTCTTTTAAGCCGCTATAGTTCATAATCATCCTCTAGACATTTTTATTGTTACATCCCATTGCTATATTTCGTTATCTTAATGCTTATTTTGTTTCCAGCATTTTACTGTTCTTTAATTCTTCATTTGCCTTTTCTACATTCATCTGTGACATAATAAAAGTAATGATTACACAAATCACAACTGGAATCCACAGATACATAGTATGAAGCATGCTAAGGCAGGAATCCGGCTGTACAGCAAGTGAACTGTTAAAGTGGCTGAATTCCAGAAGCCAGCCTGTAATCGCAGTTCCAAGTCCTCCTCCAAGTTTCACACCAAGGGAAGTACAGGAATACATGGTTCCGTCTACACGTTTATGCTTTGTCAGATAAGTATACTCTGAACAGTTAGCAATCACCGCATTCATATCACCCTGCCATGGTCCCATACCAAATGCAGCAACGGCTGTAAAGGCAATCATAAGCGGTACGCTTCCCATATAAGCAGCAACTACTACAAGGGCACGTCCAATGGTTCCAATGGTATATCCAACCAGATTCAGCTTATATAACCCTTTCCATTTTGCTACTAAAGATGGTGTGATAACCAGTGCAATGATTAACGGGATATTGATTGCCCAGGAAAATACCGGGAACAGATCCTCGTTTTTCAATACATACATCATGTAATAAATACCCATACTGAGCATTGCGGAATAAATCTGCTGCAGAATGTAGGTTACGCAGATCATAATATAAAATCTGTTGGAAAATAACAGTTTTGCAGCTTCAATAAGGCTATATTTTTCATCTACTGCGCTTGATGCATCTTCGTTTAAGACTTCTTCTGGAAGCTCTTTTACAGATAATGCAGAAACTGTATTTATAATAAGTCCAATGATGGCATAAATGATTGCTACAATTCTCCATCCAGCAGCTCCCCCTCCCATAATCTCAACAAACTTGATAGTAACAGACTGGATCAAAAGACTGGTAGAAAATGCAAAGATAAAACGGTAAGATCCCATTTCTACACGTTCTTTGCTGTTTTTGGTAATCAGAGCTGTAAGAGCTGAATATGCAATGTTATTTGCTGTATAGAACACTGCATTTAACAGGGAATATGCAATAAAGAACCATGCATACTGCGCTGTCTGTCCAAGACTTTCCGGAATTGCAAATACACCGATCAAAGTAACTGCACAGCCGATATAACCATACAGCATCCAGGGTTTTGCTTTTCCCATTTTTGTTTTTGTCTTATCAATCATAGAGCCGAAGAAAATATCGGTCACTCCATCAAACAGTTTTGATACTGCAATCAATGTTCCTACAATACCCGGGTTCAATCCAACAGTATTGGTCAGATAGAGCATTACGAAGGTGGAAAGGAATGCATATACCACATTTCCAGCCACATCTCCGGAACCGTATCCGACTTTGTTGTACCATTTCAAATATCTTTTTTCTTCCATGTTTTCCTTCTCTTTCTCCTGTTTTTTCAGGTTTATTTTCGTACTTCCTTAATCCGAATATAATTATATCTTTATCTTTCCCAAAATTACATAAACAACATTTAACAAAACATGCACAAAATTGTAGAATTTTAAAAAATAGAACATTTCAGGATAAAAAATGCGTTCATTTATAACATAAGGTCAATTATTCAAAAAAATAAGAGGGCTGCATCTTACAGCTCTCTTATTTTAAATATACATCCTATTCTTCATATCCCTGCGGATTATTAGACTGCCATCTCCAGGAATCTTCACACATCTCACGGATACCGTTTTCTGCTTTCCAGCCAAGCTCTTTTTCTGCCTTAGATGCATCACAATAACAAGTTGCAATATCT
>CAKUJT010000260.1 GCA_934661765.1 uncultured Senegalimassilia sp.
CATATTGTAATCGTTGATTCTATTTATTTGACAAAGGAAGTTTCATCACTACAATCGCTCCTTGTCCATTCTCTCTATTCTTCAGTAAAATCTCACCATGATGAAATTCCATAATCTTTTTCGCAGAATATAATCCGATTCCGTGATTCTTCTGCGATTTTCTACTCTTATCACCTTGATAAAAAAGTTCTGTTGCATGTGCTAAATCTTCTTTCGTGAATCCAATCCCATTATCTTTTATTTCTATATAAAAGTAATAACTGTCTGTTTCCAATTTTAGTTCCAGCAATGGCCTTTTTTTAGAATGTTCTATCGCATTGCGAATGACATTTAAAACTGCCCTTTCAAGAAGTTTCAAATCTACATTCATGATTCTATGTTCCACTTGAATACTTTCTTTGATCGTAAGAGAATTCGTGTCTGCAATCTCACGAGCAGCTTCTTGAATACTCGCTGTAACATCTTCTATAGAAATCTCTTGTAGCAAACCATCTTCCCACCGATCAGACTGTCCTACTAAAGTCAATGTCTGTGCATACTCAGAAATCCGGCTGGCATTTTTCAAAATATAATCCACATACATTTTCTGTTCACTTGTCAAAGGCGTATTCTTCAGCAATTCTGCATTGCCTTGCACAATAGAAATAGGCGTTTTTAGATCGTGTGTTAAAGCAGATATTTGATTCCTTCGATTTTCTTCCTGCACCCAATTTTCCTTTAAAGAATTACCTAGTGCAGCTTTCATTTCGTCCATACTACATAGGACATGATTAAATTCCTTGATATTTGAACTGCCAATTTCAAAATCAAGATTTTGTTTGGCAATTTCTTCTGATGCAATCAACATTGGAACAAGCTGCTTCGATAACCTCTTAGCCCAAACAAAAGTAATGAAAACAATACTGGTAAAACTAAATACGATTAGCAAGATACCGAAAACCGTATTGAGTTTCGGAAAGTATCGCTCCATCCACGAATTGACATATTGAGGTTCAATGGAGTATTGAACGATCAAATAACCATCTATCCTTTTGATTTCCATAAATGCGGATGAGGCAGTAGAATATACTTCCCGATTATGAAACTGTAATGCTTTTTCTTTTAAGGCTTGATCCATATCCGAATCCATCACCTGTCCATCCTCAGAAAGAAGTAAAAATTTTGTATTATCCGGTAGTACAGAGGATTCAAAAGGATCGGATTGCGATAGAACTGTCTTGCTTTCCAAAATCTGCTTTTCCATGTAATCTGCTGGAAGCACAAAACTGGAGACAGAAAACAGGAAAAAGGAAAGTACGGCCAATCCTAGAGCCAGCAAAAGTCCACCACCTACACTTACTAGATATTGAAAGAAAACAAATTTCAATGATTTGCCCTTATGATTTATTCCCATTTATATCCAATCCCCCATACAGTCGCAATCGGAGACTCACCAAACTGTTGGAACTTTGCTCTGATATTCTTAATATGCTCCGAAACAGCGGAAGGAGATCCAATCCCATCGAATCCGAAAACCATCTCGTAAATTTGTTCTCTGGAAAAAACTTGTCCTTTTCGCTTAGCTAAAAGCTCAGAAATCTGATATTCCGACTTTGTAAACGACATTTTTATATCCTTTACGTATATTTCGTTTGCAGATAGGTCAAAACGAATATTCCCCAGATGCAAGCTGGAGTGCCTTTCTCTTTTTTCTCTACGAAGATGAGCTTGAACTCTTGCGAGTAATTCGTTCATTCCAAATGGTTTCGTAATATAATCATCTCCACCACTTACTAACCCTTCAACAATATCAGATTCTAAAGACTTTGCTGTTAAAAACAAAATCGGACAATCTACCATGCTGCGAATTTGTTTGCAATAAGAAATTCCATCTAAATCAGGCATCATAATGTCTAATAAGATCAAATCATAGCTAGCCAGCTTACGCTGGTCAATCTGAGCAGGGCTTAGACAGCAGTCAACGAGATATGACTGCGTCCGCAATACATTTTTAACGAGTTCAAGCATATCCGGATCATCATCTACCACTAGAATTCTTGTCATATCCCATCCTCCTTCCTACTAAAATTTATTCATTGATTGTTCTACCATTCCACCATTTAAACCAAGCCAGTGATCCAATCATCAATACAAGCAGCATTGGAATTGCAACATAAGACCATTTTATCAACTCCGTGTACATCAAGCTTTGATCGGTCATTTGTTTAGACAAAAGAAAGGTGGAAGTCAATCTTGTTGGCCAAGCACAAGGTAAGAAATACCAGATTTTATCACCTAGTCCTGTCATGCAAAGAAATGCAAGTAACATCTCAATAAATCCAAGACCAATAGAAGCACTCCCACTTATTGCAAGGGACAACCATAAGTGAATGAGATATACCGAAATGATTCCTACAAAGAGGAAAAAAATCTCTGCAACTCCATCGGCCAAGGTTTGGTTTCCAAATAACAGTGCAAATATTCCAATCGACAATGTGATTGCTACAAAACCTCCAAGCAGCAGCACACTGAGTTTACCTAAATACGATTGACTTCTTCTTTTTGTTCCTGCAAGCAAAACCTGAAATCGACCAGCTTCAAATTCCATATCAATCATTTTTGCTGTAAGCAATCCAATAATTGTTGGCAAAAGTCCACCTAAAATTGAAGCATAGCTTTGATAAATCTCTGCAATCGAAAAATTTTTTAGGGTAGTTACCTTAGCAGCTCCCCAAAATAGAAGTGCATAAATAATTGGCAGTAGAATATGAATCCAAGGAACCCATGTATGTTTTAACTTATATAATTCTGATTTTATCACATTCATTTACTTCACCTCAATCCTTGAAAACCACTTGGCAGTAATCATTGTAATTAGCCCGAACAAGACAACTGAAGAGATAACAGGAATAAGAATGGAAGTATTTTCAATAAGTGGATGATTGGCGGTTACCGGAAGTCCATTTGGTAACACCTTAAGAATCGGAATCATCAATCGAATTCCCCATGTATATGGACATAGCATCCATAAAGAAGAATCTGCAAAAACGACTCCTAAACCTAATCCGATGATGACATTACTTGCTACACCAACAATAAACCCCAGTTTTTTCACCAAGAAAAGGCAAAATGGAATTTGCCATAGATAGGTAATCACAAGCAGCACACTTGCACTTAACAAAGTAGGGAATAGGTAACTTGATGTAAGCTGTTTTCCTACTGCAAATTGAAGAATATAAACTGCAAATAGATGAACCAAAGCAGCAACCACAATGTACAAAAGGG
>CAKUJT010000261.1 GCA_934661765.1 uncultured Senegalimassilia sp.
AATTCTAGATAAGTTTTGTTAACTTGGGGGGATTGTCTTTCTGTATTATCGTATGAAAAAGAATCGTTCCGAGAAAATCAGAACGATTTTTTGTCATATCTGAAAGCATTTCGAATCAGACTTTTTTGATCCTGCATTCCTTTTTTTGTAAAAAATCCTGATGATCGGTCACGATCAGGATGCCAGGTGCTTAAACGCGGCGAATCTCCTGTTATTGCAAGGCTTTAGATCGCGGACAAAATATTCATTTTGTCAAAGGAAAAAGGAAAGGGGGCTTTGCATGGGGCGAGGGAGATTCACCGAAGAAGAGATGGATCGCCTGCTTCAAAATCCATATGTGACAGATGTTAACCGGACGAGTATCTCCTATTCCAGAGAATTCAAGCAGCTCTTTATGGGAGAATATACTGCAGGAAGACGCCCGGTGCAGATCTTTCGGGATGCAGGCTTCGATATCGACATGCTGGGATCGAAGAGGATCGAGAGAGCTTGTGCCCGCTGGAAGGAATCTTATGAAAGCGGGACGCTGGGAAGCCGGGAGGCTGTTTTGCATAAAGGAAAAGATGGGGAAGAGCAGGCGTATGACCCGGAGCAGATCCAAAGCAATAAGAAGAAGCTTGTAGACCATTGCAGGGAGCAGGAAAAGACCATACGGATGCTGCGGGCGGAAGTGGAGTTTTTTCGGGAGCTTTGCAGAAGAGGTATCCGGTTAAGCCCGGAGGGAAGAGAGCAAGAGGTGATCTGCCAGATCATAAGCGACGTGGCAGAGAAGGAGGAATGCCGGAACTGTGTGACCCATCTTTGTGAGATAGCAGGGATCAGCCGGAGTCTGTATTATCAGAACAAGCGGCGAAGAGAGCGGGGCGCACAGCGTATGACAGGGAACCATAGTGACAGCGGTGAATAGCAATAAAACGGTAGTTATAGTAGAGTTGAAAGGATAAAACGATGAAGAAGAGAAAATTAGTACTGGCACTGATGCTGAGTCTGATGATGCTGGTGACCATGATCCCGTCGTTTAGTTTCGCGGATGAGACAGGTAGTGCGGTAAGCGGCACTGGGAGCGGTACGATAAGTCCTGCGATGTCCGGGGACTGCGGAGAGACAGCAAACGATCATGTGACGTGGAAATTGACGCAGAATAATAGTGACGCTGCCAATCCAACGTATACGCTGACGATTGACGGAAGCGGAGCGATGAAGGATTATGGCGGCAAAACGTATACAACTGCTCCATGGTATGGCCAAAAGGATAGTATCAATCGATTGGTTTTTGATGAAGGCGTAACGAGTATCGGCAAATATGCATTTTGTAGTTATTCTTTTGATGAAGTTAAGATTTCGTCTACTGTATCAACCATTCCAAATACTACTTTCCGTATGAATCAGGTTGTGAAGTTCAATGTAGCTGCAAATAATAATACCTATTCAAATGATGAAGATGGAGTGCTATATGTCAATGGCAGTACATTATATGTCTATCCAGGTGGACGAATGGGCACAGAGTATACTGTGGCTAACGATGTAACTGCGATAGCCGGACGTGCATTTGATGGCAATCAGTTACTGACTAAGGTTACCATTCCTGCAAGTGTGACATCCATCGGTGGCTATGCCTTTGTCGGTGCAGCGGTAAAAGATGTAGTTTTTTCGGGAAAGTCAGCACTTGATTCGATTGGAGATTACGCATTCAGCGGTTCTCAATTAAAGAAGATTGTGTTGCCGGAAACACTCACTGCTCTTGGGCGAGATGCATTTAGTAATACAAAAATATCGAGCATTACCATTCCTGCGGGGGTTACCGAAATCAATCCCACAACGTTCCAAAATTGTAGTGCTCTCAATTCTATAACCTTTTTATCGGAAAACCTCAATTTAGGTGCTAAGCCCTTTAATATGTCAGGCGTTGTAGCACTTGACTTGGTAAAGGCGAACAGCCTCACTGTCAATACTAACAGTGGAAATCAGACAGTCAACGGATTGAAAGATGGTGCTGTTTTTTATGCTGGTTCAAAATATGATGTTCTAGCTTCCAATACATTGGCTACTGCTAGTCTTGGTAAATTCCCTGTGGCAGTCACTAATGGCGGATACTTTGATGACGGTGCTTCTTTCCAGGCATATACTTTTGCAGAACCGAAGAAGGATGGTTATAAGTTTGCGGGTTGGTACAAAGACAGCGGTTTTGGTGATGATAATAAAATTCAAGACAACTGCTTTTCGATTGATAAGTATAACAGAGTGGTTATCGGAAATAAAGCATATCGAAATAATGAAACAGTATATGTATACGCTAACTGGGCAGAGAGTGACTATACGGTGACTTCTTCTGTAGATTTTGGCTCTGTTGACTATGGCTGTGGCGCTATTGAGGGAAAGGTAATTACAGCCGCTTTGAAAGATGGTGCTACAGCAGGAAGCGGTGAGCTGTCTGTAAAAACAGAGGCAGGCAGTAAGTTTGATGCCCATGTGAATAGTGAAAGCAATAGGATTACCATCACGCCAAAGACTCCTCTTGAAGCAGGTTCTTATAGCGAGACCATTGTTGTTATAACTCCTGATGGTGTAACTCATAATGTTGATGTGACATTAACTGTTGATGCTGCACACAACTTTAATGATACTTGGCAGTCCGATGAGAACAATCATTGGCATGCATGCACGGTTTGTGCTGCAAAGTCCGATGCTGCGGCTCACGAGTTCCAGTGGGTTGTTGATAAAGAAGCGACTACGACCGAAAAGGGCAGCAAGCACGAAGAATGTAAGGTTTGTGGATTCAAGAAGAAGGAAGCCGTAGAAATTCCAGTGATCGAAAGCGGAACGACGGCGGACAAAGCGGATACTACTAATGCGGACAATAGTGCAAAAACCGGAGATGAAATGCCGATCGGTATGCTGGCAGTGCTGATGCTGGCGGCAGCTGCAGGAATCGCAGTTTGTGGCAGGAAGCTTTATAAGAGTAGATAGATAAAACAAGTAAATTGAATACATAGTAATATAATGAAAAACTGCTGCAGTCCGTAATTGGACTGCAGCAGTTCATTTATAATCAGGATTTTTATATTCAAGTCTAGTACCCTTCTGCTTTTTCACGTTAAGGCATGCCCGATTGGGTTTTCTTCTGAACTATGGATACGAGGGCCTCCCGGAGCGATTCCGCAGGGGCAGCGCCCCGAGGACCAAGTGAAGACAGCTCCCCGGCTTTGGTCTACCCGATCAGCATCTCAA
>CAKUJT010000262.1 GCA_934661765.1 uncultured Senegalimassilia sp.
AGTATAGATTGGATAAACAATTACCATACTATTCTGCTGTAATATTTATTCTACAATCTTCCAGTTATCGTCCTTATTTTTCCTCTTTTGCAAAAGAAAAAGCACTGAAAACCAATAATCCGACTGTTTTCAGTGCTTTTTTCATATTTTTCAATTAGATTTCTCTCATCTACCTATATAAGTGAAACTTAGCGAAACTTAAAATATGCCTCTTTCATACTCTCTTTATTTTCTGAATGAATTTCTTACTTTTCTATAATTTTTTATATTTTCGATTTTTCGTTGCTGCTGTAAAGCTTATCTTTCCTTTATCAGCCAGTTCTTTCAACAATTGTCTTGTTCTTGAACCTTTCAGAGCAATAAGCTCTGCGATTTCTTCCGCACTGTACTCTACATTTGTATCCATGAGAGACAAGATTTGTTTATGACGATCTGATAAATCTGCTTCTAATCTTATTGTTTTATCTGCCGATTTTTCTGCCGATTCTGCCGATTTTTCTGCCGGTTCTATTACTTCTGAGTTAGAGTTTCCTTGTACTTCCTGCGACTTGGAAATCATTTTCAGCGTTAATGTCACCTGATTTAATCTGGTATCCTCTTCCAACATAGGTTCTATCCACCCTGCATTTTTCCATGTAGCAAGAATCGCCGGAAATCCGGAACCGGCATTATCCCCAAAGCCCACCATTCTCAGCATCGTCTGCATACGTGGATTCCTTGATTTTGAATTACCGCCACGATAAATATCTTCCACAGGAAGTTTTAAGATTCCCGGATTCGTAACTTCAAATTCATTCGAGCAAGTCCTTTTTAGGCATTTTGGTCATATACTGTCCAACATAGATATTCCATGATTCACTTGCATTGCAAGTATATCTAATCAAAAATGCGGATGTGACTTCGATAAGCCCTCTAGTTTTTCAAGGAGGGTGATGCCATGAACACAATAGAAGTACTTACATTGCTTTTAGTAGTTTTTGCGGCTCTTACTTATATAGATAATCGGCACAATAAGAAATAGCATCCACGATACCCCTAAGAAAGTTTGATGGATGCTATGTCTTAACATAGAAATATTTAAATTTTACTGAGGGCATCAGATTTTGCATCTGATTACCTTTCTTGGTTAGATTATACACTGGAAGGCCTGAGAAATCGAGTCCTCCATTTTTATTGATTTTATCTTCAAAATCGCACGTTCCTGCTCACTATCCGGCATTTTTTCATAGTATCTGGCACTATTTCTATTTTATCCGACACTTCAGTGGTGTCATCATTGACGCCAAAATTAATGCCATTAGCGCCATTTTCAGTGCCATTGGCGTTAATCATTGTGTTATTGGTAATTTCCCAGAACCTTCTCCATATATTCCTGTCTTAATTCCTCTGCCAGATACATATCACTCATACAATGCATATCAGAAACACCGTCACGGATTAGCTGATAAACCTGGGAATGATAAAAGAAATCCAACGCCGCATTCAGTGAAAGCCCTTGCTGTTTAGCAAAGCATTCGATAACACGGCTATATTTTTTCTGAAGCAAAATTGGATTTGCTATCATAGTGTTTCACTCCCTTCAAAATACAGCAGAGACAATGCTTTCTCTGTACGAAAACAAATTTGCAGGTTCGGTTTTTCGTAACGCAAACGGTTGATTGCTTCTGTCTTATCAATCAGACCATCAAAGAACAGCTCCACCGTATTGAACACCTTATCATTGGCAACTCCGCCCACTACAAGGTCATAATCTGTCGAATCTTTTCCACTGCGACAATTCAAAATAAAATCCAACCACTCCTCGGAATAGGAATCAAATTTCAGTGTTTTCAGTTCGGCTTCTCTACCTTCATCGTATTCATACTTAGAAACAATACCATCTTTCCCACGGCGTTTGAATTTGCCACACCACTTCGCCGCCTGTTCATACAGTGGCGTGACATAGAAGCCACGCCCGAAATCCACATTAGGACGCGAATGAACCAAATCCGGCTTCGCAATCTCTAAGAAAGAACCATGATAAAGAATCACACTTCCACTCCCCTTTCTTTTATCACATCAAGGAGGTCCTCAACGATATATTCCCGGCTCTGGGTATGCAGCACTTCATATTCCGGCACAATATAGCCATTCAGAATGTCGCTCTTTTCGGTAAATGCCTGATAGACGCGCTCTGCATTCACCCCCAGCTTTGCCGCTACATTTTCAATACAAAATACAGCAAATTCCAACTCATTGGAATTTTTGATTTTTTCATCCGTCAGCATACACAAGCCCTCCTTTTACGATAATTCCAGCAAATTATCCATTCAAATCCCTGTTTTGATATTTTCCACATATTACTCAAACAATACCATTATAAGCCATGTTTTATGCAAGGTCTATAAAAGTGCGCCAATTTTCATCATTTGTTACTTTTCATAGTCCGTTCTGGATAATATTATCATATCTTTCTGCCGATTCTACCGATAGCTAACTATAAACATTTTCATGAATTAGCAACAACTTCTTTAATATATTTTCTATTACTTCACTATTTTCGTTATATAAAATATTTTCTTCCTCGTTTAGTGTATTTTCTTGGATTTCGATCTATTTATTTTTATTAAAAGAGCCTTTTATATTTCTATAATGATTAAATATAATAGTAAACTTCTCATCTTCATCAAGAACGATGTTAATCTCTGTACCTGCAATTGGAAAATTCTGCCCTGATATATATCATTTTAGCAGTGTTGATTCCGTTATACTTAGGGCGTGACTTTGAAAACAAAACAATCAACAACAAGATATCCGCAGAATATCCACGAAAATATATTTAAATTGTTTATCAGATAGTAAAAGCAGCCGGCAAAGCTGCTTTTACATTTTATATTAAGATTCGTAAACTTCATCTCTCTTCAATTTACTCCACCTGCACCTGGCACATTTTCATCGTGGTCAATGCTGCTTCATGACTTTTTGGTGTGACACCTGCGCAGCAGGAAGCAATGACTTTTACTGGAATCTCCGGCAGATATGCCTTAATTAAAATTGCATTGGAGACAACACAGATGTCGGTGCAAAGTCCGACCAATGTAACGGTGATATCTTCTTCCTCTGCGATTTTTGCAATCTCGTCTGCAAGAATTTTTGAACCGAACGTTGGCTTGTCAATCACTGCCGCATCTTTTAATGCAGTTTTCACTTTTTCATTGATCTGCCAGCCCTCTGT
>CAKUJT010000263.1 GCA_934661765.1 uncultured Senegalimassilia sp.
GCCACTGCGTCGTTCTCGTCCTCGTCGCCCAGCGTTGCCGATGTGAGGAAGTATTGGAGCCTGCACCCTCTCAGCGTCGCCTTCAGACGCCTGAGCAGCATGGAAACCTCGATGCCGGTAGAGCCGCGATAGACGTGCGCCTCGTCCAGCACTACGAAGCGCCAAGTGTCATCGTCAAAGAAAACGCTATCCTTGGGGCGAACCATCAGGTACTCCAGCATCGCATAGTTGGTGATCAGGATGTGGGGTGGGGTCTCTTTCATCTGCTCGCGGCTGATCAGCTCGTTCTTCTGCGGCTTCTTGCCGTTGAGCTTCTCATACTCCATGAGCGCTTCGGTATGCGTTTCTTTTGTCTGGCCTGTATAACAGCCAAACGTCACCTGGGGCGTGTTTTCTAACAGCTCACGCAGACGTTCCACCTGGTCGTTGGCGAGGGCGTTCATGGGATAGATCAGCAGCGCGCGCACGCCGCCGCACAGCGTCTTTTGTTCCGCTTCTTCCGCGAGAGCCGCCAGGATGGGCATAAGGAAGCTCTCGGTTTTACCGGAGCCGGTACCCGTGGAGACCACAATGCTGCGGCCTTCCAGCGCTTTGGTCAGCGCCTGCTCCTGATGGGTGTAGAGCGGGCGATCGTGATGAAAGCCGTATTTCAGGAAATACTTCGGAAGCAGGCCTTCGCCGACCATTTGACGGGTCGTCCTGCCGGCGGCAAAATTGTCGCGCGCATCCAGATAAGGACCGGCGACAAAGGCGGCATGGCTGTCCAGCTGCTCGGTGAACTGGCGCTGGTAGTCGGGATCCTTAAGACGGAACATCGTCCCAAGATAGCGTTTGTATTGCTTTTCAATGAGCGCAGAGCCCCGAATCGGGGAAAATGACATGCTGTCTTCCTCTTTTCCTGTGTATTCTACTTGGTTTCATATACGACGGTAAATGTATCCTCCGGAACCAGCGCCACATAGCGGCGATAGCGCTCCATGAAGGGCATCTTCCGGTTTTCCTGCGTGACAATGCGCTTCTGGCTGTAATCATACAGGAAGGTGAGCCATTCATCATCCTCCAGGAAGTGGATCCTGCAATGGTCGATGGCGTCGAGATCCGGATATTCTACAAAAACGGGCAGCTCCTCCCCCAAGCTTCCGGATGTATCCTGGAGCTTGCCGATATAAGCCACGCCATCACCCTCAGCTCTGCCTGTAAGCCTGACGCGATAACAGCCCGTGCGAAGACCCAGCTCTTCCGGCTGCTCATTCAGCGTATCCAGCTGCTTTACAGTCATGGAAGCGCCGGTCAGGTCGCCGGGGTTGAGCAGCCTGACATCCGCTCTGCCGATCTCATCCCAGGTGACGTCAAAGCCAAATTCGTCCTCCACTTCCTCATAGACGATCGCGCTGTACAGGCCGCTCTTCAGCGGCGCCTGGGCCGTAAACGCCCCGTCGACGACAGGAACCTGCGTCAGGATCTCCTGCTGTTCATGAAGCAGCGTCACGCTGTAGCTGCCTTTTCCGATGATCTCGAAGCTTCCGCGGAGCTCGCTGTTCGCATAATGGGCTTCGAGGCGGCCGGAGGCAAGGCAGCTGCGGCAATACACTGAGGCAAAGGAGAAATCCCTGTCATCGATGTGGATGTGCACGCTGTGCATGATCCTGTCCCGCGTGAACCATTGCCGCAGCGCGAGCATATCGCAGTGCACAAAGGCTTCCTCCCTGCGCCGCTTGAAGGATACGCTCTGCCCGCCTTGTAGTCCGTCGCGATCCACATACATCCAGATTTCACTGGCTTGCGTGCGAATGTCGATTTCGTCGGGGAAGTCCTTGTGCCAAATCTCCCCCAGAGGCGTCATCAGCCAGGGTTCATCTCCCCGCCGCCAGGCCAGGGCGGGAACCTCCAGATCCAACGTCCAGACCGAGTCTCTCCAGTCGAAATCCAGCGACAGCGGTTTGGGTTCCGCATGGATCAGGAAGCCGTATTCTCCACTGCCATCGGGGTTCTTCTCCACACCCTCGCCGCGCATCGGTATGGGCGTGTTAACGCGCACAGCTCCACGCGGCGAATCCCAGTATGGAAGCGCGCGCTTTCCGTTGTCAAAGCTGTAGGCGAAGTTATGCCAACAGCAGAAGGTCCAATCCCGGACATGACCGTCGCCGGGCACGTTAATGTTGATGTGGCACAGCTGGAAATTCTCGCGCGGCGAGGGCATCATCACCAGATACCCGGTATCCGCGGTGCGCTCGTGCAGCGTCAGCCGCCTGCATCGGACCTCCTTCGCGGTGAGGTATCGGTCGTTGATCTGGAAGCGCGTCTTCGCAAATTGTTCCTCCGTCACCTTCAGCAGGAACGACGGGAATTGCCCATATACCTGATAGCGCGCGTCCGAATCCTTCCTGCAAACAATCGCTCCCGTGATGGGATGGCCGCCGCAGACCCCTTCGGCTGCGTCGCTTCCGACCACGGCCAGCGTATCGTCCGGGAATATGACGGCCTCGCCCTCCTGCATCTCGATGGCCTGCAGGTTCCACGGGCCGAACTTCTGCTGGATGCCATCGCTCTCTGTCTCCACTCTGGCGTTTGGCTGCGTCAAGAAATACACTCTGCCTGCCGGAACGCGCTTGCCTGTGACCAACAGCCCTTGGCTGTTGAACATACGAACACAGTCCCCGGGAATGGTATAGCTGCGGATTGTCCTGTTTCCGTTGTAGAATTCCATGGCGATTTCACCGAGCAAACCGTTTTTCGAGATCTCCTGGGTGAGTTCGTCTGTTCTGCAGCCCGTAATCGATTCGGCCAGGGTACAAACCAGGTTATACCGTCTGTCGTCGCCCTCAATGATCTGCCAGCCCGCTCGGTCATCGCAGTCGAATGGAAGCCGCTGAACCGGCAGAATGAGGTTGATCTGACCATTGCACACATCCAGACTGAGCGTCGGTCTGGAATGCATCCTCTTGCCTCGCCGCCTGCCGGAATCACTCGCTGTCCACTTGCCGGTGAATTCATCCTTATTGGCACACCATTCCTTAAAAGCTCGGCTGAAGCGGTCTTCATGATCCGGTTGCCAGCCCTGCAGCCAAAATGCGGAATCGATCCAGCCGAGATAGGTTTTCAGCCGGTTCAAGCTCGCTTCGGGAATGAGCTTCAGCGCGTCGATAGTCTGCTGCAAAAGCATCTGTTTCCTGGAGAAGTATTCGCCGCTGATCATCAA
>CAKUJT010000264.1 GCA_934661765.1 uncultured Senegalimassilia sp.
TACGAATTCTTGCTCCTTCGTTAGTTGAAAGTTCATGTACATGCCTCCTTAATTACTAATAACGTTTTTAATCATATACTTGATGTGTTTATCACAGCAAGTCGTTATGTTTGTAACAATCTACAATACCCATTAAAACATTTTTTAATGGGTATTTCAAGTTGTTTTTAAGCAAATTATCCATATTTATCTCAATTATAAACTTTGCTTGTATTTGTACGATATTTATGACAAGTTTATGATTAATGCCACACAATTCTATTTATTTTACTTCTCTTTCAGACGCCCCGTCCTGTAAGCCTTTACAAGCTCTTTAAGCTCATCTACCTCCTGCTGGAGCTCTCCACCAAGATCTGTATCTTTTACGAGCATTCTCTTTTCAAGGGTTTTGACAGTTCTGATAACAGGAGAATGGAATTCCTGCGTCCCGTCCGGCTGAAGAGGACTGTACGGCTTGTGTTCTGCGAGCGCCATGAACCTGGAATTGAATATGAAAGTATATCCTGCTATACCGGTCTGTTTCTGATAAGCTTTTGACATTCCCCCATCGATGACTATCAGTTTGCCGCCGCCTTTGACAGGACTTTCACCATCTTTTATCTTAACAGGTACATGTCCGTTCAGTATTATCGAATTCTTCGGATCGAGACCGAATTCCATGAGAATCTTTTCACATATGTCTTTTCTGTTTATAAGCTTGTAATACGGCACCGTATACTCTTTATGCGTCTTCTTGTCCGCAACGAAGCACCTTTCGAAAGTCGTCATCTGATCTTTGCCGAAAAGCGGCGACTTCCTTCCCAGCCACAAATACCACATCAGATCTCCTGATCTGCCTGTCTCTCCGGACTCGTCAGGACTGAAATAAGCCTTTCTGAGCTCCGAATCCAGAAAGTCCATATACGCTTTGCCCGATGCAGTAACACCGTTTACAGTACAGTTTTCAAAATTCCCGTCTTCATCCATAGGTATACAGCCGTGGAACATCAGGTTTCCGTTCACTATAGTGTAAAGCGCACCGTGGCTGTACATGAACTTTATATGTGCCTGCAGCTTTTCACTCTGAACGAACGACGCCTCGAGAGCATTGAGCACATTGACCTCGTCTTCCGTGAGCTTATACGGATCATTCGGATCTATAGTAGGGAAATTCTTGTCTCTGAGAGGGAAAACCCCATCTCTGAGCTGAACAGTGCCCTTTTCATAATCGATCTTATCGAGCAGCAGCCGGTTTTCCAGACCGTATTCAGGATGCGCCATTATCCTCTGACCTTCTACCTTGAACTGGCAGATGGAGATCGCCTTGTTCATCTTTGCGGCGAGCAGATCGTCTACAGGGTCAAACTTGTTCTCCTCGAGCTTTTTCGGCATGAAAAAGTCGCACGGATCATCTCCGTATATCTTCTGAGCCATCGACGCAAGCGGCCGCAGGTTGATACCGTAGCCGATCTCAAGCATGTCGAAATTATTGTAGCTGATATTCATTCTGAGCACATTTGTCATGCATGCCCAGTTTCCTGTCGCCGCGCCCATCCATACGATGTCGTGATTTCCCCACTGAAAATCCACATCGTGGTACTCCATCAGAAAATCCATTATCGCATCAGGATGCGAACCTCTGTCCCATATGTCTCCGATTATGTGCAGTCTGTCCACCGCCAGAGAGCTTATGACATCTGTGAACGCTATGATAAAGTCCTCGGCTATACCGCATTCGACGATCGTCGCTATGATCTGGCCGTAATAATTGCCCTTGTTGGCTTCGTCTGCCGTATGCAGCAGCTCGTCCAGTATATAGGCATATTCTTTCGGCAGCCTTTTTCTTACCTTTGATCTTGTATATTTGTTGGTAACGGATTTGCAGACCATGACCAGTCTGAAAATAGAGATCTTACACCATTTGTCAAAATCTTCCTCACTCTTTTTCCTTCGCTTTATCTCCGCTTCAGCATTATATATGAGAGCCGCAAGGTCATCTCTCTCATCTCTTGTAAGGTCAGGGCCGAAAATCTCTTCTATCTTGGATCTGATGACGCCTGACGCACTTTTAAGCATGTGTATAAAGGCTTCATGCTCACCGTGCAGGTCACTTAAAAAATACTCTGTTCCTTTAGGCAGCGACAGTATCGCATTTAGGTTGACGATCTCCTCCGTTGCCGCCTTTACATTTGGATATTTCTTAGACAGGTGCCTAAGCAAATGCTGGTCAATCATGACACATCCTCCTTTAATTCATTCTCTGTTATTATACAACATAATAAAGAGTTTTGGAACATGTTAATGCATCCGGCTGTATGCTCATCACGAACGAAACACTGACTCCGTAATGCAGTGCCTTTTTCGCCACTTTTACACCTGCCGATGTGATCAGACCCATCGAATTATCTCCTTGAATTATTTTCCACTATCCTTATGGTTTCACTGAATATCAAATTTTCTGTCGTGCTTCCCTGCTTCCTTGCCCCGTCGTTCACCGCTGCATCGGTCATATTTGTGCAGATATCACTCGCTGCAAAACATTCTGCACAACTCACTCAAATATTGTGCATTATTTCAAGTATTGATTTTTTATTACACAGCAATCCTTCCATTATTTTGATTTTTTTGCTGTTTTAAACTGTTTTCTATTGATTTTGTGCGATTCTGCACTTATCGCTGTGTAATATTTTTTCAAAGCCTGCGCATCATGCACAAATTTTAACTGCGATGTGTATTGCGTTTTTACCGTCACTAAAAAATACACAGATATACGTTTTAAAGCAGCTCGCACCGGCTGACCCGCCGGCTGCCCCGAATAAACTGACACAGTAAATGCGGTCCTGCTTAACTGCCATGCCCGCCCTGTGAATATCTGTAACTATCGCAGACAGTATTTCAGAATAAAAAAACGCCGGACAGGCAGCAGGCGTCTCGGCCTGCCATCTTCTCCAGCTATTGTTTCTTTTGAACAAATCACCCTCCGATGAATGGGTAAAAGCTTGCTATCCCATTAATACCACTAGACAGCAAGCTTTTTTTGTCAATCAGGTGTCAAAGACGTGATTATACAGTTACTAATTTATCACAGCCATAATCATCCTTCACAGCTGCTTCCGATATCACCTCGTTCTCCAGATCCTTTTTTATCATCTCTATATCTCTTTCCTTTGGATCTCCGTAACCTCCTCCCCCCTGGGTGATCATAGT
>CAKUJT010000265.1 GCA_934661765.1 uncultured Senegalimassilia sp.
CCTACTGAATTTCTGTTGTTGACAATACCGAACAGCCGGCCACCGTAGTTGACGCCCACGTGCCATGCTCCACGGTTATACGGAAGTGCCTGGTATGCTTCTGTATCATCCACATATACATGTGCGGAATATCCCTTAAAGTTACCATCATGCTGAGCTTTTGCGTGTGCTTTTGCATTTGCACCTTTCGTATAGTTATCTGTATTGTGAATTACGATATACGCCGGTGTCTGGCCTGCATAACTGTTGTTGTTACTGATAAGGCTTGTGTTGATATTCATGGTAGTACTATCCTTTTCTGTTTTTGATACCTTAATAGATAATATGCCATTCAGGATGTTGATGATCTTCTGACCGTAATTTCTGCCATCACCAGATCCTCCTTCTGCAAATTTCTGCAGGTTCATTGGTACTTTGCATCGAAATCTTTTAAACATTTTTCATGCTCCTTTACAGTTTTTTATGCGCTGTCTGCACGAATACAGTTTTACGTGTGTCTCACATGGACAGTTGATAACCCGGTGTCTCCGTGTAGTTTTAAGCCTTCGGGCATAAAAATAAGGCGTTTCACCCTACGCCTCAACGGGAGATTCCGGATCACCGCCTTCCTGATCTGTGATCTCTTTCGCTACTCTGAAATCTACCAGGTATCTGCCTCTTTCTTCTGTTACCTCGTATTCTTCTCCGACTTTCCGGAGTTCCAGATCATTTTCTTTATCATAGAAATCATGGATAACTCTGATTTTCATGTTCCTCACCTCCCCTCCGTTGCGCCGGCGCAATTACTCTACAAAAATCCAGTCTTCGGCGAGCATATCTGCCTGGGATGCAAGCCAGCCCATTTGCACACCAGATGTTCCTGTAAAAGCCACCGCCATGTTGCCAATAGAATCATGTTCACAATTCACAATTTCACCATCTGCTGCCATGTAAGAAATCTCCATCGCAAGCTGGATATACTGTTTCTTACCATTCCATCCTTTACGAGCTACTTTGAACCCTCTTTTCAGGTACTTGATAGCTTCACCGAAAGAAAATGTTGCTTCACCGCCCAACTGCGGACAGTTTACTTCATCTGCAATGATCCACTCATCAGAAAGAATATTCTGAATCGTATATATAACGCTCTGTGTTTCTCGGATATCCAGTTCCTGTCCATCTTTTGTGTGTATGATAATTGTTTCTTTCTCTGGACTCCAGTACCAATATCCTCCCCAGGATGGTAATTTTGCTTTGCTTTCGGATTTCATTGCCTTTAATGCTTTTTCAAACTTCATTTTCTATTCCTCTCTTCCTTAAAAATGAGTATAAAAAGACCACCGGCCATTTCTGACTGGTGGTATCAATACCATAATACTGTTTTTTCTGTTGGTGGATTATCTCTTTCTGCCAAACGTTTCAATTCTAGTCTGACATGTGGGGCTGCAAATGAGCTGGCATTATCATGTTCGATTACAACTCCATTTTTTAGATTTATTTCCATGTATCCTTTCGGTTCTCTGCCTTCCGGATAATAGTCGGCAGATATTGTATCACTTGTCTTTTTTATGTTTTTTAAGATTACCATAATACACTATTGCCTCCTTTGGATAATCATATTTTTCTGAAGCTATCTGGTGTGCTTTCCAGTGTTCCATATCCGGATTTTCCCTTTTTATCTTCATTTCAAGAAGTTCGTGCTCTATCAGTGTTCTGTCATGCTGCTTAATGTCTTTTCCTGTCATAAGTCGCTGCCAGCTCTGAGCAATTGCACAATCCGGATCAAAACGTCTGTATCTTCCTGTTTCTGTGTCCAGTAGGGAATCATCCTCAAACAGATAAGCTTTTATTTTTCTTATGTCTGCTTCGTCTTTTCCAAGATTATCCGCTATTTTCTTCGAATCTGTAGAAAAGCTCCGGATCTCCTTGTAATACATTTCAGCAAATTCATCTGCCTCTTTGCTGAATATATCCGTAATCCTGGCTCCTGATATCATTATATCAGTATTCGTTCCATTTGCAACGTTTTTCCACTCGTTTGTTTTCTGTTCGTACTTCTCTTGATTCTCCGGATTCAAAGAAAAATCTGCAAGCCTTCCATACTGTTTCACCTGCCGTTCTGCGTACTGCTGCCGGCTTTCCTGCTTATTCTTCTTTTCAATCTTTCTGAGTTCCTGCTTTGTGAACTTCCCGTCTGGCGGGGTGGATATTCCAGGAAAATAGGTCGTGTGGCTGTCTCTGCATCGTGGATGGTACAGCCCGGCAGCTATAGCTTCTGACAACAGCTTATATCCGGTCTCTGAGGCTTCTTTTCGGGATTCCGCCGCCAGACATCATCGACCATGACTTTCCCCACGAACGGGACGCACAGGGGGGCAGGGACATCCACTGCCTCGCTTATTGATGATCACGGTATGTACTCCCCACTCCTGGCGTTTTACGCCCTCTCCCTGCAGGTAAGCACGTTTACTCGCTGTCCGAATTGCCATATCTGCATAATCTGCAATGGTATGTCTTGCTCCATTCGCGTACTGGATGCAGTTAAAGCCAGCTTTCAAGAGGTCTTTTGTCGCCATGTCAACGGCTGTCTCATATGTTGCAGCGCCTGTGTTCGCATATGCCTGGGCGTTGTAGATGATCTTCCGGTACTGGTCGTTTGCCATACGGAGGACTGCTGTCTCTGCCTTTTCCATATCGTCTGTGGTGGCTTTGATCAGTGCTTCCAGCTTCCGGTCATTCAGTTTAAAGAACTCTGCCGTGCCGCCTTTCGTGACACGCTTTGCTGGAAAGCCTTTCCGGATCGCTTCCGGGATCTTCTTTTCCTGTTCCATCTGGCCTTCTATATTTGCGGCCGCTATCAGTCCGCTGATCTTGGCATTGATGTCTTTAAACTGCTTGCCGTACTTCTTTTTGTTGTCATGCTTATACTTTTCCAGGGACTTCAGCATCTCTGTCTGCCACATGGACCACTGCATCTTTTCATCGGAATACCCGTTTTCCCGGATATAAATGAATACTTAATTCCTTTTTCATCCAAATAATCTTTTATTCTATTTCCAAGCATTTAATTTCACATCTCTTTCAATTTTTCTGTACAAAAACAGATTTTCTGTATTTGATTATTGAATTTCCACATTCTCTGTGATATGATTCATTTATAGGAGGTATGCAATATGTCCGTTGATGGAACAGTTA
>CAKUJT010000266.1 GCA_934661765.1 uncultured Senegalimassilia sp.
GTTGAAGCCCGTCGCCGCCGGCTACCATGCGTTAGCGCGCTGGCGGATCCTTGGTTTGCAGCGAGCAGCTCGCTTGCATGCGCTTTGCCCGATAGCCGGCCGTCTGAAAATAGCGTAGTAAGCCCATTGCACCACTAGGTAAAGTAGGCGCATAATAAGCGACACGCTGTAAGCAGGAGCTGCGACGGGCGGGTGAATGTTCCCGGGTTTCGTTTTCCCGGCGGTTCGCCCGCCCGTCGCATCGCTTCGAAACGAAAAAGGGAGACGAGAAACATGTCGTTCGACGTATTGGGGCCGGTGCTCGCCGTGCTGGTCATCTTCGTGGCGCTCATCGCGGTGCTGCGCTATCTGAAGGCGAAGGATAAAAGCTTCACGTTCCGCGTGTTCACGGCCCTGGGGCTGGGCATCGTGCTGGGCGCGGGCATCCAGCTGGCGTTGGGCCGCGGCAGCGATGCCGCCACCACTGCGCTCGATTGGATGTCGCTGGTGGGAACCGGCTACATCGATCTTCTGCGCATGCTGGTCATGCCGCTGGTGTTCGTGGCCATCGTCGGCGCGTTCACGCGCACGAAGGCCGTCGACAACCTGGGCAAGATCGGCGGATCGGTGCTCGCCGTCCTGCTGATCACGGTGGCGATCGCGGCGCTGTTCGGCTGGGCGACCATCGCCTTGTCGGGCCTGGCCGGGGCCGACTTCACGCAGGGCAGCGTCGATGCCACCAAGCTTGATGCCCTGCAAACGCGTCAGGACAAGGTCGCCGATACCACCATCCCGCAGACCATCCTGTCCATGATCCCCGTCAACGTGTTCGCCGACCTTGCCGGCACGCGCTCCACGTCCACCATCGCCGTGGTCATCTTCTCCGCCATCGTGGGCCTGGCCTACCTGAAGCTGCGCGACCGCGATTCCGAGCAGGCGCAGTTCTTCAGCAACCTCATCGACAGCCTGTACGGCATCGTCATGTGCATCGTGAAGATGGTCGTGGGCCTTACCCCTTACGGCGTGCTCGCCCTTATCGCCAACGTGACGGCCACCAGCGACTATGCCGCCATCCTCGACCTGGGCAAGTTCATCATCTTCAGCTACGTGGCCATCATCGCCATGTTCCTGGTGCACCTGCTCATCCTGGCCGGCAACCGCGTCAACCCCATGACGTACCTTAAGAAGGCCTTCCCCGTGCTCTCGTTCGCGTTCGTGTCGCGCACCAGCGCCGGCGCCCTTCCCATGAACATCGAGACGCAGTCCAAGGCGCTCGGCGTCGATCCGGCGACGGCCAACTTCGCGGCAAGCTTCGGCATGTCCATCGGCCAGAACGGCTGCGCGGGCATCTATCCGGCCATGATGGCCACGCTCATCGCTCCTACGGTGGGCATCAACGTGTTCGACCCCACGTGGGTCATCGGCCTGATCGCCATCATCGTCATCAGCTCGTTCGGCGTTGCCGGCGTGGGCGGCGGCGCTACCTTCGCCAGCCTTATCGTGCTGGGCGCCATGGGCCTGCCCATCGAGATCGTAGGCCTGATGGCCTCCGTCGAGCCGCTCATCGACATGGGCCGTACCGCCCTCAACGTCAGCGACTCCATGGTGGCCGGCGTCACGTCGTCGAACTTCACCGGCGGCCTCGATCGCGATATGTACAACGATCCCGCCGCGGTCATCAACGCCGACGGCGCCGAGAAAGCCTAGTTGCTCGTTTGTCCTTTGCGTGAAAAGCCTGGAAACGGCCGCCTCGATGGGCGGCCGTTTCCGTTTTCAGGTAAGATAGGGAAGCTTAAAACGCTTTACGATTTAACCGGGAGGTTGCATATGGCCGAGGAATACCGATACAAGCGCGTGCTGCTGAAGTTGTCCGGCGAGGCGCTGGCAGGCGACCTTGGTTACGGCATCGATCCGAAGGTGGTCGATTCCCTGGCCGACGAGATCGCCGACGTGGTGCATGATGGCGTCCAGCTTGCCATCGTGGTGGGCGGCGGCAACATCTTCCGCGGCGTCTCCGGCGCAACCGACGGCATGGACCGCGCCCAGGCGGACTACATCGGCATGCTGGCCACGGTCATGAACGCGCTGGCGTTGCAGGACGCCTTCGAGCGCCACGGCATCTTCAGCCGCGTGCAGAGCGCCATCAACATGCAGGAAGTGTCCGAGCCCTACATCCGTCGCCGCGCCATCCGCCACATGGAGAAGGGCCGCGTGGTCATCCTGGCGGCCGGCACGGGCAATCCCTACTTCACCACCGACACCACCGCGGCGCTGCGCGCCTGCGAGCTGGACGTCGACGTGCTCATGAAGGCCACGAAGGTCGACGGCGTCTACGATTCCGACCCCGTGAAGAACCCCGATGCGAAGCGCTACGACCGCATCAGCTACATGGAGGTTCTCTCGCAGGGTCTCAACGTCATGGACTCCACGGCCACCAGCCTGTGCATGGACAACAAGGTCCCCATGATCGTGTTCGACCTGACGGTGCAGGGCAACATCGCCCGTGCGCTGAAGGGCGAGGACGTGGGCACCACCGTAGAGTAACGTCTTCCGCGTCGCCCGGGCAGGGCGGGCGCAAAAGGGAAAGGAACCGAAATGATCGACGAGATCATGCTTGAAACCGAGGAGAAGATGCAGCGCGCCGTGAACGGCCTGCACAACGCCTTCGGCACCGTTCGCACGGGCCGCGCCAACGCCATGGTGCTCGACCGCATCAAGGTGGACTACTACGGCGTCCCCACGCCCATCAACCAGATGGCGGGCGTGAAAACGCCCGACGCGCACATGCTGGTCATCGAGCCTTGGGACAAGGGCGTCCTGGGCGCCATCGAGCACGCCATCATGGAAAGCGACCTGGGCGTCACGCCGAACAACGACGGCTCGGTCATCCGCCTGCCGTTCCCCGCGCTCACCGAGGATCGCCGCCGCGAGCTGGTGAAGCAGTGCAAGGAGTACGCCGAGGAGGCCCGCGTGGCCATCCGCAACGCCCGCCGCGACGGTAACAACCACGTTGCCAAGTCCGTCAAGGAAGACAACCTTCCCGAGGACGAGCAGCGTCGCGCCGAGGCTGAGATCCAGAAGCTCACCGACAAGTACGTCGCCGAAGTCGACGCGGTGTTCAAGAAGAAGGAAGCCGAGGTCATGGAGATCTAGAAGCGGCGTTCG
>CAKUJT010000267.1 GCA_934661765.1 uncultured Senegalimassilia sp.
GCTTTAATCTCAACTAATTATCAAATACATCGCGCGCTGAAATTTTTTTATAATAAACAAAAACAAAAAGAGCAAAGCTACTACGAAATGTAAGCACCTTTGCTCTTTGTTTTTGTCTATTATTTTGTACAAACATACAATATCACGTTCACAATAGTCTGTCAACAACTTTTTTTATTTTATTTTGTCTTATATCTTTCTGTTTATTTTTATATTTTCACATTAATATTCAGTTTATTTCTTGACTTGTATGTTTATTTATGATTTTTATTCAATATATTGTATAATTCTGTTTATTATACTATATAACTGTATAGATACAACCAATTATTATAGTGTACAAAAATGTAATTGAAATGAATGCCCGTATTAGTATTGATGGCAATTCCTCTTTTTCATTTTGTCTTGACAATTTCAAATTGTAGTTTATCATAATAAAGTATTAAAGTGTTAAATATACTAATTTAATAGGAAAGGAATACAATATATGAAATTAGAAAACTATGAAGTACATCTGCCAAATTATTCCATTGGCGATAAAATATATGACAAAATCGGACCTGTCTGTGAGTCTTACGGTAAGACAGTTCTCTTGATTGGTGGGAAAAAAGCGCTTTCCGCTGCTGAAAAAAAGATCCGATCCTATGTGAAGAAAACCAATCTAACCATCATCGGAACAGAACTCTACGGAACGGACTGTACTTACAAAACAGTGGAAACTTTACGCTCTCTCCCAGTCTATCAGGAAGCTGATATGATATTCGGAGTTGGTGGTGGAAAAGCACTCGACACTGTAAAATGTCTGTGTATCGAAGATGACAAACCTGTCTTTTCTTTCCCGACCATTGCTTCTAACTGTGCCGCCTGTACTTCCGTGTCAATTATGTACAACGAGGATGGAACTTTCTTAAAGCCTCATTTCTTCGTGCGTCCGGTCATGCATGCCTTTATCGATACTGAGATCATCGCCCAGGCTCCAAGTCAATATATGTGGGCAGGAATTGGTGACACTTATGCAAAATATTATGAAGCAACCATCTCTTCCCGTGACGAACGGCTGGAGCACTTCACTGCTGTCGGCGTTGCTGTCAGCCATATGTGCCGTGATCCACTGCTTCAGTATGGTGCCAAAGCTTTTGAAGACCACAAGAAAGGGCTTTGTACTTATGAAGTGGAACAGGTTGTCCTTGCCATTGTAGTTACAACCGGTATTGCATCTATCTTCCTGACCAAAGATTTTACACCTGATTATAACAGCGGTCTCGCCCATGCTGTTTTCTATGCGCTGACCTCCTACCCGGTTATCGAAGAGAAACATTTACATGGAGAGGTCGTCGGATTTGGTGTACTGCTCGCTCTTCTTGCCGACGGTCAGAAAGATGAATTTGAAAAGATTTATGAACTGAACAAGGCAATTGGACTTCCGGTCTCTTTAAAAGAAATTGACATTACAGAAGAACAGTGGGAAGAAAGCATGAACCGCATCCCAGAAATGTCCGATGTCGCACATTATCCTTATAAAGTGACACGTGAAATGCTCATCGATGCTATGAATACATTAAAAACCAGAATGAAAGAGGGGTGATTTTATGACAAAACAAACAAATCCATCACCGGCAAAAGTAACCGCCTCATCCGGTTCTTCCATGATCCTTGGCGTAGCTTTTGTCTGGTTTACCACACATTTCGGAGGCGGATTTGCCTCCGGTGCCCAAATCTACAGTTATTATGTACGTTATGGAATCTGGTGTCTGATCATGCCGGTATTCGCTATGTTGTACAACGGCATCTTCTTCGCCTACGGACTTCGCTTTGCGAGAAAACATGAAGTCTATGATTATCGTTCCTACAATAATGCATTTTACGGAAAGTTCGCCCCGGTTTTCTCGAATCTGTTTGAACTGCTCTATCTATGTGTCATGTGTGTCGCCCCAGCGGTTGCATTTGCCACAGGCGGAGCAACCTTAAGTACCTTAACAGGACTTCCATACCTGCTCTGTACACTGATCATCGGAATCTTTATTTTCATCGTCGCGATTTTCGGAACAGACCTGGTACGGCGCGTAGCTTCTGTACTTTCCATCTGCATTATTGCCGGACTTTTTCTTGTTTATATTCCAAACATTCTTCATGGATGGGGAAATATTACAAGTACACTAAGCACAATGACCGCCCAGCCGCAGCCGTTCGGAAAAGCTCTTTATTCAGCTTTCTTATATGGAACCTTCCAGCTTGCTAACATTGCCGTATTCGTCCAGCATGCGAAATCTTTTGACCAGCCGAAAGATGCAGTCAAAAGTATGGGAATCGGATTTATTGTAAATGCTTTACTGATGATTATGGTTGTTCTTGGCATCCTTACAGTTTATTCTGATCCGGAAATGACGAACCAGAGTGTACCAACCCTGTTCATGGTTCAACAGGGTGTCGGTAAAGGATTCCTTACACCACTCATCTCCGTTCTGATCATTCTCGGTGCTGTATCTACTGCCGTCAATATGGTGGCTGCTATGGTAACAAGAATTAACAGCGGACTTCTGAAGCAGGAAACAAAAAAACAGCCTGGAACAGTTAAACAATCTGACAGAAAAATCTCTCTGCGTGAGATTGTAATTGCACTGATCTGTTGTATTGCTGATTTCTGTATCGCACAGTTTGGATTGCTTACACTGATCCAAAAAGCTTACAGTGCGCTGGCATATCTTGCTATTCCAGTGATTCTGATACCTTATATCATTCATATGATTGTGACACGATTTGACAGTAAGAAAAGCAGTATCTGATACTGCATATCAGGCAAAGTTATTAAAAGAACTGGGACTATAAATATATAGAAAAGTTCATCAGTTAATTGATAAAAAGTCCTCTCTCATGATCTACTATTGATCTGAGAAAGGACTTTTCTTATAAGTTACTTGTACCGCTATCCGGTTACGAGATGCTTCCCTTACTCCTCGGAGAACTGATCCTTTCCTGCTAAGCACAGCGGACATTCAAAATCTTCCGGTACATCTTCCCACTTTGTTCCAGGTGCGATACCACCTTCCGGATATCCCTGCTCTTCGTCATATTCCCATCCGCATAAATCACATACATATTTCATAATTCCATATCTCCT
>CAKUJT010000268.1 GCA_934661765.1 uncultured Senegalimassilia sp.
GCCTTTGACAGCAGAGATACTGGTTCTGGTTATCTTCCACACTGTTATCCAAATAATTGCGTTGTATACACAGGAACGCATGATAATGATACCATTCTTGGCTGGTTTGAAACCGCTCCAGAAGAATTCCAGAACAATGCTATTCGTTACCTCCGTCTTACAAAAGAAGAAGGCTACCACATCGGTATGATGCGCTGTGCCTGGGCGAGTGTCGCCGATACTGCGATTATGCAGATGCAGGATTTTCTTGGACTTGGAGTGGAAGGCAGGATGAATACCCCTTCTACACTGGGCGGAAACTGGACATGGCGATGCCTGCCGGGAGATTATAATAATGAACTGGCTGATTGGCTGTATGAAGAAACCAAAATATATGATCGGCTGAATTAATTTTTGGATATGCCTAAACTGACGAACCAATAAAGATAACTATGCCCTATTTGTGTCTTTAGTCGCTGCAGGTTGAATGTTTGCTTATGCACTCGCATCCACCCTTTGCTCCGAGGCCACAAATAGGGCATAGTTATCTTTATTGGTTCTGATTTTGGCTAGATTCGTCAATTTAAATATATATGTAGCAACACCTTTCTCACTATTAAAAATTTCTCTGCATATTTTATCCAGATGTTTATAATATTCCGTAAAATCATTATTCAAATTAGCCATTTCTTATTTTCTTTCCATATAAAAATATCCAGTTTTAGTAACCAATTCTTTTTGTGTAACAAATCCATTCAGCCAATTTGTCGGGTTAGGTCAAACAGAGCCAGTGAAGCCTGTAATATGTAAAAATGCTTCGCTGGCTCGTCTGTTCATCTAGCCTCCCAACAAATAAAATCAAGCGGCAGCATTCGCATTGATTGTATCTATAGCCATCTTTACTCCCATCCACACAGTTAAATCTGTAAATATTTCCTTATCTTCCCCGTCAAGAAGGCCTGGACAGAGTCTTGTCCCCCCGCCTATCATCTGCCAGAACTTTGCCTTACTTATAACTTTTTAAAAAAATACAATATTCAACACTTCCGGTACATCAATACCTGTATCTAACATATCCACAGAAATAGCAATCTGCGGCATCTTTTTCACCTCTGAAAATTCATCAATCGGTCTCTTACTCCAGCATATCAATACATTATTGTGCGAGTGTATTAATACATCAGTCTACTATCTTTACAAGACAATTCTTTTTATAAAATGAAACACCGTAACAAATGATTTCGTCATAATCATCTACAAACTCATTTACATATCCAACTTCTTCGATCTGTTTTAAAGCCTGTTCACAGGAAGCATCCATCTGTTCTTTCTTCTTTGTACGTTTTAATTCAAAAATAACAATACGGCTATTATCCGAATCTTCCAGAACAATATCACTTCTTCCCTCACCAGTCTCTGGATTCGTTTTCACTACCTGTCCAACACCAGATAAGATTCCTGCCAGGAATGCATGATAAAAGCTCTCACTATAATCAAAATAACTTATCGTCTTTCTTAAAATTCCTGTAATCTCCTGAGACATAACATCTACATCTTTTTTCCAGATTGCATTTATTAAATTTGAAACATCCCACATCTTTCCTGTAGCAGATTCCATCCATCTATTAATTGTATTTACAAAAATCTCTTTCACTTCTGTATTAGGAATCCTGAAAGCAAACACTCCGCCATCCTCTGTTGCGGTATTATAGTAATCGTCATTTTTCTCTGTAGTAAGATATCCTGACAATAATAATACACTCCAGAAATTATCCACAGAACCTTGCAATTCTCCATACGTCTGATTCAAAGAAACTTTTTTATTAACTGTCTTTCCATTAAGAAGCTTCTCAAAATCTGTCTTTACAATCCCCCGGTATTTATCAATAAATGCACGAATAATCGCATTATCACTTGAGCCAGACCAATAACACGATGGCGATATTTTTTCATTTCTCACATAATCCATTACATAACACGTAACATCCCATGGACAGTACATATCAATACCACCAAAATTATAACCATCATACCATTCCTTCACTAAAGGATACTGCTCCAATGCTCCAAAATCCTTTAACAGCCCTTGTACATCTTCTTCTGTAAAACCAAAGTATTTATTAAAATTTTTTGAAATAACAGAACTGGTAGAGAAATTATTTACTCCCGTAAAAATACTTTCTTTTGAAACACGAAGACATCCTGTAAGTACAGCAAAATTCAGATTATCATTATCTTTTAAAACCTGTACGATTCCCCGCATTAAATCAAGCATTTCATCATAATATCCTCTCTCCGAAGCTTTCGCAAGAGGAACATCATATTCATCCAGAAGAATAATGACCCGCTTATCGTAATAAGCATATAACAACCTTGTCAGAAGCTTCAAAGACTTTTTAATTTCCATCTTTGAAGCCAGCCCATTTTGCAAACTCGCAAATAACTTCCTATCATAATCATTTACATTCTCTGCATTCAAAACAAAACTGTATTTATTAAAAAGGTCAGCCAATAAATCCCTAAATCCTTCATAAGCAGCCTCAAAATCCAGCCCTTCAATTTCCTTAAACGTAAGAAAAATAACAGGATACTGATTCATCCATTCGGCACATAATGCCTCGTTCTGACTAATCTCCAAACCCGAAAATAAGTCTTTACTATCCTGCTCTATATCAAAAAAACTGTTCAACATAGACATCATAAGCGTCTTGCCAAACCTTCTTGGACGCGTGATTAACTGTACTTTATCTGTATAATTAAGCAGTTCTGAAACAAAACCTGTCTTATCTACATAATAAAGATCTTTTTCTCTAATTTCCTGAAAATTAGAATTACCTACGGGAATTCTAACTTGAGAAATAAACGGATGCATTTTATCCCTCCTCACATTGGTTAACCCGGTATATGATATTGCTCTTTATAGTTATTATAGCAAATTTTTTGTAAAAATGTTAATTTATTTATGATTATTTGATAGACAACTTCTGATTTGCCGCAGGCAAAATAGACGCCGCTGAGAAGAGTGGTAGTCGGATTGCCTGAAGAATTATGGAGAAG
>CAKUJT010000269.1 GCA_934661765.1 uncultured Senegalimassilia sp.
AAGCAATTCCCTGCGGCTGAGTCTGCGCAGTTCCTTCTCTGTCATAAGCCTCTCCTCTTTCCCATGGTCGCTGAATCCTTCAGAACACTTTGCTTTGTGCAGACTTCTGGAAACAAGCCAATCTTGTATGAATCCTTTACGCAGCTGCACACATACGCAATGGAATCTTTTGCACAGTATTATACCACTACCGTTTTCTAAAGTCTACGTTCCCACACAATTTTTGAACAAAAAACAGTTGTTTTGTATAACATGCTGTGTTTCATACCCGAAATTTGTGCAGTTTGGCGCGTAAAAATTTCGCCTGTTTTTGCATTTTCTACAAATCTCGTCAAAGCTGCCCGGCAGGGGCATGGGGGGCTTTCCAGCAAAAAGGAGGCTGTTAAAAAAGTCTCTGTCATTGCGAGACAGTGCGCACACTGTCGTGGCAATCCCCCGGATAGAAGTACCCCCGATTTTCGGACGTAATTGTTCGAAAATCGGGGGGATTGCCACACCAGTGACATCGGTCACTGGTTCGCAATGACAGCTTCTTTACCTATCTGAGTCCTTGCACTTATGCTACCGCCGTGTACCGAAGGGTACGGTGGTGTGAGAGGTCGGCCAGGAAACCAGCCTCCTACTCGATTTTATGATTGAAGTGCGCTCAAATCAATTTCGTATTTCATTGTTTTGGGTGGTTGGTGGACTTTCATAAACATGACCATGTACCATGGATAATACCACACCCCCTCAACTGCTTCGATATTTCCTTTGCAGAGCACGGTTGCTTTTTCAAATTTCCAGCCCTCTATTTTGCGGATTCTGTCCATGGCGGAATGTACCTTGAAATCGTTTCCGGATTTGGCTTCAATCAGCTCGATTCCCATTCCATTTTGAATGACGAAGTCGATTTCACCGGTTTTCTTTCCGTCATAATAATTCAGCTGGAATCCATTGCATTTTAGCTGCTGCGCGATCATGTTTTCCAGAATGCTGCCCATATTGATCTGCAGTGCGCCGTTTAGAATTTCAAACTGCACATTTTCCATACAGGCGGCACACAGTAGGCCCGTATCCCCCATAAATAACTTGAAAAGATTCCGTTTTTCGTTTAACATGAGCGGTGGCTGCGGCTCCTCCACATTGTAGCAGGGAAGGGCAACGCCCGCATCTGCCAACCAGTTGAAGCTGTCTGCATAGCGGAGCTGACGACCGTTGGGGTCCAATGCGGCCAATACAAATCTTCGCTTTTTATCATTCAACTGGCTGGGAATGCTGTCAAAAATAGCGCGGACCTTGACCTTTTCGCTGCCCTGTGCATACTGCGCAATATCCAGCCGGTACAGCTCCAATATTTCCGTTTGACGGGCAATCACCTGGGCAATATCGTGGGTATTTACATAGGTCTGGACAACATCCGGCATACCGCCGACCACTATATAGCTATAGAGCAGTTTGCACATGGTCTGATGAATGGCATCCGTAACCGGCGTTCCCGTTTCATAGCAATCCTTGAGGTACTGAATGGTCGATTTTTGCACACCGTTGGCCCAGAGATATTCCTCCAGATCCATGGGATACATCTGATAAAGTTCCTCAAAGCCAACCGGATAGGACCGTACCTCCTTGTGCCTGACCCCCAAAAGGGAACCGGATTCGATATAGTCAAAGCGGCCATCTTCCACCAGAAACTTGATGGCGGTCCTGGCGTTGGGGCAGGCCTGAATTTCATCCAGAAGCACCAACGTGTTGCCGGGGATCATTGGCTTTCTGGTGTAGGCGGTCAGATTCGTGATGATCGTATTGGCATCCAGATTCCCGGCGAATATCTTTGTTGCGTCGGTATCCGTAATAAAATTGATTTCCACAAAACAGGAGTACTGTTCCTTACCAAATTGACGAATAAGGGTTGTCTTGCCAATCTGACGCGCACCCATAACGCAAAGGGCCTTTCTTTTCGGCTGACCCTTCCACGTTAACAACCTGTCATATGCCTTCCGATACAGCATTCTGCCACCTCCAAAGTGTATTGTAACACAGCTAGTGTAACATTATTCTGCGGATTTGTCAAATGAAGTGTAACGTTTTTCTTCGTTGGAGAGGACAATACTTAACGCTCCCAGCTTTGAGGCTTATAAGGAGCTGAGGCCATTCAATCACCCCCCCAAACTACAGACGAGGGAAGCCCCCGATTCCGAGAGAAAAGAAAGCACAAAACATTGCTGTGGCAATGGCTGTCTGTGGAGGGATAGTACGGAACACGAAGAGGAAACAGGAGCGCTTATTGACAAGAGGATAGCCCAAAACAACACCGCCGATGCCGACAGACAAGCAAGTGGACTGCTGGAGGAAATCGTGAGCCGCGGAAATCTGAACCGCGCCTACAAGCGGGTGAAGAAGAACAAAGGGGCAGGCGGAGTCGATGAGATGAAAGACGTATCCGCATGGTGTTTTGGAAGAAGTGGAAAAGAGTTCGCACAAGATGGAGGAACCTGCTGAAACTGGGAATCTCCAATAGAAATGCGGGCATCCTTGCCAATTCCAGAAAGGGGTACTGGCAGATAGCATCCAGCCCTATACTGCAAACAGCCCTCTCAAACCAAAGGCTTGAGAAGGCTGAATTCCGGTTCTTCTATTCTTACTACCGCAAGTCTGTAGCGGCATAAACAGGGGAGGAGCCGTGTACCAGACCGGTACGCACGGTTCTGTGGGAGGTCGGCTGGCCAACGAATGGTCAGCCTCCTACCCGATACCCGCAGCCGGAACGCTGGGGGCCTTTCATGGCGGAGGTGTACTCCCGCCGGAAGGACATGGTGATCTCTGTCAGTTCCCGCTTGCCGTAGATGTAGTCGTCGTACATATCGGCCAGGCCGCCGGCGCATTCATCGCAGGCGCCCAGCAGACCCAAGGACTCCTCTACGATCCTGCGGCGCTCCTCCTCTGTGGTGTCCTGGATCAGGTAGCTCTTCATCTCACTTCTCCAGGATCACCGGCACCTGGGCGGTGACGGCTTCTTTGATGCGGCTGGCAGCTTCGGCAGGGGACAGGAGC
>CAKUJT010000270.1 GCA_934661765.1 uncultured Senegalimassilia sp.
GATATGCGCGGCAGCAACTGGCTGCGGCCCCGCCGCCGACCCGATTCCGAGCGATATGCGCGGCAGCAACTGGCTGCGGCCCCGCCGCCGACCCGATTCCGAGTGATATGCGCGGCAGCAACTGGCTGCGGCCCCGCCGCCGACCCGATTCCGAGCGATATGCGCGGCAGCAACTGGCTGCGGCCCCGCCGCCGACCCGATTCCGAGTGATATGCGCGGCAGCAACTGGCTGCGGCCCCGCCGCCGACCCGATTCCGAGCGATATGCGCGGCAGCAACTGGCTGCTCAACCTGAGATGTTTGTCGGGGGATTGCAGTAGGGGCAGTGGAGATAGCCCAGATCCTTTGCGAATTCCAGAGTGACCTCCGTGCCATCCGTCATGCCAACGCCGGAGCAGCTCGAGCTCTTGTGATAATAGAACTGATCCGAGTACAAATCCACATATACGCCCGTGCTCGACGGCGCGGAGTATTCGCCCTCAGACGGCTGCGCCTGCCCGCCAATGCAGACCGGACATGCCTTCAGGCCCGCAATCAACGCCTGCGCAAACGTGCCCTGAACCGCATTCGCACCCGCGCAGTCCGCACTGATGTGATAATACGCATTGCCCGGCGCCGCATATACCGTCCGCGCCGCAATCGCGCAGCAGTCCATGCACGGGGTCTTGCCGTATTTCACCGCCGTCTCCAGCGTCACATACTGTACGCCTTCGCCCGCGTGCTCCGGATTCGTGTGGTAGTACGGGTTGCCCGCGCTCGCGTAAATCATGATGCCCGAATTGCCCTCTACCTGATCAATGGGCGACGTCGTGAGCACGCAGTACGGACACGGCTTTAAGCCCATGCCGACCGCCAGCGCCAGCGTGCCCTGTACCGAGCCGCCGCCCGCGCACGTCTGCGACGCATGATAGTATCTGCCGTTGGGCGTCGCGTATACCGTCGTTCCCGCCGCCGCCGCACAGCGCGTGCAGGGCGTCTTGCCGTAGTTCAGCGCCGTCTCCAGCGCCACATACGAAAGTGACGCGCTCGCATTCGAGCAGTTCCGGTTCAAATGGAAGTTCGGCTCCGACGGCGCGGCGTAAACGCTGATGCCCGACGTGCCCACCGTGAGGTCGCCCACCTTCGTCAGCGTGCCGATGCCGGTGTCGCCCGGATCGCCCTCCTGATCGCCCACCTTCAGATCAATGCAGGTCTTGCAGGCGGTCTGGCCCAGCATCAGCGCCTCGGCCAGCGTCCGGCGCTCGGCATTCTTCATGCCGCGGCAGTCCGCAATCGTGTGGTAATTCTGGCCGTCGTCGGTGGAATAGACCATCTGCGTGGCCGCCTGCGCGCAGTTCGGACACGGCTGCTTGCCCGCGTTCACCGCGACGCGCAGCGAAACATAGCTCGGATCGGTCAGCGTTCCGCAGTTCTTCCTCGTGTGATAATATGTGCCGTCCGCGCGCGCCCAGACCATGACGTTGTCCGCCGTGGCGTTAAAGGGCGTGAGATTGCTGCCATCGCCGGTCTGATCGCCGCCGGTTTCGCCGCCGCCGTTCGTGCCCCAGCACTTCGGGCAGCGCGACAGGCCGTATGCCAACGCCTCGGCCAGCGTGCCCTGCTGCGCGTTCGACATGCCGCTGCAGGTCGCATAGGAATGATAGTACCGGCCGCCCTGCTGCGCATATACCGTCATGCTCGCGCCGGACGCGCAGGTCGGGCAGGGCTGGCGGCCCTCCTCCAGCATCGATCTGAGCGTGACCCGCTCGGCGCTGGTCATGCTGCCGCAGGAGCTGCGGGTGTGATAGTAATTCCCGCCGGGATTGGCGTAGACGTAGTATTCACCACTCGGCGACTGATTCGAGCCGTCCGGCGTCTGCGTCTGCGGCAGGCAGCTCGTGCACGCGGTCTTGCCCAGCACCAGCGCCTCCGCCAGCGTGACCGCCGTGCCGTTCTTCATGCCCGTGCCGGAGCAGGTCGAGGATTTGTGATAGTATTTGCCGTCCTCGTGGCAGTAAACCACCGTTCCGGACGCGGCGCAGCACTTCGGACACGCGGTCTTGCCCGCATACAGCGCCACGCTCAGCGGAACGTTCTGCGCGCTCTTCATGTTCGAGCAGCTGCTGGTCACGTGATAATACTTGCCGTCCGGATTGGCCCAGACCGTAATGCCGCTCTTATCGGTCGTGTTCGGCGTAATGAACACCGCCGAATCGGCCGACTTGCTGCTCGTGTCGTCCTCGGTGCCGCCGTTGCAGGTCGGGCACGGCGTTTTGCCGGTGCCCTCGGCCGCTTCCTTCGAATAGACGATCGCGTTCTTCATGCCCTGGCAATTCTTATCCTTATGATACCATTTGCCGCCGGAACGGCCGTAGAAGATCTCCAGATTGTAGCATTCGGGGCAGGCGTATTTGCCGCGGCTGGTCGCGATTTCCATCGTGACCTGGCTGACCGCCTCGCTCGCGTCGATCAGCGAGCAGTCCTTATTGGAATGGTAATACATGCCCGTGGCCGAAAGCCAGACCAGATCGGAGGTCGTTTTTTCGCCGCTGCCGCCGGCAATCGGCGTGGCCGCCGGCTGCACCGACGCGCTCGGCGACGCGGACGGATCGCTGGTCGCATCCGGCTGAATCGTCGGAACCGCCGATTCGTCCGCCGCGAGCGTCGCCTGCACCGTCGGCTCCGCGCTGGGCAGCTGCAGATTCGGAGTCACCGGCGTATCCGCGCCCGGCGCGAAGATGCGCAGGCACAGCCACACCAGAATCACCACAAACCACAGTCCCGACGCGCCGGACGCGATATAGCGCGTGTTCAGCTCGTACTTCTGCCGCCGCCACAGCAGCCAGATGCCCGCCGGCGGAAGCAGCACCAGCAGCAGATAGGTCACCCAGTCGTTTTCATCCATATACCGGAGCGCCTTGCCCCAGAAATTGTCGGGATAGACGTATTCCTCCGCCGGGCCCTCGCCGAAGCGGCCGTCGTAGGAATCGCCGTCTTCGTACTGGCCATCATCCGCGTACTGATCGTCGCCTTCATACTGATCGTCGTAC
>CAKUJT010000271.1 GCA_934661765.1 uncultured Senegalimassilia sp.
TGGTTCAGCTTTACATCGTCCACGATCTGGGGAAACTCCCTGCCGAATTTCTCGGTCAGAAGGAGAATCCCGATTTCCTTGTTGGCGATTGCTTTTTCCAGAGCGTCCTTCAGTTCGTCACGCTCATGGACTACCACGCCTTCCACACCTGCCAGTCTCATCCCTGTGCAGGTATCGATGTTGTCACTGATCAAAAACATTTTCATAATTATAATTTACCGATGATCATGAAGGAAATGATCAGACCGTAAAGAGCAACACCTTCGGCAAGACCTACGAAGATAAGAGATTTACCAAGAATGCTCTGATCCTCGCTGATTGCACCAAGAGCTGCACTTGCCGCACTGGCTACGGCAATACCACCACCGATACAGGAAAGACCTGTAACAAGAGCTGCTGCAATATATCCAAGACCTGTTGCAATACCTGCATCAGCGCCTGTTGCAGCCTGTACAGAAGAGCTTCCTGCAAACATAACCATTGCTGCTACTAACATGGTACCAAAGAAGAAAAATGCGTTTGTTGCGATTGTTGTTTTATAGCGTCCACGGCTCTTCTCGCCGATGAAATAATAACCAAATGGAACGATAATGCTTAATACAAGCGCTACTGCTAAGATAATCTGTGTCATAACTGTCATGATAATTGACCTCCTCGTGTTTTTAACATTTGATAAATATGATATGAGTGTCAAAAGGTCTTTTGCCACTCATTTGATACCAACGGCAGTTTACTTTGCCTCCGCGTCAGAACGGAACGGCTCGAATTTTCTTCCGCTTCCTTTGTAGAAACGGCTGAACATCTCGTAATACTCAAGTCTCAGTACCTGGATACCAACGATCAGACCCTCAAGACCGCATACGAAAATATTTCCGAGAACAATCACTACCCAGTTCGGGCTTCCGTTCTCGGCACCGGCCAGCATCAGTACAACCTGCATCATAGCTGCATGGCTGACTGCATAAGCTCCGATACGCACGAAAGAAAGTGTGTTGGAGAAATAGCTCAAAAGGACTTCGAACATCTCGAAAAATCCCTGAACAATAAACATTCCCACACCGCCTTCAAAGGCTGCCGGCTTCTTTTCCACAAGGTTTGTAAGAGGCTCTTTTAAGAACATTACAAGCAGCGGAAGAATAAACATAATGCAAAGAACAATACCGCCAGGAAGCTTATGGCCTGTCATGAACAATGCAATTACAATCACTGCGGATCCATAGAATACAAGGCCTGCAACAGAGTTGGTATCAAACCATACTTTCTCTGTATCCTTTGCTTTCAGGGAATTCATAATATTAAAAATCATACACAGAAGAATGATTCCCATACCAAAACCAATAGCGATAATAAATACGGTATTCAGTTTTCCGATAAAAGGCACATTCATCATGGCATCCATAGGCCTTAACCATACAGGCTCTATAATATCCTCAAATCCGAAGACGCTGCCGAACATGAAGCCAAAGAATGTGGAAAAGATACCTGCACAGCTGATGATTCCGGCAAGATCAATATGCTTGAATCTGTAAAGAAGATATCCGCCGATCAATAAAACCAGACCCTGTCCTGCATCTCCGAACATTGCGCCGAAAATAAAGGAATAAGTGATGGCGATAAACCAGGTTGGATCCATCTCTCCATAAGCCGGAAGGCCATACATTTTGGTGTACATTTCGAATGGCTTGAAAAGCTTGGGGTTCTTCAGCTTGGTAGGCGGTGTCTTATGGGCATCCTCCTGCTCATTCTCATCAATCAGACAGAAAATACGGGAATCTCCGGAAATATCATTCTGGAAAGCTTTGGCATCCTTCTCTGTCATCCAGCCACAAAGGATATAAAATGGTTCCTTCGGCTTATAATCGGCTACTGCCTCTCCCTTATTGTCCCCATGTGTGCATGCTGCCAGTTTACGGATATCAAAGTTCCTTGAAAACTGGGAAAGTGTATGTTTGCAGGAAACAATGTCGGATGCATTTTTTCTGAAGAAAGCTTTTCTTGCCGCTTTGTTCGCATCAAGATCTGCAATTGTTTTCTTGTACTGCGCTTCAAGTGCTGTGTATGCAGCTTTGGCAGTTCCATCATACTGATCCGGTACAAAGATTTTTTCAAAGTGCATAGCAGAATATACGGCATGGATCCGCTGCGCTTCATGAACGGGAACAAAATAAATTCCCCAGATATAACGGTCATCTTCATCACATTTAATGAAAATCGTATCCAGATTATCATAAATGTATGTTTTAAATTTATCGAAATAATCTTTCTCGATCCGTCCAAAGCGATAATGGATATAACGCATTTTCAGGATTGACTGCACATCAAAGTTCAGACTTCGGAAAGGATAGATAATACGAAGTGACTCTGACAGAGAATCACGCTTCTCCTCCAGTTCCTGGCGTGTCTTGTTAAGGACATCCGCTTCATCTTTGATCTGCTGTACGAAAGAGAGAGCTTTTTCGATTGGCAGCTTCTTCGCAGAAGCCTGCTCCGGGTTCTCAACCTCTTCATAGAAGCTTCCGACTGTGCTTAAAGCTTCTTTATAAGGATTGATTTCAAGATAAGGAGAAAGATTCTTCACATCTGTGAGCTCAGTAAGAGCATTCTCCAGATGAATCTCATACCGGCTGAGGTAATTATTTACAACTCGGTCGATATCCTCTCTTGGCCCGGTAATGCTGACAAATTTCATTTTCTCAATCACATTGCTACCTCCGGGTTACTAATTGTTGTGAACATAATGCATTGCCTCGTCCGGATCAACCTGGTAACGAACACACTCCAGTGCGATGGTCAGACGGTTTACCTCATGCTCTTTGTGGTAAAGATAAGAATACAAAACAGCTACGGAATAAGGATCCTTGCGAGCCTCTTTCTCAAGCACGGTACGGAGCAGACTATTATAAAGCTCCTCCATGGAGATCAGGTTCAGCTGCTGATATTTCCTGCCATACCAGGTACGGGAAAAGATCTGCTCACCTTCTTCTTTACTGGTAGCTTCCACCAGAGCTGTGATTTCTTCTTTCTT
>CAKUJT010000272.1 GCA_934661765.1 uncultured Senegalimassilia sp.
TCCCCTGCTCCGTGAAGCTGCAAAAAACGGTCCAGGTCCAGTATATCTTTCTCTTTATAAAAGAAGTTTTTCAATGAGCCTTTTGTCTGTTTCATGAAAGTATCGAATGTATATCCTGTACTATGCAACAGCAGATTACTCACAGACAAAATAGACAGGTTTTGGTCATAATATCCTGTTATTATACCTACCCCGCCATTATTTTCCAGTGTTTTCTGTACGGCCTGTGACATAGCCTGTGTCTGCCCCGTTACAGTCTCACCTAAAGAATATATTTTGTCTTCATAATTTTTCATTTTATAAAAATCCTCTCTCCGTTCTGACATACAAAAAGGACACCCGCCAAAAATCCCGCCAGTGTCCCTGCTGCTTCTCTTTCATATCACACATCCATATGTATTTTTCACAATCTCACATCTTTTCTACATATGGAAATAGCGGCAACCGGCTGACATGGTCAAACTTTCTGACTTTAGTCCCTTTTGGCTTTGCGTCCCTGCCTTTCAACAGGTTTGCCCTGAAATAATTTTCATTTTTATCAAGACCAAAATACCACGAAGTTCTACACACGTCAATAATATTTTGATGAAATCATCCCCCCGGTACCTCACCCCAGGGAACGGGGACGGATCCAGTGCCAGTCAACCTCTGTGCCATCCTTCAGGCAGAAAAGCAGTTCGTGCGCTCCCCTCACCGTGATGGATTCCACTTTACAGTGGACACCCTTGCCATATTGACTATGCGCTTACCGCTAGCAGGTACGCTTAGGACTTTCACCTTTAAGAATAACGTTCGCGCCGGGCGAACTGAACTACTCGGCAATTAAGCTCTGCCATTGAAAAAATGAGAATAGCAAAGACCAGGACTGCCCTCCTAGTCTTTTTGTTGTTGCTCCACTTGGATCAACTTTTATCATTTATTGCCTACCGGCATTATGGCATATGCCAAAAAAGTAATTCAATATGCTTTCTGGAATGGTTTTAAAAATAAGACAGACGGATTTGGGTAAAAAGTGGGGTAAATCGAGGGCGTGTGTTGTAAGAACGCAGCTTTAATAATGCTTCCACATGTTTTCTGTCTTCAATGGAAAAAGGATGCCCTCTCCATACCATTTTCCATCAGTTCTCTGTTGATTCTTTTATCCATTCCAGTATCGTATCCTCTCCTACATGCAGAAGTTCCTCAATCTTTTTCACTGGAAATCCAGATCTGCTTAATGTTATTGCCACTTCCTTTGTTTTCAGTAATTTGCCTTCCTGTATTCCGGCTTCTCGTCCAATTTCCATCCCGGCTTCATACTCAGCCTTTCGGAGTTTCTTTTCTTCCTCTTCTTTATTATACTCGAATATACTCGTCGCAATCACCTCTGATTTATTCTTTCGAAGAAATTCAGCAAGGATATCATTCTGAATACAGTAATTTACCGCCTCTTCCACGGCTACATCCAATGCTGAACTCCTGGCACATTCCCTGACTTTCGCAACATATTGTGCATATTCTTTAAGAATCTGACATTGTGCCATCAGTTCTTTATTGTGTCCTTCGTTGATGTTCAGCGTAATGACCTTCAGCTCAAGGTTCGCTTCTCCCGTCAGGTTTTCATACGCATCCGACAGATAATTGACCCAGCTATCTTCTTTCTTTTCTGTGCCATTATAAAATACAAGGAAATTTGGTGCCGGGATTTTCTGAAGAGCCGAAGAGTATAGTGACTTTTCGTTTCTTTCTTTTTGCCATAGGCAGCACCTCCTGTTTGTAACAGGAGATCAAGAACGAAATGTACTCCGTCTCATTTTAGATCTCCTGCTTTTATTGTAATTGGAATTTAAAAGCATGGATCTCTGAAATGATTTTTAGAAAATAGATAGATGGCAAAATGCCCTGAATTTTTAAGAAATATGCTTTGACTTTATGTTAACACGCTTTATTGTGGTCGTCAATGGGAGATTATCAGAGACTGAAATTTTAACAAAGTTTAGCAAGAATTCTCCTACCTCTTCAGGTAGTGAGATGAATTGTGGATCTGAGCATAAATGCTCAAAAGAATCTTGTAAATAAAAAGAAGAAACGCTTGTTCTGATGGCGAGTTTGTATTATAATAGCAAGAACAAAATGTTCGTTCTGAGCGTAAGGTGAAATGTCCCCCTTTACGTATATTCCTATTTCGATTTGACCTCTCGTATAAAGGAGTCTTTTCCAGAGATTGACAGTGGTAATATCTATATGACTGGTAGATAGCTGTTTGTAAAAACTCTACTAACATAACCAGTGAACCGAAAGGTGTTATCGCTCCTAATACACTGTATGAATACATTCAATTAAGAAATACTAAAAGTATATTGATCTACTCGGTTGCAAAAATGTAACGGATACTATATAATATGTGTTACAAAGGAGGTGATAAACCATGGCAAATGGATATATGAGAGAAATCAGAAATCGAATTAATTCGTCTAAGGATGGAACCATTTTTGCTGCGTCTGACTTTGCGGATATTGCCGATACAAATACAATTCGACAGAGCATGTATCGGCTTGTAAATGACGGAACGCTGAAACGGATTTTGCAAGGTATCTACGAAAAACCGAAGTACAGCAAACTACTTGATGAATATGTAGCGGCTGATCCGGACGCTGTTGCCAAGGCATTGGCTCGCTGTTATCACTGGACTATTGCTCCATGTGGGAATACAGCCCTTAACCTACTTGGCCTTTCTACACAGGTAACAGCGGTTTGGTCATACATCAGTGACGGCCCATATAAAACCTATGAGTGGAATTCAACAAAGCTTGAGTTTAAGCATAGGACCAACAAGGAAATTACTGGATTATCTTATATGACGAGTTTAGTGATTCAGGCTCTGAAAACTTTGGGAAGAACCAATGTGACATCAGAGATTATACAGATACTTTCTGAAAAAATGTCTGAGGATGAAAAACAAGCCTGTCTGGGAGAGGCAACAGAATCCACGGATTGGGTTTATGATACGATACGAAAAATATGTGGAGGTGAC
>CAKUJT010000273.1 GCA_934661765.1 uncultured Senegalimassilia sp.
CACGCTACCGCTTCCTACGCTCTTACGAGCGTTTAATCAAATGGATGTAGCGGGTAAACCCGCACTTTTACGCTCGCTAAAAAAACGCTCGCGACGCGAATGTCGTTCATTGTATACAACTTAAACTTTAACCAGCCCCTACCCGAATTTCTAAGTTTCGGCATAGACTCAACTTGAAATTCTACCCTCCCCCTATAAAAGGAGGGGGTATTTGCGCTTGTTGAGCGACTTTAGCGCGTTCCCTCTCCACAGGACTCTGCCGAAAAAAGTTGACTAAATGTCAAGTTTTTGAGTAGTCAGTTAGGGTGGGGGCTTATTAAATATCACTCTGTCTTTACAATTGACAAAATTACAATTAATAATAAAATATTATAAGGGAGGGATTGTAACTATGAATAAAAAATTTGTTTCAGTTTTAATGTTAGTATCATTATGTTCTTTTAATACAGCTTTTGCAGCGTCAAATTTTTCTTTTGAACAACCCCAACCACAACCAAGCGGACAATATTATCAACAACCTTTGCAATATTCTACAAAGCAACCTTTAAAAGGTAATGTTGTAATGGTTCCGGCAGGCACTTGTGTTCCTGCGACTTTAACATCTCCTTTATCGTCTGCTTATGCAACGGCAGGACAAAGTGTAAGTATGTTACTTGGTTCAGATTATTATTATAATAACAAACTCATCGCTCCTGCAGGAAGCACAATTTATGGTACTGTAATTGAAGCTTCCAAAGCCAAAAGAGGAAGCATGAACGGTAAACTTTGTGTAAGATTTACACAAATATACACACCATACGGGACTCAAATACCTATCTCTGCTGTTATTAAAACAGATGATTCTTCAGGAGTTCTTGTTGGTGGTACAAAGCTTGATGTAACAAAAGATTACGCAAAAGACATGGGAGTCGGTGCCGCAACAGGTGCTTTATCAGGTCTTGTATTTGGAGCACTGGCAGGCGGTAGCGTAGGTAAAGGAGCTGCTCTTGGAACAGCAGTTGGTGCAGGCGGTGGTTTAGTTAAATCAGCGTTTGATAAGGGAAATGATGTTGAAATTCCTGCAAATGCAACCATAGACTTGTTGTTGACTCAACCGATTACAACTTCAGCATCAAGTTATAGTTACGAAAATTAGTAAGTAGGTTAATTTAAATTGCCTTCAAACTAATTATTCTAAAAAGGTAATATTAGAGAGAAAAGTAAAGTGTCAATTATTAGTAAAAGAAGTTTTATACTAGACGAGGACGAGGATAAAGATGTAGAGCCATATACTCTACCATCCATTGTAACAAGCAAACCGGAAGTAATTCCGTTTAAGAAATCATTGGCGATTTCTACGGCTTTGCATCCCGCAGTGGTTCTATTAATTTGGTTAATTACAATTGCTTTGGCTTTGATGGGTATTAATTTAAGCCTGTTCAAAAAGCCTGATGCTCAATTAAAAAAGGATATCGAGTTTGTTTTGGTTGATAAAGAAGCAACACCGAGAAACCCTAATACAAAAAATCGTTCTGACATGAATTCAAGAAGTGGTGGTATAAACGATCCTAAGCGTAAAGTTTCTATGCCTTCTCCAGCTCCTAAAAAAGCTTCTAAGCCTTCAGCTGCGGCACAAAGCGCAAATAAACTTATAAAGAAACAACAACAGCAAGTGCAAAAGCAAGCTGTTCAGCATAAAACACAGCCGGCTAAACAACAACCTAAGGTGCAAACACCACATAAAAATCAAACGACAGCGAATAAGCCTTCGACTGCAAAACCGGCACCACCTACAGCAAGGCCAAGCGCAAGACCTGTTTCTGCGCCACATCCTGTAGCAAAACCATCTTCACCATTTACGGTTGCGGCACCAAAAGGTGCGCCTGTAGGTAAAACTCTTTCAACAGGACCTGTTGGCGGAACGGGTGCAAGTTCCGGTGCAAAATCAGGCGGAAGTACAGGTTCAGGCTCTCACGGTAGTGCTTATGCACCAAGACCATCATTATCACCATCAGCAGGTGGCGGTAGAGGTCAATTAGCCAGAGGTACAGGCTCTGGTGGCGGAAGCGGTAATTACGGCAACCCAGGAGGTGGCGGTGGCGCTCCGGGTATTGACGCTCTAAGAGAGCCTGACTTTGGTCCATACATGAGAGAATTACAACGTAGAATTAAGTTGAATTGGGATCCTCCAAAAGGAAATGAAAGCAAACGTGTAGTTCTTTTATTCAAAATTGCAAAAGACGGCAGATTGTTATCATGTAGAATTCATAAATCTTCCGGCATGCCATCAGCAGACCAAGCGGCATTAAAAGCAGTAGAATTAACGGCACCGTTCAGACCGTTACCTGCGGACTTTAAAGGACAAAGCATTGATATTCAGTTTACATTTGATTACAACGTATTCAATGCGTCAAGGTATTAAGGGGTAAAGGGAAACCCCTAACCCTAACTCTCTCCCTAGGAGAGGGAACAAAAAGAAAACAAAGTATGTTGGGCATTCTTGCCCAACATCAAAACAAATAACTATAACAAGAGGTTTTATGGAAAATCAAAAAGGTAAAAATTTATTAAAAGGATTGGTAATTGCAATACTTGTAATTCTCGTATTTGCAACCTCAGCCTATTTTGATTTAAAGAACCATGAAACATCTAAGATTGCTGACTCTCAGCTAAAACAATTGAAAAATGATGATAGTGTAAACAATTATCTTAGTGCTGTTGCACAAGACATTGATAAAAATTGGAACAAGAATAATCTAGAAAAGGCACATGTTGCTTATTTGGTAATATTAGATAAAAATGGTAGCATTATAAGTTATAATTTAATGCATCCAACCAAATCTTCAAACTATGAAAAAGCAACATTGACTTCTATTATTCAAGCTGCACCATTTGGCAAATTGCCAAATTCTATTAAAGATAAAGAATTAGCACTCGATATAGAATTTAACAATTCAGATGTAGAAGTTTTAGTAATGCGAAAGAGTGCAAATACAATTGGTAATGTTCTTGAT
>CAKUJT010000274.1 GCA_934661765.1 uncultured Senegalimassilia sp.
ACCACGTAGTAGCTGTTGCGGTCGTCGTGCGTGATAAGCGTGCGGAAAATCTCCCACTCGCTTCCTTGCACGTGGGAAACCGCCGCACCTACTGGTGGTTGAGGCATACTGCACCCTTCGCGACCTGCGGAAACACGGTCGCTTTCTAGTCGAATGTATTCCGTTTTCGACAATGAAAAAAAGAGTGCAAAAACAAAAACGCCTTGTGAGCGCATGTTCTAAGTGGTAAAATATCACCTGTGAGTGAGTGGTCGATACTTGATCACTTAGGCAACCCCCTAGTTGGCGCTAGGGGGTTCTTTTTTCTGTTGTCGATGCAAGCGGGAGCTATGTTGGCGCATAGGTATCCACGCTTGTTACTTGCACAGTCTATAACAAGAAACACTTGGCTGTCCACATTGTTTTGTTATGAAAACGGGCAAAAGGGCTTGATTCGGTTACGCGTTGGTGGTTGTTGCACAATCGAAGTTGACGCAAAGTTTCGGTAAAACCAGCTTCTCGCCTGGCGTTTTCTGATTGATGTAGATAGCTAACCGCGAAATTGTTGCAACTTGTTTCCGAATGGGAAAAAATTGTTATAGTTTGATGGCCGAACGCCGGTTGACGGTGCTTGGGGGTCGGGCTTTAGCGTATGATATGCAGTCAAAGATCGCTGGAGTTCGAGAGGAGCCTTGGGATGGAAGAGATGCGATTAGCCGATGAGCGCCTGAGTGTGCTCGAGCATCCCCTTATCGCGCATAAGATGTCGATCATGCGCGATGCGTCAACGGCTCCCTCCCAGTTCCGCCAGCTGGTGCACGAAGTGGCCATGCTGGAAGTGTATGAGGCCTCGTGCGATTTGCTGACGGAGCCCGTTGAGGTGGATACTCCTTTGCAGCGCACGGTTGGGAAGCGGATTGCGGGCGAGAAGCTTGCTGTAGTGCCCATCCTTCGCGCGGGCATGGGAATGCTCGACGGCGTTCTTTCCGCCATACCCTCTGCTGCGGTGGGGGTGCTTGGCATGGAGCGCGATGAGCAGACGCATCAACCGCGCGAGTATTATGCGAAGATGCCGAAGGGCATCGCCGACAGGACGGTGTTTCTGATCGACCCCATGTTGGCGACGGGCGGCAGTGCGCTTTCTGCTATTCATTATCTGCGAGAGCAAGGCGTTCGCGATATCCGATTCCTGGTGCTGGTGGCCGCCCCCGAGGGTGTTCGCGCCGTTTTGCAGGAGGATCCCGATGTCCACATCTGGACGTGTGCGCTGGACGATGGGCTGAACGATCAGGCGTATATCCTTCCTGGCTTGGGCGATGCGGGTGACCGCATCTTCGGCACTTTGTAGGGGGCGTTATGGAAAACACGCAGCGTCCCGTCAGCATCGAGGAGATCGCGACGAAAGCGATGGGCGCATCGCGTCCGGTCATCGGCATCGTGCCGACGTATGACCCCAATGAGGGTATTCTTCGTATGAACAACCACTATGCCCAGGCGATCGTCGCCGCGGGCGGGGCGCCGCTGATCGTCCCCTTCACCAGCGATGTCAGCGTGTACGAGTCGCTGCTGCCGCGCATCGATGGGTTCGTGCTGTCGGGTGGTCAGGATATCAGCCCCGTGCGCTATGGCGGCGACATCACCTATGGCAAGCTTTCGGAGCTGACGCCCGAGCGCGAGGAAGTGGAGTATCTGCTGCTCAGCTACGCGTATCAGTTCGACTATCCGTTGCTGGGCATCTGCCGTGGCATGCAGATGATCAACGTGTTCTTCGGGGGTACGCTGTACTTGGACCTGGAAGAACAGTTCGACGGCATGTGCGCCGCCGACGATGTCCCCGTGCCGACAGAGGGTGTACAAACGCAAGCCGGCGGACGTGTGAACCATTGGCAGACCAAGGAGTATGGGCATCCTACCCATACGGTTTCAATCATGCGCTCAAGCAAACTCGGCGAGATCCTGGGCTGCGATTCCGCGGCGGTGAACTCCATGCATCATCAGGGCGTTCGCGCGCTGCCTCCTAATTTGGCGGCCGCCGCCTACGGACCCGATGGCCTGGTGGAGGGCGTGGAGGCGAAGGACTGCCGTTTCCTTATGGGCGTGCAGTGGCATCCCGAGTACTTCGTGGAGGACGGCGGTCATATGGCGCCGCTGTTCCGCGCGCTCATCGACGAGGCGCGGCAGATGCGTTGCCGCGAGGGACGCTGCCATGATTGCCTGCGCATCGATCGCGAGGAGTGCGACCCGAATGCCGTGTGGCCTGCGGTTAAGTTCGCGGATTATATCTAGTTTGTTGGCAAGGGCATTCGGGGTCGCGGATTTGGCGAAGGGCTTCGGTGCGCGCTTCGATAATAGTGCAACGGTAGGTTGTTCGAAGGAGTAATCCCAGGTGGATGGTGAGAAGCGAGAACGTGTGCTGGTTGCGATGAGCGGCGGGGTTGATAGCTCCGTTGCGGCGCTGCTGCTTCGCGATGCGGGCTATGATGCAACGGGCGTCACCATGAAGCTGTTCGACAACGAGGTTGCCGGCGCCGGCGGCGCGTGCGTGGTGGGCGAGAGCACCTGCTGCAGCCAAAGCGATGTGGAGGACGCCCGTCAGGTGGCGTTCGGGTTGGGGCTTGAGCATTTCACGTTCAACTTCACGGGAACGTTTGGCTGCGAGGTGATCGATCGGTTCTGCGATGCGTACCTGCACGGCCGTACGCCGAACCCGTGCATCGACTGTAACAGGTACCTGAAGTTCGCCGCCTTGCAGCGCCGCCGTGCGCAACTCGGCTTCGATTACGTGGCGACCGGCCACTATGCGCGCCGGGCGTTCAATGAACGAACGGGCAGGTTCGAGCTTCGCCGCGGCTTGGACGAGGCGAAAGACCAGAGCTATGTGCTGTACCATCTGACGCAAGATGACCTGGCACATATGCTGTTCCCCTTGGGAGAATTGACGAAACCGCAGGTGAGAGAGCTGGCGGAGAAGCATTCGTTCGGAAACGCCCACAAGGCGGAAAGCCAGGACATC
>CAKUJT010000275.1 GCA_934661765.1 uncultured Senegalimassilia sp.
TACAGGGCCGGCGCTGAAAGGAATGGCGCTCATATGGCAGGTTTCCTCTCCAAGCTGCTCACGTTCGGCGAAGGCAAGCAGCTGAAGAACTACCAGGCCCTGGCCGACAAGATCGGCGGCCTCGAGCCCGAGATGCAGGCGAAATCCGACGAGCAGCTGCGCGCGTTCACCGACGAGCTGCGCGGCCGCGTGCAGGCCGGCGCTTCTACCGCCGACGTGCTGCCCGAGGCATTCGCGGCGGTGCGCGAGGCTTCGGTGCGAACGCTGGGCATGCGTCACTTCGACGTCCAGCTCATCGGCGGCATGGCCCTCAACGACGGCCAGATCGCCGAGATGCGCACGGGCGAGGGCAAGACGCTCGTGTCCACCCTTGCCGGCTATCTCAACGCCCTTGGCGGGCAGAACGTGCACATCGTCACGGTCAACGATTATCTGGCGCGCCGCGACAGCCAGTGGATGGGGCAGGTGTACGAGTTTCTGGGCATGAGCGTGGGCCTTATCCAGAACGGCATGCGCCCCGAGGCCAAGAAGCTCGCCTACCAGGCCGATGTCACCTACGGCACCAACTCCGAATTCGGCTTCGACTACCTGCGCGACAATATGGTCACGCGCGCCGACGCCCGCGTGCAGCGCGGCCATCATTTCGCCATCGTCGACGAGGTCGACTCCATCCTCATCGACGAGGCCCGCACGCCGCTGATCATCTCCGGCGCCGGCACCCGCGCCGCCGACACGTACAACAAGTTCGCCCGCGTCATGCCCGCCTTGAAGCTCGACGAGGACTTCGAGATGGACGAGGCGAAGAAGACCATCAACGCCACCGAGTCCGGCCTCACCAAGATCGAGACCATGCTCGGCATCGACGATATCTATGCGGACCCGTCCGGCCAGCTGCCCAATCACCTGCAGCAGGCGCTCAAGGCGCAGTTCCTGTTCCATCGCGACGTCGATTACGTGGTCGTTAACGGTGAGGTGAAGATCGTCGACGAGTTCACGGGCCGCATCATGGAAGGCCGCCGCTACTCCGAGGGCCTGCATCAGGCGCTCGAGGCCAAAGAGCACGTGCAGGTGCGCGAGGAGAACCAGACGCTTGCCACTATCACGCTGCAGAACTACTTCCGCCTCTACGACAAGCTTTCGGGCATGACGGGCACGGCTATGACCGAGGATGCCGAGTTCCGCCAGATCTATAAGCTGCCGGTTGTGGCTATCCCGCCGAACAAGCAGGTCAAGCGTATCGATGAGGACGATTTGATCTATCGCACCGTCGATGCGAAGTTCCACGCCGTCGCCGACGACGTGGCCGTTCGCCATCAGGCCGGCCAGCCTTGCCTTATCGGCACGGTGTCCATCGAAAGCTCCGAAAAGCTCTCGCGCCTGCTCGACAAGCGTGGCATCAAGCACGAGACGCTCAACGCGAAAAACCATGAGCGCGAGGCTCACATCATCGCCCAGGCCGGCCGTGTCGGCGCCGTCACCATCGCCACGAACATGGCGGGCCGCGGTACCGACATCCTGCTCGGCGGCAATCCTGACGTGCTCGCCGACGACGTGTTGCTCGAGCGTGGGCTCAATCCCGATCTCGAGCCCGGTATGCAGCCCGCTGATGAAGGCGGCCTGCCGGCGCCTACGGAGGGCCAGCGCAAGGAGGCGCTCGATATCGCGCGCGCAACGTGCAAATCCGAGCAGAAGCGCGTCTTGGAGGCCGGCGGCTTGTGCGTCATCGGTACCGAACGCCACGAAAGCCGACGCATCGACAACCAGCTGCGCGGCCGTGCCGGCCGTCAGGGCGACCCGGGCACCACGCAGTTCTACCTGTCGCTCGAAGATGACCTTATGCGTCTGTTCGGCGGTTCGCGTATGGATAAGATCGGCGCCATGATGGAGAAGACCAACATGCCCGACGACATGCCCATTCAGGCATCCATGGTGTCCAAGGCCATCGAATCGGCTCAGCGCCAGGTTGAGAGCATGCACTTCGCAGCGCGTAAGAACGTCCTTGAATACGACGACGTCATGAACCTGCAGCGCAAGGCCATCTACGAGGAGCGCAACGCCATTCTGGACGGCAAGGACATGGAGGGCCGCATCCCCGAGATCGTGGCCGATGCCGTCGAGGCCGTGGTGGAGGAGAACTGCCCCGAGAAGCTGCCGAGCGACGACTGGGATTGCAAGGCGGTCGATTTATGGGCGGCCTCTATGACGGGCCTTAACGACTTCCATGTGGCCGAGGTCGATCACGATGACGATCCCGCGCAGGTGTGCGAGGCGCTCGAGGCATATCTGGACGGCGTGGTGGCGCAGAAGACCGCCGAGCTTGGCGAGCCCATCATGCGCATGCTGGAATCGCAGGTCATGCTGCGCATCATCGACCGCAGGTGGATGGCGCATCTGCAGGATATGGACTACCTGAAAACCGGCATCGGCCTGCGTGCCTTCGGCCAGCGCGACCCGTTGGTGGAGTACAAGAACGAGGCCTACCGCGCCTTCAGCAACCTGACGCACTCTATGTACGAGGAGTATCTGCGCACCCTGCTGCGCTTGCAGGTGGCGGCATCCGCTGCTCCGCAGATGCCCGCCGAGCCCAATCCGCTCGAGGGCCGCGTGAGCTACTCCAACCCCGAGCAGGCGCTCGGGCAGACGGGCGTGGGCCACGCCGTCGCCCAGCAGCAGGCTGCCCGGCGTGCCCAGCAGGCGGCAGCATCGGCGCCCAAGCCCGCGCCGGCGAAGCCGCAGACCTACGTTAAGGACAAGGACGACCCGTTCGCCAACGTGGGGCGCAACGACCCTTGCCCGTGCGGGAGCGGCCTGAAGTTCAAGAAGTGCCACGGCAAGGATAGATAGCCCGAACGCCGCGTCTTCGAAGGCGCGAAGAAACTATGCACTCCAACGCCCCGCACGCAAGCGCGGGGCGTTTTGCTGGTAGTATGGAATAACTATGGCTGATAAAGAACTGAAAGATATCGAGCAGGTTGCCCAGCGCGTCGCCGA
>CAKUJT010000276.1 GCA_934661765.1 uncultured Senegalimassilia sp.
AGAAAGATGTTCTGCAGAAAACCGTACTGGCGGTATTCCTCCGTGTCGGCGCAGTTGATGAAATCCACCTTCAGCGTAACCGTGGGCAGGTCGCAGCCCTTGTCGAACTCCGCCTGCGCCGCGCTGCGCATCTCCTCATAGCACTGCGCCTTCGTCTTTTTCCCTTCGCCCTTTTTGACTTCCTTCGCGCCGGAGACCTCCAGATGCATCCACTTCGGAGAGGGATAGCGATCCAGATTCGGACTGTCCACATACCGCTCGGGCAGATAGAGCCGGTTGCCGTCCGCGTCCTCGCCGGTGGGGAGGATGCGCGTGGTCACGTTCGTGCCATCCACATCATAGGAAATGCCCAGCAGGTTTTTCCCCTGCCGGATCTGGACGTTCGCATCCGTGCCGACGCGCTGCACGAGATACACGTCGAACCAGTCCCGCGCCAGCTCTCCGGAGTATTTCTCCGCCGCGCCGCCTTCGCCCAGCAGCGCCTCTACAGGATTGATGTTTTCCCACTCAACGTCCTTCGCCGTGCTCTCCAGATCCGAATAGAGCGTAAACCCATGCTCGGACAGGCACGCAGCAGAGATACTTTGCACGACAGAAGCCCCCGTCTGGAAGGACGCGGGCTTCAGAGATTGAATCATATTGTCGAGGAGATCGTAAAAAATATGCCGGGCGTAGACCGTGATCTTGTCCAGCTCCGGCACGACGCGATAGATGCGAAACGGCTGATCCCGCAGCATCTTCGGCTCCACGACTTCGCTCACGGCAGTCGCCGGCGCGCTTTCCGTGCGCACACAGGTCAGATACTGCGCCGCCATGTATCCGCGCTTCCCGTCCGGGCAGGAGACCTCGTACCAGTCGCCCGTGGTCTTTTCCAGCACGACGGCCTGCGTTCCCTTTTTGTATTTTCCGAGAATCCGATACTTTGTCCCTGTCCCGGAGCGCAGCTGCAGCGGATCGCGCCGGGTGGACACGCGATAGATCATGGCGCCGCCGGGGGGCTGCGCCTGCACCTGATTCACGCGCGGCGTCATAGCTGCGGGCACGGGTGCGCGAAGGATACGCCCCTCGCTGAGCCGCGTCCATTTGCCGAATTCGTCAATATCGTGCACCAGCGTGAGCTCCCACTCGCCGTTCAGCGTTTCAGTGACGCTGCAGCTCATGGGCGTGACCGCACCGAGGCCGTTGTTGGAAAAATCGGTGCAATCGGTTTCGTATACGCAAATCAGAAAAACTCGCCTCCTTCAGGGCATACAAAAAGCGCCCGACCGGTCGGCGGACGCTTGGGAAATAGACTGGGATCGCCTGTTTTGATTCGGCGCAAGGTTCAGCGGCCGAAGAGCTTCGCGGTTTTCTTCATTCGCTCCGCGATTTTCACGCCGAACGGGCAGCGGGACTCGCAGGCTCGACAGCCGATGCACTCGGACGCGGTATGCTCCAACGCTTCATAATGGGACTGCACGGTGGCAGGCACTTCCGGCTGCATGGTCGCGAGATCATAGAATTTGTTGATCATGGCGATGTCGAGCTGCGCCACACAGGGCTTGCAGTGCCCGCAGTAGGTGCATTCTCCGCGATAAGAGTGGAACGGAGCATTGGAGAGGACGGACGCATAGTCCTTTTCCGTGTCAGAAGCGCCTTCATAGGCCAGCGCCTGATCCACCTGTTCCCGGGTGTCGTAGCCGCACAGGATCGCGCTGACTGCCGGGCGGGTCAGCGCATAATGGATGCACTGCACCGGGGTCAGGCTCACGCCGAAGGGAGAGCGCTTCGCGTCGAACAGTCTGCCTCCGGCGAAGCCTTTCATAACGGTAATGCCCACGTCATTCTGTTCACAGACGCGGTACAGCTTCGCGCGGTCGGCGTCGATTCCCTTCAGTCCGGCGGCGTACTCCTCCGCAAACATCATGTCGGCATCCTCGCTGGCGGGCAGCATATCAAACGCCGGATTGATGCTGAAGAGAATCATCTCCACATAACCGGATTCCGCCGCCTGAATCGCCACCTTCGGGTTGTGAGAGCTGATACCGATATGGCGAATCGCTCCGCTGTTTTTCAATTCCATGATGTAGTCCAGATATTCGGAGTGCTGAATCTGCTCCCATTCCCTCTCGGAATCCACATAGTGAATCATGCCCAGATCGATATAGTCCGTCTGAAGGCGTTTCAGAAGATCTTCAAAAGCCGGGCGGACGTACTTCATGTCTCTCGTCCGGAAGTATTGCTCATCCTTCCATGCAGAACCGATATGCCCCTGAATATACCACTGGCCGCGGTTCTCCCGAATGCCCTTGCCGATGATATCTCTGGACTTCGGGTCTGCCATCCAGCAGTCCAGAATGTTGATCCCCTGCGCGGACGCATAGCGAATCAGGTCGACGCTTTCCGCCTCCGGATGGCGCTCCAGCCACTCGCCGCCGAATCCGATTTCGCTGACCTGCAACCCCGTTTTGCCCAATCTTCTATAGTTCATCTTTCATTCCTTCCTTTGCAGATTCTAATTTGTTAAATCAAAGTATATCATATCCTCGCAAGAAAAGCAATCATCCGAATTACAGAAACCTCCAATTCGGCAGAACGACGACCTTTGTCACATTGCCCGTCCAGCTAATGACATTTGAACCGGGTAGCAATGTCGGAAATTCTCCGCTCATGCAGCCGTTCATGCTGAGATCGCCCTTGTAGGCTTCCATGAGCGACGTATTCAGCGTGATGCTGTCTTCAATGTCAGTCAGTTCAACAATCTGCGTTCCCACCATCAGCGTAATCTCGCCGGAACCATAGACGGTGATCGTCGGCTCGGAATACACGCTGCCGGGGTTGTTCAGCAGAGAGGTCGAAACCGTGAGCGTTTCCTCGGGCACATTCTCAGGATACCAGAACGGCTGACAGCGGAAGTTCACGGCGAATGACCGGTGTGGATTTCCCCGCAGAATCTTTTCAAACGGAATCTGATTCACGATCTGGGCATAATAAAA
>CAKUJT010000277.1 GCA_934661765.1 uncultured Senegalimassilia sp.
GCGCCGCCAGCGCGTCGCTGAGCCGGCTGTCCCGCAGGGGATCCGGCGCGTTCTCGCCGTCCAGCAGCAGAATCACACCCGGGCCGGCGGCGGAGCGCCGCGCCGCATCCATCAGAGCCGCCGTCACCGCGTGCAGCTCGTCCGCCGCGGCGGCGCGGCTGACGAAGGCGGAAACGCGGCAGTCCATGCTGCGCCGCGCGCTGTCGGCCAGCACGTCCAGCGCGCCCGCCATCCGCGCGCGGAAGGCCTCGGCGGCCTCGCCGCTCTGAAAGAGGAAGGCGAAGAGCATCTCGTTTCGGCGCAGCGGCAGCGAATAGACGCGATCCGCGCCCGTCAGCAGCCGCTCCGCCAGCGTCTGAAAGCCCAGCTGATTCACCGGAGAGCCGAAGAATTCATCCTCGGAGACAAACAGCGTGCCAAAGCCCACCATCTGCGGCGTGACCTCCACGCCCGCGTCGGCCATCTCCCGGGCGTTTTCCGAGGGGCGCACGCCGCCCCGGATCAGCCAGCCGCTCAGGAATCGATCGCGCAGCATGGAGCCATAGCTCGCCAGCGACGAGCGCGCCTGCTCCAGCAGGCGGCGCTGCTCCAGCTCTGCCTGAACCTCGGCCAGCGCGCCCTCGACGATGCTCTGCAGATCCTCGTAGCGCACAGGCTTGACCAGATACTGATACACGCCCAGCTCCACCGCGCGGCAGGCGTATTCGAACTCCCGATAGCCGGTGAGCATCACCACGCGGCACAGCGGCCAGCGCGCCCGGATGCGCTCGCACAGCTCCAGTCCGCTCAGCCCGGGCATGGAAATGTCCGTCACCACCACGTCCACGCGCCGCCGATCGAGGATCTCCAGCGCCTTCTGCGCGTCGTCGGCCTTGTAGACGTCGGTAAATCCGCTGTCCTCCCACGCGATGTTGTTGTACAGGCCGTCGAGGATCAGCGTCTCGTCGTCCACCAGCAGCAGACTATACATTCTCCGTTTCCCCCTTGTCCGGAATGTGAATTTCGACGATCAGTCCCTGGGGCTCGTTGGCCGCCACGGTGATGGCGGTCTCCGGGCCGAAGAGCATGCGAAAGCGCAGCAGCACGTTCTGCAGGCCGCGAATGTTCGCGCCATCCGCCTGCGCCGCGTCCAGCGCCGAGCGCATCTGCTCCAGCTGCTCCGGCGCCACACCCGTTCCGGTGTCGGCAACGCGCAGCAGAATCCATCCATCCTCCCGGCGCGCGGTGATGCGCATCTCCGCCGTGCCGCGAAGGTTCTTGATTCCGTGGGTCAGGAAGTTCTCCGCCACCGTCAGCAGCGTCAGCGACGGAATGCGCAGCATCCGCAGCGGCTCGTCGATCTCCTCATCGTAGCGCAGCCGCCCGGAGAAGCGCATGCTCTGAATCTTCACCAGCAGCCGCACGTGCTCCAGTTCCTGATAGAGCGCCACGTCGCCGCTGTCCGCCCGGGTGTTGATCTGATAATACTGTCCGAGATAGACCGCCAGATCGGCCGCGTTGTCCAGATCCTCGTTTTTGATAAACGTGTACAGCGTGAACAGGCAGTTGTACAGGAAGTGCGGGTTGATCTGCGCCCGCAGGAACTTCAGCTGCGTCTGGGCCAGATTCATCTCGTCGACGTACTTCTGCTGAATCAGCGTCTGGAGCCGCGCCGTCATCTGGTTCAGCGCGGCCTCGATGTCGCCGATTTCGTTGCGGGAATCGCTGACGGCGCAGCCGGAGAAGTCGCCGCGGCCCACGCGCTGCATGGCCTGACGCACGCCGTCGATGGGCCGCACAATCTGGCGATAGACGATGTACATGTACGCCACAGCCACCGCCACGAACACGAAAATTTCCGCCAGCGACCAGTCCAGAATAGAGCGATTCGGCCGGGAAATCACGCCGTCGTCCAGCAGAATGCCGATGGCGCACTCGGTGCCCGGCAGCGACTCGGTCAGCACGGTGTAGCGCCGCTCGCCCTGCCGGTAGCCGGTCTGGGTATGGCTGAATTCCTCCGCCTCAGGTGAGAGCGCCAGCTTCTCAGCCAGCGCCCGCTGATCCAGCCCGGAAGAATCCTCCATGTACAGCGCGCCGTCCCGCCCGGCCAGAAACACGCCGGCGATGCCGTCCGAGTCGTCCAGCGGCGCGAGGGCCTCGCAGATTTCGCCCGGAGTGATCTCGATGAAGAAAATGGCGTTGCTCTGCTGCTCGTGCACATAGCCCACGGACAGGCTCAGGCAGGTCTTCTCCGGGTCGGCCACCGACGGATGCACGCCCCACACGGCGCGCTCCAGCGCGTCGGCGGAGGTCAGCGCCGGCCTTTCGCTCTCGCCGACGCGATAGATGGAGTCGTGGGTGGAGATCACCCATCCCTGCCGAGGCAGCCAGACGGAGATGCGGTTCTCCATCATGCGCTGAGACGCGTAGGAGCGCAGACGATCCTGAAACAGCCAATAGCGAAACAGATCCCTGCGGCTGTCGGAGGAGATGCAGAAGCTGTTCAGATCATCGTCCACTGTCAGCGAAATGGCCAGCTGGCGCGCGTCCATCAGCCGCTCCGTAAACTGATTCGACGACATGTGCAGCAGATTGTTGTAGTTCTGAACAATCTCGCTGCGAATCGTGCTCGCGCTGGTGGTGGCCATAAACACGCCCAGCACCACCAGCGGCACAATCAGTGCCAGAAAAACCATCATCATCGCGCGGCCGATGCGCGTACGATAGCATTTGCGAATCAAAAGCCCTCATCCATTCGTGCGTTTTTTTAATGAATTCGACCACGCCTGAACAAAATCCTGCCCCGGGTTTCATCCGTTTCGGCAAAAAGAGAGCGAGTCCTCCTCCGAATGGATGCGGCTCGAGAGCGTCAATACGCCGCCGCAAACCTCCACGGGCACGGCTTCGCCGCCGAGGAGATCGCGCGCCGCGGCGCGGCACTGCCCCAGCCCGGACACGCGCAGCGAGCGGCAGCGCCCGAA
>CAKUJT010000278.1 GCA_934661765.1 uncultured Senegalimassilia sp.
GCCTCGCGCTCGGCGGCCTGCGGGCTTGCGGCGGGGGTTCCCACCTCGCGCAGCAGCGCGTGCTTGGCCAGGCCCGCCACCTTGTCGAACGTCGCGCCCACGCCCACGCCTACGATAAGCGGCGGGCAGGCGTTGGCGGCCTTTTCGCGCACGCAGTCGAGCACGACCTTCTTCACGCCCTCCCAGCCGGCGCCGGGCGCGAGCATGACCACGCGGCTTGCGTTGTCCGAGCCGCCGCCTTTGAGCAGCACGTGCAGCGTGGCGCCGCGGCCGGGGCGCAGGGCGATCTCCGCGAAGGCGGGCGTGTTGTCGCCGGTGTTGGTGCGGTCGAGCAGCGCGTCGGCAACCACGCTCATGCGCAGGCGGCCGTCGGTATAGGCGCGCGCCACGGCGTCGTTGACGCCCGAGAGGATGTTACCGGGTATGAGCAGCTCCTCGCCGACCTCTAGCCGCACCCAGCAGGTGCCGGTGTCCTGGCAGATGGGCACGCCGTCCTCCTGCCCGATGCGGGCGTTTTCCAGCAGGCAGTCCAGCACGGATTGCGCACGCGGCTGCGTCTCGTCGGCGCGCGCCGCCTGCATGGCGGCAAGCACGTCGGGGCGCAGGTGCGTGGCGCAGTGGCGCACGGCGCGGTACACGGCGTCGGCCACGGCGTCGGCGGTGAGCGCGCCGGGCTGCGCCGCGGGCATGTTCTCGTCTTCCACGTTGTTCCTTTCCTTTTGATGCGTGTCCCTATTGTGCGCCATGCGGCGGCCCGGCGGGGGAATTCCACGCAATCCGGGGAGCGGGGCGGGGCCTTTTCGCGTGCCTTTCGGTGGGCGCCGTCCGTTTTCCCGAGGGTGTCCCGGATTTCCCAAACGAACCCATGGTGGGTGGGGTGGTGGGTGTTTTATCGGCTTCCAACTGGGCAAACGTCGAAGTACACCCACGGCGGGTGTGGGAAGTTAGCCAAGGTACCAGGCACCATGCATCCCAGCGAACGGCCGCCGAGGGGCGTGGCCGGGCGCGGCGGCTCGCTTGTGGGTGCATGGTGCGCCCGGCATCGCGGGATCCTCCTTACCGTCGCGCTAGCCTTCATGTCCGCTGCCCGTCGGTCGATCGCCGGATCGACGGGCAGCGGAATCGAAAGGAAAGGAATGCACGTGGAATCAGTTGCACAGTTCGGCGCACGCACGAAGGCGGCGCGCGCCAAGCAGAAGACGGGAGGGACGACGGGCATCAATTGGCCGATGCTGATCATCACGTTGGCCGTTGGCGTTGCACTGTGGTTCTGCCCGGTGCCCGCCGGGCTCGATGCGAAGGCATGGCATATGTTCGCCATCTTCGCGGCCACCATCGTCGGCCTTATCATCAAGCCGCTGCCGATGGGCGCCATCGCCATCATGGCCATCACCGTCAGCGTGCTCACGGGCACGGTCGGCTTGAAGGATAGCCTGTCAGGTTTTTCCAACACCGCGATCTGGCTGATCGTCATCGCATTCTTCATCAGCCGTGGCTTCATCAAGACGGGCCTGGGCAATCGCGTGGCCTATATCTTCGTTGAGAAGTTCGGCAAGAAGACGTTGGGCCTGGCGTATTCGCTCATCGCCACCGACCTGATCCTGTCCCCGGCTATGCCGTCGAACACGGCTCGTGCAGGCGGCATCGTGTGGCCTATCGTCCAATCGCTGTCGCATGCGTTCGGGTCGCGCTCCGATGACGGCACGCAGAACAAGATCGGCTCGTTTTTGCACCTTTCCGCATTCCAGGGCGACATGATCACTTCCGCCATGTTCGTTACCGCCATGGCGGGCAACCCGCTTGCCGTGCAGCTTGCTGCCGAGACCGCTGGCGTGGAGATTACCTGGGTCGGTTGGGCGCTTGCCGCCATCGTGCCGGGCCTTATCGCCTTGATCGTGGTACCGCTTGTCATTTACAAGCTCAATCCGCCTGAGATCAAGGAAACGCCCGATGCCGCGGTTTTCGCTCGCGCCAAGCTTTCGGAGATGGGCCCGATAACCAGCGCCGAGAAGAAGATGATCGCGGTGTTCCTGCTTATCTTGGTGCTGTGGATCGCCGGCAGCTCCATCAACCTCTCCGCTACCACCACCGGCTTCATCGGCCTGACGGTTCTGCTTTTGTCTGAGGTTCTGACCTGGGAGGACGTGAAAAGCGAGAAGGGCGCATGGGACACGCTCGTGTGGTTCAGCGCTCTGGTGATGATGGCAGGCCAGCTGAACACGCTGGGCATGATCCCCTGGTTCGGCGAGCTGATGAGCGGCTCGGTGGGCGGCATGAACTGGGTCGTCGCCTTGTTCGTCCTGATGCTCACTTACTTCTTCAGCCATTATCTCTTCGCTTCCGCGACGGCGCACATCACCGCCATGTACGCCGCGTTCCTCACCGTGGCCGTGGCGGCAGGCGCGCCTGCCATGCTCGCTGCGCTCATCCTGGGCTTTTTCAGCAACCTGATGGGGTCGCTGACGCACTACGGCATGGGGCCTGCGCCCATCCTGTTCGGCGCGGGATACGTGAGCCAGGGCAAATGGTGGGGCATCGGCGCCATCGTAGCCGTTGTCAACATCATCATCTGGGTCGGTATCGGCGGCATGTGGTGGAAGGTGCTCGGCCTGTGGTAGGCCGCGCGTTCCGCGAAGACCGCTAACAACCAAGACGGGAAACGGGCCGTCTTCCCCAAGGCGGACGGCCCTCTAACGAAAGGACATGTCATGAAGGAAATCAACGTTGCCGACATCACCGCAGAGGTGCGACGCCTGTGCATCGAGGCTGCCTGCGACCTGCCTCGCGACGTGGAGAAGCTCATCTGCCAGGCCACCGAGACCGAGGAGAGCGAATTCGGCACCTACGCGATGGAGAAGATCTGCCGCAACATCAAGATCGCTCGCGAGAACAACGTGCCCATGTGCCAGGACACCGGCATGGTCATCGTGTTCGTGGAGATCGGCCAGGAGGTGCACAT
>CAKUJT010000279.1 GCA_934661765.1 uncultured Senegalimassilia sp.
GGCCATGCGTCTCGCCCCGGAGATCCTTCCCAACATTCGCGAGATCGTGTTCATGGGCGGAAGCTACGGTCTGGGAAACGTGACGCCCGCGGCGGAGTTCAACATCTTTGCCGACGCGGAGGCCGCCTATGTGGTCTTCCACTGCGGCCGTCCGGTCACCATGGTCGGGCTGGATGTGACGCGCAAGGCGCTGTGTCTGCCATCGGTGGTTTCGCGCATGGAGAAGGTCGGCAACCGCGCCTCCCGCCTGTTTTGCGACCTGATGTGCTTTTTCAACCGGACGCAAAAGGAGGTCTTCGGCTGGGAGGGCGGCCCGCTGCACGACCCCCTGACGATTGCCTATCTGATCGATCCGTCCGTTCTGACGGTCATGCCCATGCACGCACAGGTGGACATCCGGGGCGTGGACAGCTACGGACGCACCAATTGCGACTATTTCGACTATCTCAGGCGGGAGAAGAATCTGCGTGTGGCCGTAGATGTGGATGTATCCAAATTCTGGGACATCATTGAAAAGGGGATTCGCCGGTATGATGGATAAACTCAGGGCGACGCTGGACAGCCGCCGGGACGAATACCTCCGGCCGCTGACGGATCTGATCCGCCTGGATACGCACTGCGTGGGGCACGGCATCCTCGGGGGGTTCGAAAAGGCCGGCCAGGATTACATGGCGGCGCTTCTGCGCGACATGGGCGCGGAGGTGCGCGTAGTACCCTTGCGGGAGGAGGATGTCGAGGCAGCCATCGCGCGCTACCACGACGGCAATCCCGGCCACGACTATACCGATCGCTGCAACGTGTACGGCCGCTTTCCCGGAAACGGCGGCCGAAGCCTGATGTTCAACGGACACATGGATACGATGCCCGCGGAGGCGGCCCTCTGGTCGCAGGATCCGCTCACGCCCGTCGTGCGCGACGGCAGGCTCTACGGCCTGGGCGTGTGCGACATGAAAAGCGGTCTGGCGGCCGCGGCGATGGCCGTGCGCCTGGTTCGGGACGCCGGGCTGGCGCTTCCGGGAGACGTGATCATCTGCTCAGTGGCGGATGAAGAGGGCGGCGGAAACGGATCCATCGCGGCGGCCATGCAGGGCGAGCGCGCGGATGGCGTGGTCGTGTGCGAGGGGACAAATTACGAGCTGGTCGCGGCACACATGGGCTTTGTGTTTTTCCGCGTGGAGGTGGAGGGTCTGGCCGTCCATTCGGGCATCAAGTGGAAGGGCGTCAGCGCCATCCACAAAGCCATGCGGCTGATGTCGGCGCTGGACGAACTGGAGCACATGTGGCTGATGCGCTACAAACATCCGCTGCTTCCCGCGCCCAACCTCAACGTGGGCACCATCCACGGCGGCAGCGCGGGCTCCACCACCGCCGCCGCCTGCGCATTCGAGGTGTGCGTACACTATCTGCCGGGGCAGATGGCCTATGAGCAGGTCGTCGCCGAGTTTACGGAGACAATCAACCTCGCCTGCCGGGGGGATCGCTGGCTGGACGCGCACCGCCCGAAGCTCACGGTCTACCAGTCCGGCAACGGCTTTGAAATGGATTTGGCGCACGCCTTTACGCGGGCCTTTCAGCGTGCCTGGCAGGATGTGCATCTTCGGCCCGTTCCCATCGTCGGCAGTCCCGCCGGCTGCGACAGCCGCACCTGGCGGAACATCGCGGGCTGTCCGACCTTGCAGTACGGCCCCGGCGAACTGTCCCAGTGCCATGCCATAGACGAGCACATCGATCTGGACATGTACTACGACGCCATTCTCACCTATGCCGCCCTGATTCTGGAGTGGGGCAATTCTAAGGAAGCGCTGATTAAATGAGGCGGTGCGATAACGAATGAATTTTGCATCAGATGCAATTGCAGAAATCGGAGGTTTACTGGTGGTAAATCAAGATTTTTGCAAGCGGCAGATGATGAAAAAGGCACTGCTAGCGCCGCCGCCGAATTAATCAGCACTTCCCCAAAAAAAAGAGGAGGATTCACAATGAGCAAAAAAGTGCTTCTCGCGGGGGAAAGCTGGACCAGTTACACCACGCATGTCAAGGGCTTTGACGCGTTCTACACCTCGGTGTACGAGGAAGGCGCAGACGCGCTGATCTCCGCGCTCAAAAAGGCAGGATATGAGGTTGACTTCCTCCCCAATCACCTCGCGCCCACAAAATTTCCCTCCACATTGGCAGCGCTGTCCCAATATGAGCTGATCATTCTTTCGGACATCGGCTCTAACACCCTGCTTCTCCATCCGGAAACCTTTTCCAGGAGCAAACGCACGCCCAACCGCTGCGACCTCATCCGGCAATACGTTCTGGAGGGCGGCGCGCTTTTGATGGTGGGCGGCTACATGTCCTTCTCCGGCGTGGACGCCAAGGCAAAGTACGGTCGCACGGCGGTTCAGGATGTGCTGCCGGTTCGCTGCCTGGAATATGACGATCTGATGGAACACCCCGAAGGGATCACGCCGGTGATTTTGCATGAGCATCCCGCGCTGGCGGATGTTCCCAGGCAGTGGCCCCACTTTCTGGGCTACAACAGGGTGCTGCCCATCCCCGAGGGCGACGTCGTCATGCGCATCGACGAGGATCCGTTCCTGGCGTTTGCCGACTTTGGCATGGGACGTGCCGGCGCGTTTCTGTCGGACTGCGCGCCGCATTGGGGACCGCCGGAGTTCGTCAACTGGTCGGGCTATGATCCGCTTTGGAAGGGTATCGCCGACTATCTCACGGAGGTACGCACATGATTCGGCTCCTCTGTGACCTTTTAAACCACGACACGCAGAATCCGCCCGGAAACGAGCGGATTCTGGCACAGTTTATCCGCTCCTATCTGCGGGATGCGCCCTGTTCGATGGAAATATAGGATGTGTGTGACAGCCGCGTAAACGTGCTTTCGGAGCTAGGGCATGGCGCGCATCCCCGGACGCACGCACACGAAAGCGCTGCTTCTC
>CAKUJT010000280.1 GCA_934661765.1 uncultured Senegalimassilia sp.
CTGGATTTGCAGGGCCATACCCTGGAAAGCCTGAACATGGGCAACTTCCCCTACGGCAGCTTCACCCTGAAAAACGGTACGCTGAATCAGTGCGTTTACAGCAACGCGGAAGGCAAGCTGATCCTGGACGGCGTGACCTTTGGCGATGCCTGCTGGCAGGCAGCCAACAACGCTTACCTGGAGATCACCGTCAAGGGGAATACGGTCTTCCAGAAGGCCGTTTCCTTCAACTACGACTATAAGCCCGTCCATCTGCGGGGCGGCACCTTCAAGAACGGCATCGATCTGCGGGCAGACCAGGAGGCTCTGGCCCTTCTGGACGAGGGCTTCGCCTTCCAGAATGACCGAGGCATTGTGAATGCCTCCATTCCGGAAAATCTCGGCGGCGAAATCCAGGTGGTGGCGCACAAATGTAATTATGTGAACGGTAAGTGCGAGTGCGGCCGCAGCTGTGACCACGTTGATAAGGTGGATGACAACGGCTACTGCACCTTCTGCCATGCGCTGGTCGAGCCTTACGCCATCGGGCAGACCCGGTATAAGAGCCTGGAAGCGGCTCTGGACGCCGCCAAGGAAGGCGACACCATCACCCTCCGGGGCGACTTCTACCAGGGCAGAAAAACCGTGGAGATCAATAAGAACGTGACCCTGAATTTGGGCGACCATACCCTGACCAGCGATGCCGATGGCGAGCCGGTGCTGCGGGTACTGGCAGAGAAAGTGACCATCCGGAACGGCACCGTGGAGAATACCCGCACCGCCAAGTCCAGCCCGGCGGTGGCGGTGGGCAAGTTGGATGCCTGCGCGGGTCTGACCGTGAAAAGCGTCACCTTCATCGGAAGCAGTGACGGAAATGCCCCCCAGCAGTACGCCCTCAACATTCAGAACGGTCATGCCAAGGTGGAAAGTGGCACCTTTAACGGCGGTATCTATGTGGAGGGCAGTCTGACCATGACCGGCGGCTCCACCACCAGACTGGAGCTGGGCTATAGCTATGGCACGATTCAGCTGTCCGGCGGCAGCTTTGACTGCATCAGCATCCAGCAGCAGGACTATAAGGCTCTGCTGGCCGATGGCTATGCCTACCGTTCCGGCGGGAAGTTTGTGAAGCCGGCGGACATGAACGATTCCACCAAGGTGGAGATCATCAAATGTACCCACCCGGACGGCCTGACGGCAGACACCGCCTGTCCCTACTGCGGTAAGAAATGCGGTCATGAAAACACCAGCAAGGAAACCGGCCTGTGCCCGGACTGCGGCTATCAGGCGTACCGGGCGAAAATCGGCGACACGCTGTACGAAACCGCACAGGCGGCTCTGGATGCTGCCACGGATCGCCAGAGGGTGACGCTTCTGGCCAATGACACCCTGCCCGACAACTATGTCCTGGACAAGGTCATCACGCTGGATATGAACTCGAAGAAGCTGACCGGAAGCGCGATGACGGTGACGGGAGAAGTGACCGTTCTGAGCAGCGGCATGCTTGACGTGCCCATGGAGATTACGGGCAAGCTTAGCCTCAACGGACCCGCCACCCTGCTCCAGGATGTGTCCGTCCGGGCCTCCGGCACCCTGATTCTCGACCGCAGCACTGCCGTCGCGGCCGGAACCATCTCAGTCTATGAAAACGGCCGCTTCGAGCTGCGCGACGGCTCCATCGGAAAACTCCACATCGACGGCGGCACGGCCACCCTTTCCGCCGGCCGTATTATGAAGAGCGTGACCGTGAAAAACGGGAACCTCCAGTCCATTCTGGCCGAGGGCAAGGCACTGCTGCTCAAGGCGGACGGCACCGTCATTGACGGCACCCGTTCGGCGGCCATCGGAAATATGGAGATCGTGGATCACACCCACACCTTCGATGAAAGCGGCAAGTGCGCTTGCGGCGCGACGGCTCCCGCTCAGGTGGAGGCCGGGACGGAAAGCTTCTACTATGGCGATTTTGAGTCAGCGGTCAGAAAGGCCATGGATATGTCCGGCTCTACGGTGCGCCTGCTGAAGGACGTGACCCATTCCGGGGATAGCAGTATCTATATTGACGGCGGTACCTTCACCATCGACTGGAACGGCCATACCCTTTCCGGCAGCTTCTGGGGCAATCTGCTGACCATCACCGACTCGGCCAACGTGACTTTGACGGACAGCTCCGACACCAATACCGGCGGCGCGCGCCAGACCGGCTACGGCGCGGCGGTGCGCATTGCCGTGGTAAGCGAAGGCAGCGTGAATATCCAGGGCGGCACCTACTTCCCCAATGTGACGCGGGCGGAACGCTGCTATGGCTCCGTCCGGATCAGCGGCGGTGTCTTTGAAAACTCCAAAGGCCATGGCCAAACCTTTGCCCTTTATAACGCAAGCGGCTCCCTGTCGGGTATGCTGGCAGACAACACGGCCTTTGCCTATGGCGAGGACGGCAGCGAACTTCTGAATGCCTACAATGTAAGTAATTCGGATAGCTATAGAACCGTCTACGCGGTGGAGCATACCCACGAAAGCTTTGATGAGGACGGCGTGTGCGACTGCGGCTATGTCTGCCCCCATGAACATTGGACGGACGGCGTGTGCGAACTGTGCGGCAAGATCTGCACCCACGAAAGTTATCAAAACGGCAAGTGCACCGTCTGCGGCTATGTCTGCCCCCACGAGGACGTAACGGAGCATGACGGCGTTTACACCTGTGATACCTGCAACCAGACCATGACCGTCATGGTGGAGACTGCGGACGGTAATGTCAGCTACACCACCGACCTGGGCGCCGCCCTGAATGACGCCGAGGACGGCACCACCGTGACGCTGCTGTGTGACCTTGTTCTGACGAAGGGCGCAAATATCGTCGGAGGCAATAAGACCGTCACCCTGAACCTGAACGGCCACAATATTACCCCGGCGACCTGGCAG
>CAKUJT010000281.1 GCA_934661765.1 uncultured Senegalimassilia sp.
GCATAGATTGGATCTGTACTTCCGAAATCTTCCACCTCACCGAGTCCTTTATCCTCGATAAATTTCATGAGTGCCTGTTTTTCATTTTCTGCGTTTGGGTCACATCCAATTGCAATTTTCATAATTTCTGCCTCCTTATTGTCATTTATTTCTAGAACAACTCTTTCACTGTAGGATAAATTGTTCTGAATTTCTGATATTTTTCTTCATACTTCGCTACAAGTTCTGGTTCCGGTTCAATTGTATCCACAACTTTTACAAGCTTTTCGGCAATCGTCTCTACATCTGGATATTCTCCACATCCAACTGCTGCCAGCATTGCTCCGCCAAGTGCCGGTCCTTCTTCACTTTCAATCACATCTACTTTTAAGTTCATGACATTTGCGATAATTTTTCTCCACAGCGGGCTTTTTGCACCGCCACCGCAGATTTTCGTCCGGTCAATCTGAATGCCAAGACTTTTTGCCACTTCCAGCGAATCACGAAGTCCAAATGCCACTCCTTCTAACACCGCCTGCGTCATATCTGCTCTTGTCGTATCCATAGACATACCGAGGAACATTGCCCTCGCATTCGGATTGTTGTGCGGAGAACGTTCTCCCATCAGATACGGAAGATAAAATACTCTATTTTCTCCAAGTTTTTTTATAGCAGCCTGCTCTTTCACGTAGTCACTCGTACCAAGAATCTCCTCATTCCACCATTTATTGCAAGAAGCTGCGCTGAGCATACATCCCATCAGATGATAATGACCATCTGCATGTGCAAATGAATGAAGTGCATTATGTTCATCCACTCCGAACTTCTCACTGGAAATAAAAATGGTTCCGGACGTGCCAAGAGAAATGTTACATCTTCCATCACCAACTGTTCCTGTTCCTACCGCTGCCGCCGCATTGTCACCAGCTCCTGCAATCACCTTTACATTCTCGGAAACGCCCAGTTCTTTTGCCACTTCCGGCTTCAAGGTTCCGACTACCTCATAGCTTTCATAAAGCTTCGGAAGCTGTTCCTGCTCAAGTCCACAAATATCAAGCATTTCTTTTGACCAGCATCTATTCTTTACATCCATCAGAAGCATGCCCGACGCATCCGACATATCTGTACAAAATGTTCCTGACAACCGATATGCCAAATAATCCTTTGGCAACATAATCTTTGCTATCTTTGCATAATTCTCCGGTTCATGCTCTCTCATCCAGAGAATCTTTGGAGCTGTAAAGCCTGCAAATGCAATATTCGCTGTATACTCGGATAATTTATCCTTTCCGATGACCTGATTCAAATAATCAGTCTCTTTTGCAGTTCTTCCGTCATTCCATAAAATTGCCGGACGAATTACCTGATCATCTTTATCAAGTACAACCAACCCATGCATCTGACCGCCAAAACTAATTCCCGCAACCTGACTTTTATCGCATTCAGATGTCAATTCTTTTATTCCTTCCATTGACTGTGCGAACCAATCCTGTGGATTCTGTTCTGACCAGCCCGGATGCGGAAAATATAACGGATATTCTTTTGATACGATTTTCTGAATATTGCCGTTTTCATCCATCATTAACAATTTTACTGCTGAAGTTCCAAGATCTACGCCAATATATAACATCACTTTGCCTCCCTCGCATGTTGTTACATCTATCTTACCTCAATTTATAGAACCAGACAACCTTCTTTCTTTGCAAAATAATTTGAGCAATTTCCTTTCAAATAATCTCCGCCCGACTTCCTCCGGCTTTTTCTTTTGTCACTATAATCTGTCTGTCAATTCTTTCCTTCAATTCTCCTACATGTGAAATAATTCCAACAAGTTTATTGCCTTCCGTCAATCCAGCCAGGGCTTTTATTGCCTGCTCCAGCGATTCTTCGTCCAACGAGCCAAAACCTTCGTCCACAAACATCGTATCCAGACGGATTCCTCCGGCTCTTGACTGAACTTCATCCGAAAGCCCCAGCGCTAATGAAAGTGAAGCTTTGAAAGACTCTCCTCCAGACAATGTCTTAACGCTTCGTCTTGTGCCATTATAATGATCAATGACATCTAGTTCCAGACCACTCTGGCTTCGATTATTTCCAGCCACAACACTTCTTGCGAGTTCATATTGTCCCTCCGACATAACCATAAATCTTACGTTTGCCCGCTGTAAAATCCGTTCAAAGTACGCCATCTGAACATAAGTTTCCAGCATGATCTTTTCTTTCCCGGAAATGTTTCCATTTGCCGTATTTGACAGTGCTTTCACCAACGCCCATTTTTGTTCCAAAACTATGATATCTTTCGACTTCTGTTCAATCTTCAAAAGAGCTTTTTGATTTGTCGCCAGTCGTAATTGAAGCTCTTTTAACATTCTTTCATAATCAGCTCTTTGTTCCACTAATGTTGTCTTTTTTTCCTGTTCGCGCTCCACAAAAAATTCTCCGAGATTCTCAAGCTGCTTGTTGCATTGCTCCAGTTTCCCTTCTAGCTTTCGCATATCGCCATTCCATTTTTGCAGATTTTTCTGAGCTGCTTCATATTCCGCCCGGCTGTTTCTTTTCACTGTCTGCAGGTTCTGAAGTTCTATCTCAGCCTGTTTCCAGTCTTCATACCTAAGATTCTGCTGTTGCTCTTCAAACTGTTTGTTTTCCATATCTATCTCTGCTTTTAAAGCTGCAATCTGACCAGATATTTTTTCTCGTTCCTCACGTTTCGTAGTAATCTGCTCTTGTATCTTCTGAATCTGATTTTGGAGTAATTGATATCTTTCAACCTTTTTCTTATTACTTTTCATTTGTTCTTGAAGTTTGTATTCTTCATCTGTGAGTCTTTTTTCTTGCTCCTCAATCTGCTTCTGATCCGCCGCCCGTTCTTTTTGAGCATTTACTTTTCCCAATAGTTCAGCCGCCTCCTG
>CAKUJT010000282.1 GCA_934661765.1 uncultured Senegalimassilia sp.
GTATGTGGTGTTCTGTCAGGATAAACCAGTCCATCCATACAGAAGTTTCCATCGTGAATTTCTTCGCCATGGTCTCCTCCATAATAATAGATTCCCTTGCCATTTTCAGCCTGGCCTTTGTAAATAGCATGATCACACCACTCCCATACGAAACCTCCACAAAGACTGTCGTACTTCTGGATCAGTTCAAAGTAATCCTCCAGGTCTCCAGGACCATTTCCCATGGCGTGGCAATATTCTACCAGAAGAAGCGGTTTATCCGGATTCTTTTCCATGTATTCATCAATCTCAGAAAAAGCCGGGTACATTCTTCCAACTACATCAATATTGGAATAATCATACTCACGGTCTGTACTCTGATAGAATGCACTCTCATAAGTCGTAAGACGGGTTGGGTCAAATTCTTTGGTCCATTTTAAGGATTCCTCAAAGGTACATCCATATCCACATTCATTACCCATAGACCACATTACAATACATGGGCGGTTTTTTTCTCTTTCCACACAAAGTCTGGTACGGTCCATGGTTGCAGGAATGAAATCCGGGTTATTTGCAATTCTTTTATTCCACTGCTCAACTACATTTTCCCACTCTGAATTTTTCAGATACTGTGTCTGGGTTCCATGGCTCTCATTATCAGCTTCTGCGATCACAAATAAGCCATACTCATCACAAAGCTGATAGAAATAAGGAGAATTCGGGTAATGGCTGCTTCGGACTGCATTAAAGTTGTGCTGTTTCATCATGATCAGATCTTTTTTTATCTGCTCCATATTTACTGCGGAACCGGTTATCGGATCGGAGTCATGACGGTTTACACCTTTAAATTTTGCTTTTACATCATTAATATAGATTACGCTTCCCTCACAGTGGATTTCACGGATACCGATACGGTCTGTGATCACCTCATTCTCGGAAAGGAAAAGCACCTGATACAGATATGGCTGTTCCGGATTCCAGAGTACAGGGTTTGTGATATCTAATACCGCTTTGTAAGCAAAATTTCCATCTTCACATTTCTTAAATGTACCTGTAGCTACCGTATTTCCCTCATGATTCCGGATTACAATTTTAGTATTTTCTGCTGCATTGCTCTCCCCAAGAAAATTCGCACGAATTTCAATTTCTGCACCATTTTCCCCTATAGATGTAGTGGTAAAATAATCATACAGTACACTTTCTGGTCGCTTTAACAGATATACATCACGGAAAATTCCTGTCATACGGAATTTGTCCTGGTCTTCTAAATAAGTTCCATCACACCATTTCAGGACAAGTACCGCTAAAGTGTTTGTTCCTTCTTTCAGATGATCGGTCACGTCAAATTCACTGGTTGCATGAGCCACCTGGCTGTAGCCTACATAGACACCATTGATCCATACATAGAAGCAGGAATCTACACCCTCAAAATTCAAGTATGCTTTTGGTGCTTTGGAATCTTTCTTATATTCAAACTGGTGTACGTACGCTCCGCAAGGGTTCTCCTGTGGTACATATGGCGGATCAAGCGGAATTGGGTAACGGACATTGGTATACTGATGGCTGTCATAGCCATAGTTCTGCCAGATTCCCGGAACTGGAATTTCGTCGAAGCCCTTAGTGTCATAACCTGCTTCGTAAAATTTTTCCTGAAGATCATAAATGCTCTTATAGAACTGGAATTTCCAGTTTCCATTTAAAAGCTCCATACGGTCAGATTTCTCTCTGTCATGTACAAGAGATCCCATATCCTTTGATGCAGGCATGTAGTATGCTCGATGGGGCATGGTGTTTTCATGCAACACATTCAGATTTTCGTAGTGTTTTGGTACGATCATATTTGCTCCTCCAATATTATATATTTTTCTGTTTTAACATCTGATATGATTATACCTATTTTTTAAAAAAATTACATAAACTCTATTCGACAAAACATGCACAAAATGATATAATTCAACAAGTAAAGATACAAAAACATACACTTTTTTATTAATTTTGAAATATGCACAATCTGTTCTGATGAAAATTGTGCATATTTACAAGGAGGTAATTTACATTGTACACAAACTCCGCTTACTGGCATCAGACACGCTTGGATTTTAAAGATAAAAAACATCCTATTTTTATAGGGAGCTGCGGTACTTACCGTCTGTACACAATAAAGAAGCTGCCAACGCACCGGCCGCGAGGTCGGCTTGATTACCAGCTTCTTTACGTTGCTTCTGGAAAAGCACATTTCTATTTTGATGGAAAAGAGGAAATTGTTTCTGCTGGAAACATGGTTTTGTACCGTCCAAAAGAAGAACAGCGCTACTACTATTACGGTGCCGACCACCCGGAAGTGTACTGGGTTCATTTTACTGGGAATAACGTCAAAAATATCCTCCGCAAATACGGCATTGCAGATGGCGTTCATGTGATTTATTCCGGGGTCTCCATGGAATACAAGCATCTGTACATGAACATGATTGAAGAACTGCAGCTACGGAAAGAAGACTATGAAGAGCTTCTTGTGTATTACTTTATGCAGCTTTTAATCCTTCTTCACCGCCAGATTCTTGTAAAACCACACAAGAAGAATCCGATGATCATGGATGACATGGCGCAGGCAGTTGATTATTTCCGAATGCATTACAATAAACAGATTAATATTGAAAAATATGCAGCTTCGAAAAATATTAGTGTTAGCTGGTTTATCCAGAACTTCAAACAATATACGAATACAACACCCGCCCAGTACATACAGAACCTGCGTCTTTCAAATGCGAAATCTCTGTTGGAAACCACAAACTACAATGTTACAGAAATTTCCAATCTGGTTGGATATGAAAATCCATTATATTTCAGCCGCTTTTTCCGGAAACAGTTTGGCGCTTCGCCGTCACAGTTTCGGAAACAACTGCGGCA
>CAKUJT010000283.1 GCA_934661765.1 uncultured Senegalimassilia sp.
CAATGAGCCTTTTGTCTGTTCCATGAAAGTATCGAATGTATGTCCCGTACTATGCAACAGCAGATTATTCACAGACAAAATAGACAGGTTTTGGTCATAAGATCCTGTTATGATACCTATCCCGCCATTATTTTCCAGTGTTTTCTGTACGGCCTGTGACATGGCCTGTGTCTGCCCCGTTACAGTCTCACCTAAGGAATATATTTTGTCTTCATAATTTTTCATTTTATAAAAATCCTCTCTCCGTCTTATGCCTTCTTCATCCTGCTTTTATCTGTATACAGAGAACCTGTCCCTGCTAGTTTTGTTACCCATTTTTGCATACAAAAAGGACACCTGCCAAAATCTGCCAGTGTCCCTACTATATTTCTTTAAAATCACACATCTATATAGTATAAAAGGTATCGGAATCTCTTCTGTTCAAACATCTTTTCCATATATTATGATGATATGGAAACAGTGGCAACCGACTGACATGGTCAAACTTTCTGACTTTAGTCCCTTCTGGCTTTGCGTCCCTGCTTTTCAGCAAGTTTGCCTTTAAATAATTACCATTTTTTCCAAAAATAAAAATACCACGAAGTTTTTTATACGTCAATATTGTTGGATAGAAAACTTGTATTTTTTTCAATACCATGTTACTGTCCAGCTAACCCCTGAACAGTAACAAATAAAAAAGCCGGAAGCCACTTTACTATCCGTGACCTCCGACTCGTTATGCTTATTCTAATCAGTCCTTACATCCAAATCAGATTCTCTCTCCGGCTTATCGTTTCCATGTTTTTCCCGGATAATTCTCTTATTGATTTCCAGGCGTTCATAATAGATGGTTTCTTCTCTTTTCCTGGCATTCAGACCGCTCCTATTGATTTATTTTCCATCAAAAACAGATTTTTCCCATAGCATCCGGAATCTGTAACAGAAGCTGAACCGAACAGACTGTCAAGGTACTGACTGCCATTTTTTGACTTGGAAATATATAAATAGTAACTGCTCTTTATATATTCGTTTGTTCTCACATTATCCTGATAATAAGTGCTGAGTACAAAACGTGCTCCCAGCTTATTCGCTTTTTCTTTTGCAGCTTCAATGGCTAGATTAACCGCTGCGTCCAGTTCCTCACAGGATAAATTTTTCTCATAATACCGTTCCAGGAAAAGGACCAGTTCTTCCCCTTCCTCTTCTTTCGTCTCATCCTGGTTTGATAAATCTGCAAACTGGATCTTTTTTCGGCGCATGTCGTCTGCATAGGAGCCTTTTGTCAGCCGTAACATGGCACGAAACACCACCTGTCCATTTTTTTGGATAAATAAAAACTTTTTATTGGAATCAAAACAGGACAACAGACAGTGGCTGTTGCTTCCGGTACGGTAAGAAATACAGGAATAAGTTGGGATTTCTCCAATCTGCATGATTGGAAGAAGTCTGGTTTCCTCTTGCAGTGTCAGATTTCCGCAAATGTAGGTCAGATCTTTTTCCCATTCCAGTTCCACTTCTTTTGATACCGCAAAATCAATCTCTCGGCTAAGATCACCGGCTGGATATTTCAGTTTTTCAAATTTTCCAATCAGCTCTGCTACAACAAGTCTGCGGATTTCTTCTTTCTTGGATGGCTGCTGTTTTAAATAGGTTGCCATAACTTCAGCTCCTCCCGCAAAGATAAACTCTCCGATCCGTGTAGCATTTGTTTTTACAAAATCCTCAGAGAACGTAAGTTTTTCCTTTAATACTCCCCAGGAGATATCCCGCATGATAAGTTTTTCTTTTAATTCCAAAAACGAACCACACTCCTTGATCAGCTCCAGATTCTTTAAAAGATAAAAGACCTGTTCTTCCATGGTAATCTCTTTTTCCATACCTTTTAACTGTTCCTGGTATACAAGAAGCCAGACTGCTGTTTCATAGCTTAAGCCCCGGATATTTCCAAAGTCTTCCCTTATCCATCTGGATAAAGGCTTTATGGACAATGCTTTTGCAAGTGTCCCCAGCTGTCCGTCCTGAAATGTTTTTGGCATACACTTTCTCTTTAAAAGTTCCCGAAGGACACAGATCCGGTCATCTATTCGCATACAGGTTAGTCGCCCGTATAAGCATATGACTGTTTTTTCAGCCCTGCAAAGAAGTTTTAACTCCTCAAAAGTATACATTCCTTTTTTCAGATCGTGAAACTGCCGGCGTGGCAGGATTAGGTCAGCACTTTCTTTTAAATTCTTCTTGTTTATAGTGTTTAAATTTAGATATTCCCGATAAACCGATTCCTCCAGCAACAGGGAATTATCTGGAAGATCGTCGAAGAGCATTTTTTCTTTCTGGATCAGCCTCAAAAAGTTTTTCTTCTTTTGGGTAATTGCATATAACAGAAGTTCAGACTTTTTATAACTGAGACCAGAAAGGTCAATTCCAGATAATGGGTTCTGGTATAAGGTATTTACATAAGACACCCTGCTTTTAAAAACCTCTGATGCACCCATCCCATCCATAAAAATTCGTTCCAGTTTACAAAGGTCCGCATACAAAGCTCCATTCCACAGCCACAATCGCAAGCCATAAGACAGAAGGTCTTTTGGAATATATCCTGTTACAATCTGCATTTTTTCCAAAATTTCATCAGGTTTTTCCCTCAGCTGATCGAACTGGTTCTGGTTTAACGGTTCAATTCCTGCCTTGTATCCTGCCAGTGTGTTGACCAGTTTCAGCAGTTCAGGATCTTCAAGGCTTTCTATGGTTTTGGGCTTCTCCAGTAATCCAAGCAGCAGGTCAGAGGAAAATACCGGCTGAAAAAGCAGCATACGTCCTTTTTCTCCTGCCCTGTCAAAATCCAGCTCCCCGATACACATGGTCAGGCTGTTTACCAGCTGTTCCTTCTCTTC
>CAKUJT010000284.1 GCA_934661765.1 uncultured Senegalimassilia sp.
CAGGATCAGATCGTCCGGTAATCCAGATCTCCTCTTGTCTGCTCAATGACAAACTGTTTGAAGATATCCACCACCGGTGGATGATAGGCATCTTTTAACGTTGCCATATAGAAGTTTCTCTGCCAGGTCGGGGAAACCAGAGGGAGCACTTTCAGGTTTAGAGAATGAATGATAGGGATATCCGGAGCAACGGCGATTCCAAAACCGTTGGCAACAAAGCCGGCAACCACATGGTCTTCTGCAATCTCATAGGAAGCATCCGGGTAAGCACCGATCTGATCGAATAAATGATCGATGATGTGCCGCAGACCACTTCCGCTCTTATAGATGATCTGCTTGTATTCGAGCGTTTCCTCCAGATGGATCTCTGATTTGGATGCCAGCGGATGATCCGGAGGAACGATGACTACCAGATCCTGCTTGGCTACCGGGGTAAATTCAATGAGTGGTTCGTCATTGATCTTGGAACAGAAACCGATGTCGTATTTCTGCTCTTTCAGTCCCTTCAGGATCTCGTCTGTGATGACCTTATCGCAGTGCAGCGTAAAGTCGATCTGTTTTCCCTGATTCTCATCCAGAAAACGACGCAGGATCCGGGGAACAAAATCACTTCCCAGAGTTCGCAGGAATGCAATGTCGATCCGCCCCTCACCTTTGCCGGCAAGCTGTAAATTGCCGACGGAAGTATCGAGCTTCTGCAGAATATCCTCGGCATCGGTGAGAAAAGATTTTCCGTATTTGGTAAGGGTGACATTCCGTCCGTTTTTCTTAAATAATTTTACCCCAAGTTCGGATTCGAGAGAAGAGATCGCGTGACTCAGACTCGGCTGGGTGATCGACAGAAGGTCCGCCGCCCGGGTGTAGTGCTCCATATGTGCAAGTGTTACAAAGTATCGTAAATGATAAAGATTCATAAACAGGTATACATCCCAGTAAAAAAGTATCCTCCGCAAGCCAGAAGTAACCGTCTGTAATGCATACAGTTACCAATTATCTCCTATAGTATACCACGATATATTGACAAAATCTATGAATACTCAAATACAATCAATTTGTTTTGAATTTAACAAAGTTATATAATCTAAAATAAGAAAAACCGTAACTATTCAGTAGGTAGTATCCCGCGAGGTGTTTTGGCATGAATATGCCAAAATCCAGAGACATACAAGTCAAAATGCCATCACTGAAGGTGATTTTAAATGCATTTTGACTCGTAACTGTGAAGGTACTGAACAGTTACGAAAAAACAAAAAATTATGGATTCTTTCAGGAGGAAAAAAAATCATGTCAAAGAGATTTCCAATTACTATCAGTTCCTGGACACTGGGAGATCAGTGTACATTTGAAGATCGTGTTGCAGCAGCAAAGAATGCCGGATACGAAGGTATCGGTCTTCGTGCAGAAACCTATGTAGACGCTTTAAATGAAGGATTGTTTGATCAGGACATCCTGAACATTCTGGAAAAATATGATATGAAAGTTACAGAAGTAGAGTACATCGTACAGTGGGCAGAAGAACATCGTTCTTACGAGCAGAAATACAAAGAGCAGATGTGCTTCCATATGTGTGAATTATTTAACGTAAAACAGATCAACTGTGGTCTGATGGAAAACTATTCTGTAGAATACACAGCACAGAAACTGCGTGAGCTGTGCCACAGAGCCGGAAAATACATCATCGGTGTAGAACCAATGCCATACAGCGGTATCCCGGATGTGAAAAAAGGATGGGCGGTTGTAAAAGCAGCAGACTGTGAGAATGCAAAGCTGATCCTGGATACCTGGCACTGGGTAAGAGCAAATCAGCCGGTAGATATTTCCGTATTGGCTGATGTTCCGGCAGACAAAGTCGTATCCATCCAGATCAACGATGTATGGGAAAGACCATATGCAACGACGATTTTAAGAGACGAATCCATGCATGACCGTCTGGCACCGGGAACCGGTATCGGATGCACCGCAGCATTTGTAAAAATGGTTCGTGAAAAAGGCATCGAGCCAAACGCAATCGGCGTAGAGGTGATCAGCGATGCAAACCTGGAAAAAGGCATCGAGTATGCCGCAAAACATACTTATGAAAATACTAAAAAAGTACTCGAAGAGGCATGGCCGGAAGTACTGAACTAAGAAAAGGAGAACAGATATGAAATTTGATGCAATGTTTCAGCCGATTCAGATCGGACCGGTAACGGTAAAGAACCGTTTTGTAGTTCCTCCGATGGGCAATAACTTTGCCAACACCGACGGAACCATGAGTGAACAGTCTGTTGCTTACTACAGAGAGCGTGCAAAAGGTGGATTCGGACTGATCACCATCGAAGCAACTGTTGTACATAAAGGGGCCAAAGGGGGTCCGAGAAAACCATGTCTGTATGACGATTCTACCATCGAAAGCTTTAAAAAGGTGGTAGACGCCTGTCATGCGGAAGGTGCAAAAGTGTCTGTTCAGCTGCAGAATGCAGGTCCGGAAGGAAATGCGAAAAATGCAGGTGCACCGATCACAGCAGCTACCAGTATCCCGGCAGCCTGTGGAAGAGACATTCCGAGAGAACTGTCTACCGAAGAAGTCTATAAGCTGGTAAAAGGTTACGGAGAAGCAGCAAGAAGAGCCATGGAAGCAGGTGTGGATGCTGTTGAGATCCATATGGCACACGGTTATCTGGTAAGTACTTTTATGTCCCCACGTACCAACAAACGTGTGGATGAATTCGGCGGATGTTTTGAAAACCGGATGCGTTTCTCCAGATTGATCATTGAAGAAGTCAAGAAACAGACCGAAGGAAAGATTGCCGTTCTGGCAAGAATCAATTCGGATGATGAAGTTCCGGGCGGTCTGGATGTGCATGACAGCGCAGCGATTGCAGC
>CAKUJT010000285.1 GCA_934661765.1 uncultured Senegalimassilia sp.
ACCCGAAGGAGCGTTCGGGCGTTGCCGCGCCGACCCGCGGTTGCAGCCGGGCATCCGACGACACGGCGACGTCACCAGAGCCGTTCGCCGGGGCCCGGCGGCGTGAGCGGAGCACGCAGTGATGCCGACCTATGGGAGGCATCGAACGGAGCGCGTAGCGAGAGCTCAGGCGCAATGAAGGCGACCTATGGGGAGCCTTCGAATGGAGCCGGAGCGGGCCCCGCCGCCCAGAAGCGGCGGGGCGTCGGACGCAAGGCCGACAACGCATGAAGCGAAGCGAATGCATCGGGCGCTAGCCCGATAACAGCTAGCTATCGGAATTGTCGTCAGCAAGGTCTAGGCCAGCAAAATCGGCGATGCCCTCAAGGTCGGAAACGATAGCCTCGCTTGCCGCGAGCAGCACCGTCAAGCCCTCGCGACCAGGCGGGCAGCAATCCGCCCCACAGACGACGGCCTCCAGCAGCTGTTTAAGGCCGCGAGCCTTTTCAAGCGCATCCTCAACGATGTCGATAGCGAGTTTGTTGTTCTCCATGGACACACCTCCTCGTTTTGCATGCATACCAATCAGCGCCGAAAAGACCCCCAGCCGTATTCACTGGGCTTAAAGCAAGATCTCGGCTTCAGCAAGCATGGGTCCATCGACGCGTTGCATATTGCTAAGCGGGGTTCGATGACTCGAGCCAGCCCCTTCGCAAGCATGTCGATTTGTCGTGATTTCATTAAGACGGCGTGCTCGATCACGATTGCGCGCCAGGCAAGTTGCAAAGATTGGCTAGGAATCAAGGATTGCACTTTTGGCACGGCTCGTAACCTTGGGCCAAGATGTCGGAGCGGGTGGACTCCACGTCTTGGCGGTTGGCGTCCTTCATCTTCTTGACCGAAGAGCAGCCGGGAACGTGGAACTTCTTCGTGTTGGTGTTGAGGACGTACGATTTCACCTGCGCAGACGATGCGTCCGATGCCGCAGAGCCGGCATTAGACGAGCCTTCGGACCCGGATGCCGATGACTCGCCGGCTGCGGGGAGCAGCGGGGTTTCCTCCGAGTTGCCGTCGACGTAATCGATAGTGATGCCGGGCTGAGCATTGTACGCCCACACGCAGAACTGCAGACCCGCGCCCTCGTCCTCTACCGAGCGCGCCTCCATGAGCACGCCGCGCGCGACGAGGTCGTCGTCGAGAAACATCGGCGTCACGCGGTAAAGGACGTGGTTGCCGGTTGACTTGACGTATGCGGCCACGTCGTCCTCGTATTTGAGCATGCCGTCGACGTTCATGAATCGCGTGCCCGTGATGAGGTTGTTGAGGTTGGAGTTCTCATCGGTCAGCTGCCAACCGATGAGGTGGCAGCGATTGTAAAGATACTTGCCCGAAACGGATTCGTATTTAACCGTGTGCCAGCCGGTCGGCTTTATCTGGCCAATATCGCCGCGCTCCTCCCCCTCGGCGGGCATGGTCTCCTTGCCTACCGACGCGGAAGCGACCGTGCAGCGGGCCAGACGGTCCTGCTCGCCGTAGTGCTCATAGCCCGGGTTGTCCTTAGCGTACTGGATGTCATCTGCGGTGAAGTAAGGGACGTTTCCGTTCATCTGCACCGATGCGGTGCCGTCGAATGCGGGAACCTGGGAGTAATCGAACGACGCGGCTGCAGGCGCCACAGCGGCAGGCTGTTCGGTTTGCTTTTCGGGCGTTTCCTGCTTTGATTGCGATTGATCAGGTTCGGGGTTTGCCGGCTGCTCGACTGAGGGCGTTTGCGGCTCATCGACCGTGTCGGACTGCTTCGTCGAGCTGCTGCCGCCGACGGCTCCGATAAGACAGAGGCTTACGAAGGCGCACAGCACGCCGGCGGCGATTTTTCGCGCGAGAGGCGGCATGGACATGCCGGCCTTAACGAGCTTGCTGTCGGGCGACGAAGCAACGAGCTTGCGCCAGCCATAGCGTATGAGAAACCACAGACCAACGCCGGCGGCAACACACGCGACGAACGCGAGGGCCGCGATTGCGAAGGAAATGACGATTAACGCTAGAAACGCGTATAGGCAACCTTTTCCAATTCCCACTTTTCCCTTTGCCATACCGGCTCCCTTTCCTTGGTTAGTTGCAAGTAATTTTGAAATACGAGTTAGCTACCGGCTAATCATGACCATGGAAAATTAGAGATTGACTCCATAGGCCAATGATCAGTTTCCGGAAGGACGATAAGTAATACGGGCCGCACGGAACCGAATCAACATTACGCACGGCCTTTTGGGCGAACGCTAGCGTTACCTGCTGCTCGAGCGCTTGCGGGAGTACACCACAATTACCAGCGCTCCTGCAGCGATGCCAACCACGATTGCTGCAGGCGTTTGAGAATAATCGCCGGTTTCAGCTAGAGCTGCTGATCTCCCGCCGGAGTTGCGGTTGCTGTTGTCCGCGTCATTGCCGATTTCCTTGTTGTCGATGGCGCTCTTCTTATCGACAACAGGGGTTGGCCCGGTTTTCTCGTCACCTGCCTTTTGAGACGTCTTGAAGGTTGCCGATGCCCTACCCCCGTCTGCGTAGAAAACAGTTACCGTGTGCTCGCCAGTTGCAAGGGTATCGAGGTACGTCGGGGTCAACGTTAGAATGGTGCTTCCCAAGCGGACTGTATAACACTCGGGCGAAACCTGCTTCCCGTCGACCTCAACAGAACACAGCTTATCTGCCGGCGCATCGAAACGGAAGGTCAAACCTTCGGAGCTTCCTTGCGTGAACGAGAAGGTGTCGCCTTCGATCACTTTATATGAGGGGATTAAGGAAGGCCCCACCACCTCGAAGGTGAGCGCGGACAGGTCGGCGGTGGCCACGCCCGAGAGCCCCCTGTTTGCCGCGTAGGTCGC
>CAKUJT010000286.1 GCA_934661765.1 uncultured Senegalimassilia sp.
CGACTGATGCCCCACAACTCTTGCAAAACTTACTTCCTTCTGTTATTTCTGCTCCGCATTTTGCACAATATCTTGCCCTTTTTCACCTCTATAATATCTTTTGTTTGTTACACTTCTATGACGTATCTTTTTCTTTCTTGGTTTTAGTATTTTAGAATTTTTTCAGATTTCTAGTAGTTTTCTATCTGACTAACGATCTCACTTACACTCACAGCAGAATTATTTTCTCCATCCATAAACACCGCATTATCTAAGTCAATCAATTTCTTAACCTGCTGCTGATAATCCTCTTTTGACATCGGAGTCCCATTCCATTTGAAATTGATAAAATTGTAATTTCCATTTTCATCTTCCATTGGAATATCCGGTTCATCCGGTCCCGGTACACTGTATGTTCCATTACCAATCTGAACCCACTGACCATCTTGTATTTTATAAATTGTGTCATACCAGTCTTCACTCATTCCACCAGAATTATCTATCACATTTCCTCCTGGAATATAGTGGGCCTCCATGCGATCGAGCGGAATTGTCTGTACTGTTCCTACTCCCCAGGTTGCAACCTCTGCCCCCTCGGACATATCACTTCCAAATGCTACAATTTCCGGTATGGCATCTCCATTCAAATCAAATAACTGAAAGGTTGCAAGATTGCTCTTTGTTATCCATCCATTCACCCAATCAATATAAGCCTGTTTCCATTCTTCCGCTTCTACAACCTTATTTTCTATCTCTGTATATCCTGCTTGTACCGGACTGCTATCTACTGTACCGCTGACCAGTTCCAATACTTCCACTTTTTCAATAACTGTTCCTAGTTCACTCTTTTCATCTGCTTTTCCTGATGCAGTGAATGAATACACAACTCTCGGATCCGGATTATATTGATAATCATACTGATCTGACTCTTTTCTGTAGTCTCTTACCGTTCCATTAATTTGCACCGATCCATCTGCGCTTTGAACAACCGTCATCATATCTACACCAAACCATGCGCTAATTGTATCTAAATCCTCTCTATAAAAATGTGCCTTGTTGCCTTCTACCAAACTTGAAATATCCAAATTTCCATTCTTCCACCCCAAAGTATTTTCACAAATCTCTATAAACCTTTCTTTAGGGAGTGTATGGCCACCATATCCTCCTTCTCCTTCTTTGTACTCTTTATCCTTCGCAATGCACCTTGAACTATCAATTATTCTATTTGCATAGCTAAGGAACTGATCATTTGTGAATTTAGCCACTTCATGCACACCAATCGGATCATACTGACTATCTAATCCGCTGATTTCACCATCCTCTTTGATCATATTTTGTATAATCAGAGAAAGATCATGCTCTATATCATCCGTTTTATTTGCAGTAAATTCTATTTTGTCAAAAACAAAACCTCCAAACTTACTTTTTTCATCCTTATGTGCTGTGATATCCATTAATCCATATCCTGTATTTGAATATTCCTCTCTCTCAGCTTTCACATAAAAATGATACTCGTCTTCACTGGTCTGTTCACAACGTTCTACATTGTAATTAATACTCTGAAATCCATCAAACGACGCCTCAAATACTTCTGCATGTGAATTTCCGGATGGAGCAAAAACTTCTGATACTTCATCCCAATCATCTGCCTCATATCCAAAAGTATCTTTTAAAAACTCCTGACATTCATCCGTCTTCATATATTTTCTTGATACATAGGAACTGATATCATCTTCCTCATAATCATCACCTAGATCCTCTCCTATACTCTCATCTGTACATGCCCAGCCTCTTGCAACAGCCTTTATAACCTGGGGCGAAATATGATCTTGATCTAACAGTGTTGAATAGTCTATTCGATTTCCAGACTCCGTATTATATGACGCAAAACAATTATCAAATAGTGCCGCTGCCACCTTAATTTCGCGGATTTGCTCTTCTGTCAGCACAAATTTCTCTGACGTTTTCTCTTCCGTAGTTGCTGGCTTTTCTTTCTTGTCATCCGTTGTCTGTTCTGCAACTTTTACAGGTTTCTTATGATGTTTCATATATCCCAGTCCAATACCTGTTCCGACAAGAGCCACCACAACAACACCTGCTACAATCTTTGTTGCAATTCCCTTTGCTCCTGTTTTTACTGCTGCTTTCCCACTATTTTTTGTAGCTTTCCGCACTGTCTCATGGGCCGTCTTTTGTTCTGCTTTCTGTGACTCTATCTGCTGGGAATGCTTCGCATTATCGTCGATATCCTTTGTCTCCTTCACAATTCCATCCTTATCCTGAATTGCCTGCCATACTTCCTTCTCAGCTGCCTGCACTTGAACTGTATTCTCCTGGCTACGCAACATCCATACAAGGAATGGAAGTGGAGCGATACTGTATAGTTTTGTACCTTTCTTTTCCAGGTTCTCAACTTCATTTTTTATGTATTTTCGTGCATAATTCAGGCGACTTTTTACTGTTCCTGTGCTACAATCTAAAGCATCTGCAATCTCACTTATAGAAAGTTCTTCATAATAATACATCAGCACACACAATCTCTGCTCTTCTGATAACTGATTCAGAATTCCCTGCATGATCTTTTTTGTTGCACTGTAGTCCACGGATTCTTCTGGCATGAATTCCTTATTTTCATTTTCCAGAACATCTTCGAATTCCACATCCGAATCATCCGGTGTCATTTCTGCAAAAGGTGTTGCTGCATTATTACCACGATATTTTCGTATATGATCAATACAACGATTCGCTACAATTCTGTTTACCCATGCTTCCAGTTTGGACTCATCCCTTAAAGTATCAATCTTTTTGAATACAGAAACATATGCATCCTGAAGAACATCTAACGCATCCTCTTTATTTTTCAG
>CAKUJT010000287.1 GCA_934661765.1 uncultured Senegalimassilia sp.
GCTTTTGACCCAATTCCGCTTTTTCCAGCCCCAGGCCCAGCCTTTTTCAAGGGCATCGATGACGTACTTGGAGTCGGAATACAACTCCACCACGCAGGGTTCTTTCAGGGCCTCCAGGCCTTTTATCACGGCGGTCAGCTCCATGCGGTTGTTGGTGGTGGAGTCCTCGCCGCCGGAAAGTTCTTTGGCGGAGCCGTTATAGCTGAGGATGGCCCCCCAGCCGCCGGGGCCTGGGTTTCCCGAACAGGCCCCGTCGGTATAAAGGGTCACGGTTTTCATTCCTGGGTCTCCTGGGTTTCAGGGTTCTCGGTTTCTTCCTCGTCCCGTTCCACACGTTCCAGGGAAACCACCTTGCTGCCCTCGTCCAGGCGCATGACAATGACACCTTGCACATCCCGCTTGTAGACGTTAATGGAGGAGGCGGGGACACGGATGATCACACCGCCGTTTTCGATGATCATCACGTCATCATCATCGCCCACCACCCGGCAGCCGGCGATATTGCCGGTCTTGGAGGTGATGTTGTAGTTCTTCAGACCCTTGCCGCCCCGGCTCTGGGGGATTTTTTCACCCTCCGGGCCGGTACGCAGGTATTCAGGCATTTCCGTCCGCTTGCCGTAGCCGTTTTCGGTGATGGTAAGCAGGGTCTTGCCCTCCTCCACCTTTTCGGCACCGACCACATAATCGCCATCATTCAGGGTAATACCCCGGACACCGGCGGCTTCCCGGCCCATGCAGCGGACATCCGTTTCGTTAAAGCAGATGGCCATGCCCTGGGCGGTGGCAAGAATCACATTGTCCGAGCCGTTGGTCCGCAGAACGTTTACCAGATGGTCGTCTTCATCCAAGGTCAAAGCCTTGATGCCGGATTTCCGGTTGGTTTTCAGGGCCACAAAAGGCAGCCGCTTGACGACACCCTTGCGGGTGGCCATCAGCAGGTATTCGTCCTCGTCAAACTCCCGGGTCACCACCATGGCGGTGACGGTTTCCCCGGCATCCAGGGGCAGGACGTTGACAATAGCGGTGCCTCTGGCGGTCCGTCCGGCTTCGGGGATTTGGTAGCCCTTCCGGTGGTGGACCCGTCCGGTATCCGTAAAGAAGAGAATATGGTCATGGGTGGAGGCAATGTTCAGACTCTTTACATAGTCCTCCTCTTTCAGGTTCTGGGCGTTGACCCCTCGGCCGCCCCGGCTCTGGGTGCGGTAGGTGTCCACGGGCATCCGCTTGATGTAGCCGTCATTGCTCAGGGTGAACGCGCAGGTTTCCTCGTCAATCAGGTCTTCAATGTCGATTTCATCTTCAATGTCCTGGATCACCGTCCGCCGTTCGTCACCGAACTTGTCCCGGATCTCCACCAGCTCCTGCCGCAGCACGGCCCGGAGTTTGGCTTCATCAGCCAATAATTCCTGATAATAGGCGATTTTCTGTTCCAGTTCCTTGTATTCCGCTTCCAGCTTTTCCCGGTTCAGACCCTGCAGGGCAATCAGCCGCATGTCGCAAATGGCCTGGGCCTGGACGTCGTCCAGCTGAAAACGCTCCATCAGATTCTGCTTGGCGTTGTCATAGGAAGAACGGATAATACGGATGACCTCGTCAATATTGTCCTGGGCAATCAGCAAGCCCTCCAACAGATGGGCCCGCTCCTGGGCTTTCCGCAGATCGTACTGGGTGCGGCGGGTGAGAACCTCTTCCTGGTACCGCAGATATTCGTCCAGGATCTGCCGCAGGGACAAAATCTTGGGCTGCTTCTGGTCGTCAACCAGGGCCAGCATGATGATGGAGAAATTGGATTGCAGGGCGGTCTGCTTAAAGAGGTTGTTCAGCACCACCTGGGGGTTGGCATCCTTTTTAAGCTCTATGACCATCCGCATACCGTTCCGGTCGGTTTCGTCCCGGAGGTCAGAAATGCCATCAATGCGCTTGTCTTTTACCTGGTCGGCAATGGTTTTGATCAGCTGCCGCTTGTTGACCTGGTATGGAAGCTCCGTAACGATGATTCTGGTCCGGTCCTTGCCGAATTCCTCAAATTCGGTCTTGGCCCGCACTACCACCTTGCCCCGGCCCGTGGCGTAGGCCGCCCGGATGCCGCTGCGGCCCATGATGATGCCGCCGGTGGGGAAGTCAGGCCCCGTCAGGTGATCCATGAGGTTCACCAAGGTACACTCCGGGTCATCCAGCACGCAGATGCAGGCATTGATGACCTCGGTGAGATTGTGAGGGGGGATGTTGGTGGCCATGCCCACGGCAATGCCGGAGGAGCCGTTGACCAGCAGATTGGGAAACCGGCTGGGCAGTACCCGGGGTTCTTTCCGGCTCTCGTCAAAGTTGGGGTCCCAGTTTACCGTGTCCTTGTCAATGTCCCGGAGCATTTCATTGGACATTTTGGACAGCCGGGCCTCGGTGTAACGGTAGGCGGCAGGGGGGTCGCCGTCCACGGAGCCGAAGTTGCCGTGGCCGTCTACCAAGAGATAGCGCATGGAGAAATTCTGGGCCAGGCGCACCATGGCATCGTATACCGATGCGTCACCATGGGGATGGTATTTACCCAGCACGTCACCGACGCAGGTGGCTGATTTTTTAAAGGGTTTGTCGGATGTGAGGCCGCTTTCGTACATGGTGTAGAGAATGCGACGGTGGACCGGTTTCAGGCCGTCCCGGACATCCGGCAAGGCCCGGCCCACGATGACGCTCATGGCGTACTCAATATAGGACCGCTCCATTTCCTCCACCAGGTGGGATTCGGTGATCACCTGGTCGGGAAAGGCAATGTCCTCTGGTTTGTAGCTTCTGTTATGTGCCATATAGCACCTCCAAAACATTTTGGAACATGAAATTCCGCCA
>CAKUJT010000288.1 GCA_934661765.1 uncultured Senegalimassilia sp.
GAATCAATACGGATTCCTTTTCCTCCGGGAAAATACATATCTGTGATGGTTCCCGGAGAAGGGCGGAAACCTTTGGAAGGATTTTCCGCATTGATCCTGCACTCAATGGCATGTCCGGTAAGATGAATCTCATCCTGACCGAAACTTAAAGGCTGCCCTGATGCAATACGGATCTGCTCTTTTACCAGATCCACTCCTGTTACCCACTCAGTAACCGGATGCTCCACCTGGATTCTGGTGTTCATCTCCATAAAATAAAATCTGCCCTCTTTATCCAGAAGGAATTCTATGGTACCAGCATTTTCGTACCCTGCCGCCTTTGCGGCCCGGACAGCTGCCTGTCCCATTTCTGCACGTAATTCTTCTGAGATCACATCACATGGCGATTCCTCAATCATCTTCTGATGATTCCGCTGGATAGAACAGTCACGTTCTCCCAGATGAACCACATTGCCAAATTTATCTGCAAGAATCTGAAATTCTATATGTTTTGGATGCCGCACGAAATGTTCTACATACATGGTAGAATCTCCAAAAGCCATTTCCGTTTCCTTCTGTGCTGTACGGAAACTTTCGGCAAAATCCTCCGGTGTATCTGCCACTCGCATACCTTTGCCACCGCCACCCAGAGCAGCCTTGATGATCACTGGATAGCCAATAGTTTCTGCTTCTTTCTGACCCTCTTCCACTGTGTAGACAGGATTTTTGCCACCAGGAATAATAGGAACTCCTGCATTTGCCATGGTATTTTTGGCTGCCTGTTTGTTTCCAAGACTGGCGATCACATCAGAAGATGGTCCGATAAAAGTAATATGACACTGCTCACAGAGCTGTGCAAAACGACTGTTTTCGGAAAGGAATCCAAATCCCGGATGAATGGCATCTGCACCTGTGACTATGGTTGCACTTATGATATTTTCCATGCTGAGATAGCTCTGAGATGAAGGTGCAGGACCGATACATACTGCCTCATCTGCCAGCTGTGTATGAAGGGCATCTCTATCTGCTTCCGAATAAACAGCTACTGTTTCGATTCCCATTTCTCTGCATGCACGAATGATCCGCACTGCAATTTCTCCACGATTTGCAATCAGCACTTTTTTTATCATAGTGTATCACCTATCCAATCATAAAAGTCAGTTCTGCATCTACCACTACTTTACCATCTACAGTAGCCACTGCATGTCCTACGCCTACCGGTCCTTTACATTTGATAATGGTAGTTTCCAGACGGAGTTTGTCTCCCGGAACTACTTTGCCCCGGAAACGGCAGTTTTTGATTCCACCAAAATAAGCAATTTTTCCTTTGTTTTCTTCCAGACTGAGGATTGCCACAGCACCTGTCTGCGCCAGGGCTTCCACCATCAGTACACCAGGCATTACCGGTTCCTGTGGAAAATGCCCTCTGAAAAAATCTTCACGAAAAGTTACACATTTATAACCTACTGCAAATTTACCCGGTTCATAATCCTCTATATAATCCACCAGAAGAAATGGATGTCTGTGCGGAAGGATTGCTTCTATTTCTTTTACACCTAATTTATTCATAATCTCTCTATACTCCCAGATTTCCAAGCAGATTCACCCTATACCGATTTATCCAATTCGGAACAGTGGCTGTCCATATTCTACAGCTTCACCGTTTTTTACATAGATTTCTTCTACTTTTCCATCAAAATCGCTTTCAATCTCATTCATCAGTTTCATAGCTTCTACTATCGCCAGCGTCTGACCTTTCTTTACGCTGTCTCCCACCGTCACAAAAGGATCTCCATCTTCTGAAGGTGCTGCATAAAAAGTACCCACCAGCGGAGATTTTACAATCTGTCCGGAAGGTTCCTTATCCATATCTCCATCCCCGGAAATATCCGAAACATTTTTCGTTATTGCTGTCTGTGCTGCTGCAAGACCAGCAATCGGCACACCAGAAGAGTCTCCGGAAACTACTACTGTTTCCTTTTTCTTTTTCAGGCAGATACTGGTGCCGTTTTCCTGATACTGAAGTTCTGTCAGCTGAGAATCTGATACTGTTTTTATTAATGTAAGAAGATTTTCAAATTCCATAATTAATCCTCGTATTTCTTAACCAGAAGTGTTGCATTATGACCACCAAATCCAAGGGAATTGCTCATTGCATAGCGAATCTCTTTTTCCACCGGAGCTCCGACAGCATAATTCAGATCACACTCTTCATCCGGTTCTGTAGTTCCTACTGTCTGATGGATGAAACCTTCTTCCAGAGACTTCACACAGGTGACAAATTCCACACCACCTGCTGCTCCCAGAAGATGTCCAATCATAGACTTGGTAGAATTTACTACCAGATCTTTAGCTGCATCACCGAAAGCCCTGTGGATAGCTCTTGTCTCAAAAAGATCATTGTGATGTGTACTGGTTCCATGAGCATTGATGTATTCTACCTCTTCCGGCTGTACTCCTGCTTCTTCCATGGCAAGGCTCATAGCTCTGGCTGCTCCTGCTCCGTCCTCTGCCGGAGAAGTAATGTGGAAAGCATCTGCTGTAGCGCCATAACCCACCAGTTCAGCATAGATTCTGGCTCCTCTGGCTCTGGCATGTTCCAGTTCCTCCAGAACCACAATACCAGCACCTTCTCCCAGAACAAATCCACTTCTGTCTTTGTCAAAAGGAATAGACGCTTTCATGGGATCTTCTGTTTTGGTAAGGGCAGTAAGTGCTGTAAAACCAGCTACTCCTGTAGGGCAGATACAGCTTTCTGTACCACCGGCTACCATGATTTCTGCATCTCCGTACTGAATGGCACGAAAAGCATCTCCAATGCTGTGTGTTCCGGAAGCGCAGGCTGTAACTACATCTGT
>CAKUJT010000289.1 GCA_934661765.1 uncultured Senegalimassilia sp.
GAGTTTGCACAAATCCTCGATAAAAAATATCATATCATCTTCAAGATCAGCAGAAACCGATACAGCTATCTTCATCCTAATAGAAAAAAATATGTTACCGGAAGAAACCTCGGAACCAGATACGAAGAAGATTTTCTCTTAAAGGTATTTGAAGAAAACGCAAAATTTCACTTGGAGAAAGAAGAAGATATTCCAAAACAGCAGACTCAAGATACTTCCAAAGATTTATCTGATACTCCTTTTGCAGATTTTTCTGGTGTAACTGCACCATTCATTTTCATAAAATCAGATCTCCGACTTGTAATAGATCTGCAAACCTGTATCAAAGCACAGCAGAGCGAAGCCTACGCTCAGAAAGTAAAACTCTCTAATTTAAAGCAGATGGCTCAGACTGTTGCCTACATACAGGAACATGGTTATGACTCCCTTGATGATTTCCATGCAGCACTTGATCAGGCATCAGACCAGGCCAGTGCTTCCAGAAAATCTTTAAAGGATACAGAACAGCAACTTAGGAATGTGAATGAGCAGATTCATTTTACCGGACAATATCTGGCATATAAAAATGTGTATGCTGATTATCGTAAGAGCCACAACAAGGATAAATTTTATGAAGAACACCGGGCAGAGCTTTCCCTGTACGATACAGCCCTCCGAACGCTGAAAGAAAAATCTTCTGGAAACAAATTGCCTTCCATGAAAGCACTCTATGCTGAAAAAGACCGACTTATTGAATTGCGAAATATGCAACGGGAAGATTTTTCTAACCGCCGGAATTATGAACGGGAGTTTCGTGCCGTGTCTGCCAATATTGATATGATCCTTGGGAAAAATCGTGAGAAAGAACAAGAGCTTGAAAAAGGAAAGGATTTATAATACCTATAATCTCTGTTTCTTCTCCAGCCATAAAATAAATTCCTGTTTGCATCTTTCTTAAAAAGAGGTATGATATAGAAAAAAGCACAGGAGGTATTAAGATGAAGGCACATAAATATTGGTCACTCGGTGCATTAGCAACCATGATTGGAACTTTTTACACTGGTTATAAAGATATGAAATCTGCCCATAAATATTTTGCTTGCAGCTCTCTTCTCTGTATGATCATGTCTATCTATTCTGGTCACAAAATGATTTCTGGAAAGTCTCGAAAAAAGATAGAATCTGCTTCTGAAGAATCTGCTGAATAATCATAAAAAGGGGCTTTTCCATGTGTGAAGAAATAGAAAAGATGCTGTTGGAAAGTTCACATGAAACAGCTGTAAAAATCGCAATGCGTATGCTATCTTCCGGCAAACTAACCCTTGAAGAAATTGCTTATTTTACTGACTTGTCCATTCATGAACTTGAAAATCTAAATGCATAAAAATAACTCCCCATGAAACGTATTTGATATATGTATCATGGGGAATCTTCGGCATACTGCATTGTATTAATATTAAATAGTTCTTCTGCATTTAATGATTGAATGATGAACGGAGAATGCGTTGATATAATAAACTGACAATTAGGAAATGTTCTCTTTAGATCATCAACGATTCCTTTCTGCCACTTTGGATGCAGATGCAATTCAAGTTCATCAATCAGAATGACTGCTTCTTCCTCCAATGGATTCACAGAATCCGGATTCGCCATAGACAATCTTTTTGCAATATCTGCTATCACAGACAGAACAGCCTTATATCCTCCACTTAACTGGTCAATCTGAAGATTTGTTCCTTCTGAATTTGTCATTAGCATTCTTGATGGTGACAACTCAATCCTCAAATTGGAATATCCCCTTATCATTCTTCCAAGTGCAGTTCTGACACAGTCTAATTTTTGATTCCTATAAGCAGGATTTTCCCGGAGTCTCCGGAGTTCAATATCTTCTTCTGTCTTAAACCAATCGTAGAAATCCCTGAAATAATTCACATTGTCAAAGCTATTTCTTAAAGAATCTGTTACCCGGAAACTTTTAATCTGACCTCTTTGAGATACCCTTACGATTCTGTCAGTTCCATAATAAACAATCAATGGCAGTTTCCTGTTCTCTACACACTGTGAATACTTTGCTTTTAACTCCTTCAATCCCTCAGCATCTGCTTCTCTTGTATCCGGTATATTTTCAAATGGCTGCTGTGAAGAAATTCTACGTTTGTTTGTCCAAACATATTTTTTACCATCTAATGTGATTCCCAACGTGACTGTCACGCTATTTTCCTCATTTCTTATATCACTATTTGCCAGGTCACACTCTTTCATTGCCCCTGCATTAACCGTCCTCAATACAGGAACAAATGCTTTTGTGATTCCTTCCAGTATTGCCGTTTTTCCTGCACCATTATTGCCTGTCAACGCAACAAAATTTCTATCTGCAAATGTGATTCTTTGCTTTTTTATATTTCTGAAATTTGTTAATTCTATATATTCGACTTTCATTGCGTCACCCTCTTTACTCATATATACACTGATTATATCTTACCAGATCTCCATCTGCAAGATTTACTGGCTATCTGATTTTTATTCGATAGATAACTCACATCCACAAACTATGCAGCTGTTGACATCAAGAAATCCTCTATGGAGAAATTTTTCTTTTCTCTCATAGAGGATTTCTTTCATATTATTTTACAAGGCTCACACTCTCGTCAATCCAATTCTGAACATCTTTTATGTTGACTTTAGCTAATCTGGTAATCTGCTCAACCGACATTCTTTCCTCCAGAAGCAAATATGCCATTTCTTTCTTAGCCTTCAATTCACCTATTTCTATACCATCATTATAAATCTGTTCCATTTTACTTTCTGGCAAAATCTTGCTGTGCATTTCTTCTCATTTCTTCAATTAGC
>CAKUJT010000290.1 GCA_934661765.1 uncultured Senegalimassilia sp.
GCTATTGTTCCGTGTCTTCCCATGGAGACACCTCCTAACCTTAATTTTTTTCAATACATTTAAAATTATACACCCTGGTCTGCATAAATTCAAGGTGAATATGGAAAGGACCCGGCCTGCAAATGGAACCGAAAATGGAAAGCTCTAGCTTGCGTGCTCTTCCGAATCAGCGGTTCCTGTCCCCTGATCCTGCACCTCTGCAGCTCCAAGTGAAACTATATCAGGCCGTGATCCCACTGTGTCTGCATCGCCTGCGCCATCTGCAGCTGCTGTGTTCTCACTGCCACCGCTTCCCGCACTGCCGGCACCGGCGGCCTGCGCACTGTCTGCGATATCAGCGCTTCCCGCGCCTGCAGTTTCACCGGCAGCCTCCCTTGCCTCCGATTCTTTCTTCTCGAGATTCTTGTGAGCTGTCGCCATCATCAGTTTTATCCTGTTGAGCTGGTTGACATCAGATGCGCCCGGATCGTAGTCGATCGCCGCGATGTTTGCCATCGGATTCCTCTTTCTGAGAGCCTTCATCATGCCTTTGCCCGTAACGTGGTTAGGCAGACATGCGAACGGCTGCATGCAGATTATGTTCTCCACGCCCTCGTCGATCAGATCAACCATTTCGCCTGTGAGCAGCCAGCCTTCGCCGCACTGGTTGCCGAGCGAGATGATCTCCGTAGCCTTCTTCGCGATATCCTTTATGAACATCGGCTGATGGAAACGCCTGCTTTCCTCGAGAGCCTTCCTCATCGGCTTTCTGAAGAACTCCAGCACATCTATCGCGATCCTGTTGCCCATCATCGTCCCGTATGAACCCGACAGGTTGCGGTAGTTGAACTCCTTGCTGTACATGCCGTACATGAAGAAGTCTATCATATCTAGTACGACAGCCTCGCCGCCTTCCTTCTCTATGATATCGACAACGTCATTGTTCGCATTAGGATGATATTTTACCAGGATCTCTCCCACCACGCCGACCTTCGGCTTCTTTATATCCAGCAGAGGCAGCTCGTCAAAAGCTTTCACGATATCTGCTATGATATGCCTGAATTTCACGAGGCTGCCGTTCGCCACATTCTCGTTCGCGATCCTCGACCACTTTTCAAAAAGAGCATTCGCCGAACCCGGCACTTTTTCATACGGTCTCGTCGCATAGAGCACGCGCATGAAAAGATCGCCGTAGACCAGCGCCATCACACCGCGCTTTACGAATTTCATCGAGATCTTGAAACCGGGATTCGATTCCAGTCCCGCCATGTTTACCGAGATGACAGGTATCTGCTCCATGTTGAGATCCTTCAGAGCCTTTCGCAAAAGCGCAACGTAGTTGCTGGCTCTGCAGCCCCCGCCCGTCTGGCTCATGAAGATACCGACCTTGTCAAGATCCACTTCGCCTGACTTCAGGTACGAGATTATCTGTCCAAGCGTCACTATAGTAGGATAGCACGCATCGTTGTTTATGTATTTCAGACCCTCATCCACTGCGTTCTTGTCTACAGTCGGGAGCCTCTTTACCTTATATCCCGCACTGCCGATAGCCGCCTCGAGGAACTGGAAATGTATCGGGGACATCTCCGGTATCAGGATCGTGTAGTCTTTTCTCATTTTCTTCGTAAAGTACACTCTCTTGTACGAACTCCTGTCCTCCACATGCTTCACACCGTTTTTGTCTCTCTCGTCCATAGCAGCCTTGAGTGACCTGATCCTGATCTTTGCAGCACCCATGTTTGTGCCCTCGTCGATCTTGAGCACCGTGTAAAGCTTGTTGTTTTTCTTCGTTATCTCTTCGACTTCATCTGTCGTCACCGCATCCAGACCGCAGCCGAATGAATTGAGCTGGACGATCTCCACATCGTCGGTAGTGCCGACGAATGTCGCTGCCTTGTAAAGTCTCGAGTGGTACATCCACTGATCGAGCACTCTGATCGGACGCTCCAGCTTGCCCAGGTGTGCGACCGAGTCTTCCGTCAGCACGACCATATCGAACGAGCTTATTATCTTGTCTATGCCGTGGTTGATCTCCGGATCCAGATGGTATGGTCTGCCGGCCAGCACAACCGCCTTTTTCTTGTGATCACGCGCATATTTGAGCGAGTATTCTCCCGCTTTCTTGATGTCGTCCTTGACGCGCTTGTCTTCAGCTCTCGCCATCTTTACAGCGTCTTCGAGCTCCAGCCTGCTCACGCCTGTACGCCTGAGCACCTTGTAAAGCTCTCTCACGAGGTTCTCGTCGTTGTCATAAGGCAGGAACGGATGCGTGAACGTCACGCCGTTATCCTCGAATATATCGTCCATGTTTCCGGCGATGACTTCCGGATATGTCGCAACGATCGGGCAGTTGTAGTGGTTCGGCGCCGTCTCGTCCTCCACTCTCTCGTAGTTGATGCTCGGATAGAAGATCCATTTCGCGCCGTGCTCCACCAGCCACTTGATGTGCCCGTGCACCATCTTTGCAGGATAGCACGCCGTATCCGACGAGATAGTCTCCATACCTCTCTCGTACATCTCCTTGCTGGACGCCGGCGAAAGCATCACGCTGAAGCCCAGTCTGGTGAACAGCACGAACCAGAATGGATAGTTCTCGTACATGTTGAGGACTCTAGGTATGCCTACCACGCCTCTCTTCGACTCCTCGACCGTAAGCGGCTTGTACCTGAACAGTCTACTGAGCTTGTATTCGAACAGGTTAGGCAGCTTGTTGGCTTCCTCCGGAGTCTTTCCCTCTCCTCGCTCGCATCTGTTTCCTGTAAAGAATCTGGTTCCGTCGTTGAACTTGTTTATCGTCATGAGGCAGTTGTTTTCACAGCCCTTGCATCTGACATGGCTCGTCGTCAC
>CAKUJT010000291.1 GCA_934661765.1 uncultured Senegalimassilia sp.
TCCACTTTATCTTTTTCTATTTGCGTTAAGGTATTTAACTTATCAAAAGACTTGTTCAGACGAAAATCTGGGACAACGTATTGAAAATCTTCTCTTTTTACTTCTTTTAAGAATTCCTGAAAATCTGTCAGAACTTTTGTCGTAGAAGAAACAAAATAAAGGGAAGGATAGTTCTTTTTTAAATAATCTAATAACAAGTCAGAATGAACGATAATACCATTTTGTATTACTTTATTCTTCACATTATTATTCTTGCTATCTTTTACGCCTTCATTCTGTTTGTTTCCATTTATACTTGTATTCTGCGTATTTTTATTTATATTTTCATCTTGTACATTTGGGGTTAACATACTTTTATTTTGCATATTGGAGTTTGATATACCTTCACTTTGTGTATCCCCAGCTTCTTCAAATAACTTGCAAAGCGCATTACATTTTTTATCCAAAAGATGTTCCTCTTTAAGCAGAGAATTACTAAAAGTCAGCCGGGCAGAAATCCCATACTCGTTCATTAAATTTAACACTTTCTTTGCATCGTCATCCCCAAATCCTGCTCGTCCTCCGCCCCAGATACAATCCGCCGGAGCACCATAGACAGATCCAATATCACACCAATCATAAAAATATTCTCGATGTTGCCGAAATAACGGCAAAAACACCTTATACAATTCATAAAACTCAAACAGTCCCGGAAGATGATAATATGCTATACTTCTTTTCACCTATATTTCCTCCTCTATCCGAAGCATCCGGTATCCGATTCCGATATGCGTCTGTATATACTGGAGTCCATTTTTATCGGGTTCAAGTTTTTTACGTAATGTTGCCATAAACACTCTTAGTGAAGCAACATCATTTTGTGAACAGCTTCCCCAGATTTGCTGTGTGATATAGGTATGCGTTAACACCCTTCCGACATTACGTGACAAAAGACATAAAAGCTTATATTCAATCGGTGTCAGATGCAGTTCTTTTCCTTTCAGATAGGTACAGCCAGCTGTATAATCTATTTTTAATTGTCCGTTAATAAAAATAGAAACTTCCTGTTCTTCTCCCGCCTGAATAATGGCAAGCCGCCGCTGTGTCACCCGTATGCGGGCAAGCAGTTCTTCCACCGAAAAAGGTTTTGTAATATAATCATCTGCTCCGGAATCTAATGCTTCTATTTTATCGCTATCTTCACTTCGAGCGCTGATAACAATAATCGGCATATTAGACCATGTACGGATTTTTTTAATTACATCTACTCCTTCCATATCCGGAAGACCCAGATCTAGGAGGACAATATCCGGATGATGTGAAGATGCTTCCATTATCGCAGATGCTCCATTGTTAGCCGTAAGATATTTATAATCATGCATTTTTAATGTTGTTACGATGAGATTTCGTATCGGACGGTCATCCTCCACAACAAGAACTACTGTTTTATTCATTTAATGTCACCTCGCTAAGTGGTAAAGTAAAAGTAAAAATACATCCTCGTGGTGTATTATCTGTAAGTATGAGTCTTCCATCATGTGCTTCTATAATAGACTGGCAAAGTGACAGACCAAGACCGAGACTCCTCTGGCTGTCTGCAATCGTACTTTTTCCGGTATAAAACATCTCAAATATATGTGGTTTCATTTCAGCTGCGATACCCGGACCATCATCCGCCACACAAATCTGTGCTTTTCCATTACATTTCATTCCCCGGATACAGATTTTCGAGCCTTTCGGTGTATATTTTATGGCATTATCAATGAGATTCACGAGTACCTGTATGATAAGCTGCACATCCATCCGGACAAGAATCAGTTCTTCACACTTTGTCACGATTGTATATTCATCATGCTTTCTGCTGATATGACGCAGGGATTCTGCAATGACTTCATCAAGTAACTGATCTGTAAATTTAAACTTCAGCCGTCCATCATTAAGCCTTGTAATAGATAACAGATTTTCTACCACGCCAATGAGCCATTCAGAGTCATCATAAATATCCGCATAAATCTGCTGCTTTGTTTTACTGTCTAAGCACGCTCCGTTATTTAAAAGCATATCCGCATTGCCGGAAATAGAACAAAGCGGCGTCCTTAGATCATGAGAAATCGCACGCAGTAAATCTGCTCGAAGCTGTTCATTTTTCGCCAAAACAGCATTCTTTTCTTTTTCTATTGCATTGCGCAGATTTTCCATAGCAAGCGCACATTCATTTACTACAGAAAGCAAAATGCTATACTCAACGGAATCAAGAACATCTTTGTTCGCCGGGATCCCAATTACACCATATACGTGATCACCAATACGAATCGCCAAATATAAACATTTTGCATTTTTAAAATAATTCGTTCCTACTCCCGCACGCTGATTATTTTCATAGACCCATCTGGCAATCTTCTGTTCTTCCAGTATTAAAAATTGCTGATCTGTTTCTTCTTTGTTTTGACAAAATACCTGTCCCTGTGACAATTTCCCCTCTTCTACAATATATGCAACAATATCCCGGTTCAATAAACGAACCAGTTGCGTGCAGGTGACACGCAGCATCTCTTTACTGCTCCTCGCCTTTTGCAGCAGACGGTCTGTATCGAATAATACCTGCGTTCGAAATGCAAGCTGTGAAGAAATCCTTGCATGCATTTTTAATTTAGCAGAAAGAGTTCCCGCCAACACAGAGCATACCAGCATAATCGCAAAAGTTACCGGATACCCAACTGCATATGTCTGGAAAGACATCCTCGGTTCCGTAAGAAAAAAACAAAATAAAACAACGCTTAAAAAGGAACCTGCGATACTGCACAGATAACCGTCTGTCAAAATAGAAGTAATCAATAC
>CAKUJT010000292.1 GCA_934661765.1 uncultured Senegalimassilia sp.
CAGGTAGACTGCGGTCTGGGTACGCCTCCGGCATACTACTCGCATCAGGAAGAGGGTACGATCCAGGCGGTTGCAACCTTCTATCCGGAAACGGTTCAGACGCCGTACGGTGAAGTAAAGTCCATCAAGGACTGGGGTATTGACGTTGAATTTGCCGGCATGGACGCTCTGGCTGTTCGCTCGGACGTTCCGCAGGAGATTGTAGACAAGCTGAATGCACTGCTCGATGAGGTATATGCCGATTCCAAGTTCACCGGTTATATGGACGAGATGGGTTATCAGCTGTGGGATGCCAAGGGTGACGAAGTGACGAAGTTCATTGAGGATCAGATGGGCAGCATGGACGAATACGTCGAGCTGATCAAGTAACAGGCTGATCTGTTTCATCTGGTTTGAGAGGTGACAAGATTGAAAGTAAAGCTAAATTCGAATATGATAACAGGCGTTCTGTTTCTGATCGTTTCTGTTGTCCTGCATATTCTGATCCCATCGCAGATCCGGACGCTTGAAACCAGCGCGGTGACTGCTGCAACCGTTCCGACGCTTCTGATCCGCGGCATGATCATTTGCAGCGTGATCCTGCTGGTGCAGGGTATCCTGTCCAAGGAAAAGACCGAATACACGATTTCGGGAGCCATGTTCACCAGAGAAAATCTTCTGCGGCTGAAACCGGTCATCTATATTGCCATGCTGATCGCATACGCGCTGCTGCTTCCGCATATCGGATTCATCATTTCCTCGCTGCTGCTTTCCAATGGCATTCTGCTGTATTTCGGTACAAGAAAATGGTGGTTCTATGCGATTGCCAGTGCAAATGTAATGGTTGCGTACTTTGCATTTCAGGCAATGAGCGTGACTCTGCCATAAGAAGGAGGAAACGCATATTATGTTAGACAACTTGATGACCGGTTTGGCGCTGATGGCCTCGGCAGAGAGCTTCATTGCTATCGCCATCGGTCTGCTGGCAGGTATCATTATTGGTGCCATTCCGGGTTTGACTGCGGATATTGCGATCATCCTGTGCCTGCCGATCACATACAGTATGGACCCGATCCCGGCGATGCTTCTTCTGCTTGGCCTGTATTGCGGCGGCACATACGGCGGCTCCATTACTGCAATTTTGATCAATACACCGGGTACGCCCTCGAGCGCAGCGACTGTGCTGGATGGTTATCCGCTGACACAGCAGGGCAAGCCGCTGAAGGCTCTGACGATGGCGCTGTATGCTTCGTTTTTCGGCGGCCTGTTCAGTGCACTGGTATTGCTGTTTGCTGCACCGAGCATTGCACAGTTCACGCAGATGTTTGGCCCTCCGGAGTATTTCTGTATCGCTGTGTTTGGCTTGTCCATTATTGCAAGCATCTCGAACGGCAATATCGTCAAGGGTCTGCTCGGCGGTCTGATCGGTATTTTCATTGCACTGATGGGACAGGATTCGGTCAGCGGTGCGCTTCGGTTTACCTTTGGTGTCCGTCGACTGGGCGCCGGTATTCCGCTGATCGTTACACTGGTCGGTCTGTTCGCAATTGCCGAATTGCTCAGCCGTTCGGATTATAATCCGCGTACCGATGAGACGCGCAAACAGCATTTGAAGCTGGACCATGAGAAGCTGTCCTGGGCAGAGATCAAGCGCTGCCTCAAAACCATGACGATCTCTTCGCTGATTGGTACGATCGTGGGTGCTATCCCGGGTACAGGCGGCGGCATTGCAGCCTTTATCAGCTACGACCAGGCGAAGAAAACCTCCAAATACCGTGATCATTTCGGTCACGGCGAGATCGAAGGCGTTTCCGCAACCGAGTCCGCCAATAATGCAACGACCGGTTCTACCTTGATTCCGCTTACCACACTGGGTGTGCCCGGTGACGGCTGCACGGCGATCCTTCTGGGTGCATTTATGCTGCAAGGCATGGTGCCCGGCCCCTCCATGTTCAAGGAGCACAGCGATATTCTGTACGGCATTATGATTGGTCTTGTCGTGATCAATATCCTGATGCTGATTATCGGCCGTGTGTTTACCCCGCTGTATGCCAATATCACGCGCATTCCTTATGAGCTGATGAGCGCAATCATCATTGTTTACTGCATTACCGGTGTTTATTCGAGCGAAGCCAGCACATTTCAGGTGCTTCTGGCGGTCATTATCGGCGCGTTTTCGTTCGTGCTGCGCAAGCTTGGATTCGGTGTTGTACCGATCATCCTTGGCGTAGTTCTTGGTGATCTGGTGGAAACGAATTTCCGCAACTCGATGGTAATGTCCAGCAATTCTCTGTCCATCTTCGTAACACGGCCATTCAGCCTGTTGTTCCTGGCGCTGGCTGTGCTTTCGATTGGAATGTTCTTCTACAAGGCAGCGAAGGACAGAAAAAGCGAAAAACAGAACTAAAAAAGCAACAAACATAGTGAAAAGGAGTTTCAGATGAAGTATTATACTGAGCCGAGCCGGGAGATCCCGGTTGCGGCAGAAACGGAAGTCCTTGTTGTCGGCGGCGGCCCTGCAGGTTTCGGCGCTGCCCTGCACGCAGCACGCATGGGACGCAAAACGATGCTGATTGAGCAGTACGGCGCAATCGGCGGCGTGGCAACCACGGGTATTATGAGTCATTGGACCGGCAGACAGGACGGCGGCTGCTTTGAAGAGCTGCGTGAAAAGGCACGCGACTGCGAAGCGGAGCAGGTCATCAATCCGGAAAAGCTGCGTCTTCTGATGCTGGATATGCTGATGGAGGCCGGCGTTGATGTACAGCTGTACACAGGCTTCAGCGATGTTATTATGGATGGAAACCGCGTTGCGGGTGTAATCACAGAGAGCAAA
>CAKUJT010000293.1 GCA_934661765.1 uncultured Senegalimassilia sp.
TGTGGAAGTAGTATCTACAACCATGACCTTGCCGTATTTATGAGCTACAGCACCGATTTCTCTGATCGGGTTCAGAATCCCAGTACCCGTTTCATGGTGGCAGCAGTATACCACAGCGATGTCCGGGTCAGCTTTGATCGCTTCTTCTGCCTTATCAACGTCGATCGGTTCTGTGATCGGCAGTTTCAGGTTTACATGATCCATATGATAATATTCCGCCACTTCCGCAGCTCTTCCGGAATATGCGCCATTATTGAGAACAAGGATCTTCTTTCCTTCCGGTACCAGAGAGTTTACACAAGCGTCAATGTTGATCGTACCGGATCCTGTGAACAGTACTGCAGTGTACTTGTTGAGATCACCGTGGACGATCTTAACCAGGTCTTCTCCCATTTTCTTCATGATATCGCCGAATTCTTTTTCTCTCGGACAGATATCAGGTACCACCTGTGCGTATTTAACGGTATCAGTTGTTGTCGCCGGACCTGGGTTTAACAGTACGTTTCTTTTTACTTTAGGATATTCCATTTTGCTCCTCCTTTTCTACTAAAATATACATTACACTTTTATGCTTGTAGGCGGCGCATTTTACGCCGCCCCTCTTATCGGTTATACAATGTCTTTCTTCTTATTCAGACCCCATCCTGCAATAATGGAGAGCAGGATCATTCCAGCGCAAACACCTACGATAGCGGTGAACACTAAAGTCCAGTTTCCAGTACTTGTCAATACGCTTCCGAAAATGATCGCCTGCACTGCTGCTCCAAGGTATGCAAAGCAGTCCAGAATCCCCGCAGCCGTTCCAGCGAATACTCTGCCACCAACATCGATAGCATACGCCCAAACAATACCGTTGATTCCATAGATGAAGAATCCAGCACTGAACAACAGCATGCCAGCGATAGGCCCCGGATCGATTCCCCGGAAGATAAATACTGTTAGTCCCGCAGCCGCTGCACAAATGATAACCATCGGCAGTCTGTTTTCTGAGAAATATTTATCTGATATCGTAGGAATGATAAATGTTCCAAATGCCATCCCCAGAGGTAACAGAATCGTCCCCAGTGCTCCCTCTTTAATGTCAACACCAAAGTTCTGTACATAGTACGTCGGGATCCATGTGAGCAGCCCATATCTTGCAATACTGGAGCTGGCAATAATCAACAGCCAGCAGTCAAATCTCCACTGTTTAAACAAATGTATGTACGGATACAGCTTACCCTTCTGAGAAACCAGCTCTCGTAGTTCCTCATCCTTTTCCATTTTCACAGCATCCGGATCCACATAGTCTTTCAGTCCAATCTTCTTCGGACTGTCTTTGATAAAGAACAGGTAAATGATTCCCGTGAGGATCATGATAGCAGCCGGAATGATAAATCCCGCTTTCCATCCAAAGCCAGGCAGAATGATAATAGATAGTGATACCGCCAAGGCCGCACATACCTGACCAAGTCCCGAAAATCCGTTTGCCAGACCTGTCGCAAAGCCTCTTCTGTGTCCCGGCCACCAGTTTGCCAGTAGCGCCATTCCCGGCGACCAGAGCATAGACTGGAAATAGCCATTAAATCCCCAAAGAATCGCTATGATAACAAGGCTCGACTGGAAACCGATCAGCAAATTTGCGATCGCTGACAGGAACATTCCTGCTACGATAAACTTATTTACACCGAAAATTTCACCTAGTCTGCCATTAAATAAATGTCCAAGCCCATAAGTCCAGAACAGTACTGATGCCAGAATCCCCAGATCCAGTTCTGTCCAGCCTTCCTCCTGCATCATGGCTGGCATGATATAATTGATGTTCTGTCTTCCACAGTACAACATACAGTACAGTACAGAGAAAGCCAGCAACACGATCCATGCATTCTTGGTAAATAACTTATACTGTTCCGGCGTATAACCCAGCATCTTTACATTTTTTTGACCATTGTCGTCATTCATAGAACTCCCTCCTTTTCTCTCTTATTTCGATATATCGTATTTATAGGATGAGAGACACCCTGTATTTTTCGCCTACGGGTGTCCCTTTCCATCAAATCGTGTATATCATTTTCGTTCCAGATAAGCATCACGCATCGCCTGATTTTTTTATCGTAGGATGCCTTAAATCGTTTCGATTAATCCCTGTCCCGGTTTTTCACCTCTTCTGAGTCTCGGTTCAATCTGACCGAAGATGATTTCCGGTACATAAGATACGTCTGGTACTAAGAAGTCAGGCTTGGAAGCTGCCAGCTGATCATAATTGTTGGAACCGGAAGCATAAAGACCGATAGTCCATGCACCTGCATTGTTTCCGCAGATCATACCCGGAGCTGTATCATCGATCTTAACTACTGCTTCACAAGGTATCGGTTCTTTTGTGATTTCGTAAGCACTCAGCATGCAGTCATATACCATGAACGGTGTTGGTCTGCCCGGAACCTTTTCAGAATTGGTCACCACATCAAACTTCATTCCGAATTTATCTTCCAGAACTTTGTTCAGTGCCATGGAATCTTCTTCATAGTATCCAGTGTCGCAACCAACCAGGATTCCGGCTTCTCTCAGCTTGTTGATACATTCTTCTGCGCCCTTTACCGGTCTTGCCAGGTCTTCGTCAACGATGTACTTGGACATCAGCGGACGGAAAGCAGCCAGTACAGCATCAAAATCATCTTCGTTCCAATGACGTCCATACTTTTCTTCCCACTGTGCGGAGATTTCCGGCAGGTTCAGCAGCATTCTCAGATGAGTCGGCTTGAAGTTACCCATTGGCTTTCTGATTTCAGCCCAGTCACATTCGATTCCGAACTGCTGCAGAGCTTC
>CAKUJT010000294.1 GCA_934661765.1 uncultured Senegalimassilia sp.
TGTGATTTCAAAACCCGGCACGATTTTCCGCAGAAATAAAAAAGAAGAACTTCAAAAACAGAATTTTAAAAGCTCTTCTCTGAATTCCCGTATGTGCTGTGAAATCAACTTGCTGTTTTATATCACATACCGCATATTATTTTGTTGTTTATAACTTCACAATCGATCGATAGAAAGAAATTAAACTTTGAGGCACCTTTCCTTCGCCATAATATCCCATAAATGTTACTCTTTTGCTGAAAATTCACTTGACTGATCATTCACTTTCTGTTTTTGCTCGCGAAAACAGCTGATTTGGTACATTTTTGCGAAGCCGTCCCTTCACGCATCATCATCCCCAAATCCCAGCGGATCATCCAGGAAATCACTGCGCGTATCCCAGTCAAATGGGTTTCCACCGTGGAACATGATCGCGTCATCGATAGCTTCTTCCATATCCAGGGCAATGGCATCTTCATCTTCGTAGTCAACCGGTGGTTCATAGAATTCCGATTCTTCTTCTAAATCATCCGGATCCTCGATTTCCCAGTCGTCGTCATCATCATCCGGATCCCAGTCATCGTCGCCATCCGAAACATTATCCGCATAATCCTCGTTATCTCCGTAACCCAGATCAGCCAGATCAATAACGATTTCCAGCGGTCCTTCCATTTCCTGCTCCTGCTTTTCCCTTCGATCCACCGCAGCCTGCAGCTCTTTTTCAGTCAAATGATCATGCATCCAATTCAGGAAAAACACCATCAGTGCCGCATCCATACCCTGCTCATCGCTTTTCTCCGTATGTTTCCGTTCAAACTGCCGCATCAGCCGCACATAATTATTGTCCTGCAGCAGCTTTTCATGAATAATATCCCGCAGGAAATCCACAAGCTTATTCTCCAAAAACGCCATCTCAAACCCATCGGAATTTTCACCTTTCTCCAGGTGCAGGGTCTGAGTAAATTCCAGATCAAAGTCTTCATCCCACGGTACATATCTTAGCAAAACATCAGAATAGTCCTGTATTTCAAATCCCTTCGCCACATCTAAACTGTATCCCGGCAGAATTACGATTTCTGCATTGTGAGATTCTGTATCAGTGGAACTTGGATAAAAATCCTTCGACATACCATGCTGAAAAAGCTGCATTTGAGAACAGTCCAAAAAACACTTTGGTTTCCCTGCAAGGTTTTTAAAATGAAAATACACCTGCAAGATCAGCTTCCCTTCATCCGGGATCTGGATCACTTTATGTTTATAATACTCGATTTCGCTGAACTGCCCTTTGAAATGGAGCACCGCCGGGTCCTCAAGTTTTACAGCCGGGTCCTCAGGGTTCGCCGCCGGATCCTCCGTTTTTACAACACTTTCCGGCACTATGATACGACCGTTTTCATCGCAGTCAAAAAATATATCCTGCGCCAGAAGCACCTTCATCAGCTTCTTCTTCTCGGCAGTCAGATCCGCACCGCAGATCATGCAACGCCCCTCGGCAATATCGTACAGATTCTGTTCTATCCCGCAAACCGGGCAAAATACACTAAAATCAGAAACGGATTTTGTATCCACGTTTACACCTCCGAATCCAGTCTTTGCAGCACTTCCAGCACATATTCAGATCTAAATACTTCGCTTATCTGATCTCGTGCCTGCTGCAAAAGCTTCACCTTCCGTGGCCATTCTCCCGCCAGCAGATCGATCGCTTTATGCAAAGAAAACTTGATGAATTTTTCTTCCTCTGCTGTAGCAAGCCCCTGCAAAATGCTTTTTGCTTTCTCCGGATCACGATCCTGCAAAGCCTTTTCATAAGCTCCTCCCAGGCAGACCGCGCACAAGGCGCGCAAATGCTTGTCCCCTTCGTGAAGCTCTTTGATTTCAACGATTTTACGAGCGTCCCTTCCGCCAGAGATCTCATCGGAATGCTCTAGCCAGTGCTGAAGCTGCGGCACCGAAAGATAGCCTGCCGGAACGATCACATTTTTCGATTCACTTTGGTCGATCCGGTAATCCAGTGTCCGCAGGATCCGGATCATCCTGTCGCGATGCTTCTTCATACTGCTCTCGCACCACGGGCAAAAGCCATGATACATATCATATAAATTGATGCGTGCGCCGCATCCCGGGCATGTCACCAGATACCCGCCCACCTCCGCAGGGACAGTATAAGTATCTTGGATCAGCCGGATCTGTTCTGTTTTCATGATAAGCTCCTCTTAAACAAAATTCCAGAATATACTTACATTATACAGACGTCCATGCCTTTTGAAAACCATTTCAGTCAGTTTCATGCTTTCGCACTCACTGAACTGACTGAAACCCATGTTAAATCGAGGCGGCTGGAGTATGAAAAGCAGATTGCAGTCCATAGTTTCAGTCAGTTCTTGTATTCGAGCTGCTCTATACTGACTGAAAACCGGCTTCCAAGCACAAAATTTTATTCCCTGGAAACGATCTCACATGTTATTTCAGTCAGTTCGGATACTGTTAAACAGGCAAACTGACTGAAACGGATTTTCGTCATATAACTGAGCGCCGATGCCGAAGAAGCAGGCCAGCGCCAGGGAAATATCAAAAAATATAACAATCAGCGCTGTCAGAAACGCCCTGTGGCGTGACTGAGTCAGCGCTGAATTTATCACAAATAGATTTTACAGTCCAATAGGGGCGACGTAGGCAAGCCCCATCGTCAGCCCCTGAAAAAAATAACTCACGTTTTATTCTTACTCCGCCTTTTTCTCAGCTTTCCGCATATCCTTACGGTCTTTGTGATTCTCACGACGGCCATCTCTGCGGCTGTCATCATGCTCCTCGCTGTCATCTTC
>CAKUJT010000295.1 GCA_934661765.1 uncultured Senegalimassilia sp.
AGAAACAATAGTGATAGGTAAGGTTTTGAAGCTATCTCCGCCTTTTCCCCCACTCCACACCGGGCGTGCAACTTTCATCGCACCCGGCGTTCCATCAAACCAACTTACTACCCTCCATCGGGTTTCAACACTTTATGCCCTCACGGTACATATCGTGCTTACAAATTTCACTTTTGTTTGTATTTCTGAATCTTTTTCAATACCTTTTCATCTATATCCGGCGGTATTGGACCGTTGTTGACCATTCGATAACAGTCATTGCATAGCCATATAAGATTTTGCACTTTATTGATTTTGTCCAGTGGAACTTCCCCTTTGACGTGATAACAAAACTTCTTGTCATCTAAGAATAACGGCTTTTTACAGCATTTACATTTACCTTTATCTCTGTTGTACGCATATTCCCTATTCATAAAATATTCAAAATTATATACCGTTTTAGCATAGACTGATAACTGTATGTCTCCTGCTGTATTAACGGACGGTCTGTCACAGGGAAGTGGCTTACTTTTGCTACGGTAGTAGCCATAAATCCGTCTGCCCTCTTCTGTGTAAGGTGTCATGCGTTGGTCAAATGGCTTGCTTTCATACTTACTGTGGGTAATAAATGCCATCGTAATTCCAAACCATTCTCCCTCTATTGGAACAGCAAATGTTTTGCTTTTATATCCCTCATGCCTGTGCGGTAAATTGCAGAGCTTTTCCATTGGTATCTGATATTTATTGTAATGCTTTGGAAAACTCTTTTTCCATACCGCCAAAGCTGTATTGTTTATTCTCCTGTCAATGGCATGAAACGCATGAGAACATATAGAGGGTTGCAGGTATTGTGCTAACCCAACAATCATAGAATTAACACGCTGTATTTGTGCCGCCTGTACGCTTCTTTCTGTTACATCTCCAATCCTGCGGACTTCATCAGCAATCTTCCAGATTTTCTCTTTCAATCGCTCCATGTCTGGTAATGGTTTTCCAACCAGATTTTCAGTCCACGTTCTTGGGTCTGGGGTCTTTCTCTTTTTCTCCGCTTTAACCACAAAACCAAGGAAATGTATTCCCTCTGTTCTGAGGTCAGTTACAAAAGTCTTTTCCTGTGATAATTCCAGTTTCATTTTATGTCTGAAATATTTTGTCAGCACACGTTTCAACCTGTATGCTTCCTGTTCTGTTGATGTAAGTATTACCCAGTCATCAGCAAAACGGTAGTTGTACTTTGGAGTAACACCTGACCATTTCAGCCTGCGTGTATCATTACATTTGTGCTTACATTGTCTATGTGGCTCCATATACATTCTTCCTACAAACCAGTCAAAATCATTCAGATATACATTTGAGAGCAACGGCGATAAAATTCCACCCTGCATCGTGCCGAGTTTCGTGTCATACGCAGTTCCGTTTTCAATATACCCAGCCTTTAACATCTGCTGTATCATCTTGATTACTCTTTTATCATGGATTCCAATTCGCCATATTTTCTTTAACAGGATTCTGTGATTGATATTGTCAAAACAGCCTTTTATATCTCCCTCCACTGCCCATACTGGTTGGTCTGGAGAACGTGTTCCTGCATTTATCACATTAATAATGTCACGTATTGCATGTTTCTGTGCCCTGTACGGACGGAAACCGTAACTGTGCGGATAAAATCTTGCTTCACATATAGGCTCTATGACAATCCTCACACATTCCTGTATGATTCTGTCCAAAACTGTTGGAATACCCAGTGGGCGTTGTTTTCCATTCTTTTTCGGGATATATACCCGCCTTGCTGGTCTTGGTCTGTAATTACTGAAATTATCCCGTATCAGTGCAATTAGTTCTTCTTTTGGCATTTGCAGATATTTGTCCATTTTCAGTCGGTCAACTCCAGCCGTTTTACTGCCTTTGTTCGACTTAATGTTATGAATTGCGGTAATAATGGTCACTTCATTAACCATAGCTTCAACAAGACCTGTAAATGCAATTCCCTCTTTTGATTTCTCATAGAGAAAATCTAAGGTTTGTTTCAGTTCCGCTTCTGTTGAAAATCTGACGTTCAAATGCACAAGGCTATCACCTCGCAGTTCGTCACCCATATTTCAGGGAGTTGTTCTTTTCTTTGTTTTGTGAAATTTGTAAATTGGTCTGATTAGTCCCCTTCGCCGTAGACATTTCAGTCTGTGCAACTGGTTTTCCCAGTTTCTGACTACTATGGGACTGCTGACTTCCTGTATCTTCCTCGCTCTGTACAGCTCCAATACAGGCTCTCAAACGTTCCTAAATCTCTATCCTTTGTAGATTTAACTACTTGAAGACCTTAGGTTGCTACCTTACACCGTAGGGACAAATACGCTTTGAATCATAGTTACTGCGTATTCTGCAAGATATTTCGTTCTTGTAGGAATGTACTGAAAAACCAGCAATACATTCTTCCCTAATCGTTCGCCCTTTCGGACGCCAGTCAACTCTTACGATGCTGCATAGCTTCTTCTACGTGTAACCGTAGTCTTCGGAAGACCGCACTATATATTCCATATCCATAAAGGACTTAGGACTTCAAGTTACGACTTCTTCACGCTTTATACGTGGGTGGATACAGCCACCTCGCATAGTGAAGTATTATCTCGCACACCGCCTACGGCTTTGATATGCCGTCATCAGCGTTGATTCCGTGTGGCAAGGGTAATTCTCCCTTGATTTCGAGATTTAAGTTCTGACAGTTCATTCTTATTTTTTTAAGTGATTTCTGTCGGTCGTTTTCGGCAAGTTTATCAGTCTTACCTTGTGCGACAACGTTTCGCACGGTTCTT
>CAKUJT010000296.1 GCA_934661765.1 uncultured Senegalimassilia sp.
CATGCCGCCCGCTTGTGTTAATGACTTCAGTCTGGCGCGCGCGTAGCCGCGCCAAGCAAACCGCCCGCTATGCGGGCGGACTACAACCTGCTTTACAAGACCACCCTCCCGCCGGATATTGACGATTGTTCAGGCCGTCAAGAATCCGAGAAGGAAGGGTGGTGGTCGGCTATGGCCAACAAAGCCTACAGCCTTTCGCACACGAAGTGGATGTGCAAGTACCACATCGTGTTCACGCCGAAGTATAGGCGAAAGGCCATCTACGGCCAAATCAGGTCCGACATAGGGGAGATCCTGAGGAGGCTCTGCGAGTACAAGGGCGTCGAGATAATAGAGGGGCACCTCATGCCCGACCATGTGCACATGCTGCTGGCGATACCGCCGAAGTACAGCGTGTCGAGCGTGATGGGCTACCTGAAGGGCGAGAGCTCGCTCATGATCTTCGACAAGCACGCCAACCTGAAGTACAAGTTCGGCAACAGGAGGTTCTGGGCGGAGGGCTGCTACGTCTCCACCGTCGGGCTCAACGAGGCGACCATCGCGAAGTACATCAGGGAGCAGGAGGCCGCCGACATCGCGCTGGACAAGCTGAGCGTCAAGGAGTACTCCGACCCGTTCAAGAAGTAGCCGGGGCCCGCCGGTTCGACCGGCTCGCCACGGGTCAAGGGCAATAGGGCCTGAACAGCGTGAAGGCCGGCGTCTTTAGGCGCGCGCCGGCCTTCCATGGGTTATACCCTAAGAGCAAACCACCCGCTATGCGGGTGGTCCTGATTTTCGGACGTCTCCCGACGTATGCCCACCGCTGCTCCGAGAGGGGTGACAAGATCGAGTGCAGGCGTACGCGGACGGCGGCAAGGGCAAGCTCTACGCCGCCCTCACGCCTTCCCACGTTCGCTGGTCGTGCGATTTGACCGGTTGCCAAGCTGTTGCGTGCTGGCAATCACCTTGAAACACTGCTTGGGCATACTCGTATCCGAAGGAATCCCGCTTGTGCTGAAAGGACAGCTGTATGCGAGCGAACGATATGTACGAGGCGTGCGCGGACGCGCTGCGCGCCTATGCGGAGGGCGCCGGCTTCAACGAGATGGTGGTGGGGCTTTCCGGCGGCATCGATTCAAGCGTCATCGCCGTCATGTGCGCCGACGTGTTCGGCCCCGACCACGTGCACGGCGTCATGCTTCCCGGCCCCTATTCCACGGAGCATTCCCTGGATGACGCGCGCGAGCTGGCGGACAACCTGGGCATCGAGACGCATGTCGTGTCCATCTGCGAGCCGTTCGAGGCGTTCGAGGCGGTGCTGCGCCGTTCGGGCTGCGGCAAGCTTTCGGGCACGGCGTCGGAGAACACGCAGGCGCGCTGTCGCACCGTGGTGCTCATGGCGCTTTCCAACGCTAACGACTGGATGCTCGTGAACACAGGCAACCGCAGCGAATCCATGATGGGCTACTCCACGCTCTACGGCGACACGGCGGGCGCGTTCGCCCCCATCGGCGGCCTGTACAAGACCGACGTGTACGCCATCGCGCGCTGGCGCAACGAGCGCGCCGAGCGCGACGGCCAGGTGCCGCCCATCCCCGAGCACGTGCTGGTCAAGCCGCCCAGCGCCGAGCTTGCGCCCGGGCAGGAGGACGAGAAGTCCATGGGTATCGACTACCCCACGCTTGACCGCATGCTCATCGCGCATTTCGAGCACGGCGTCAGCGAGGACGGCCTGGTGGAGGCCGGGTTCAACCGCGCCGACGTCGAACGCGTGCTGGCGAAGGTGCGCTCGCAGGCCTTCAAGCGCGCCCTCGAGCCGCCGTATCCCGACACCAAGTTCTACGAATAGGGAAGCGCCCTGCCGAGCGCATCGCGGGCGCTCAGCGGAGTGGCAGGAAAGAGCGGCACGGTGCGGAAACTCCCATCGGATGCTTCCGCTTTGGCTCCATCTGCTCGCCCGCTCGGGGCGCCTCCGGTCGCTTTTGCGCTCCGCATATCGAGAAGATGTGACGCGCGCCGAACGGCCGGCCGCGCGCGCAGCGCGTGCGTTACCATGGCTGCGATATCGAAATGGGGGACGGTGCCCACTGCCGGTTGCGCGGCGGCGGGTGCCGTCCCTTCGCCATCTAGTGAAAGAGCATGCCCTACATGAAACGCCGCGATTTCTTCAAGTTGGTCGGTGCCAGCGCCGCCTTCGCCGCCGTGCCCCTGCTGTCATCGTGCAGCTCCGCCGTGGTCCCCTCGGCCGAGGGGACGGGCGTGCTCGGCCAGCCCCAGGTGTCGTTCTCCGCATCGGTGGACGTGCTCATCCTGGGCAGCGGCATGGCGGGTCTTTCGGCGGCCATGGACCCCTCCGAGGCGGGGCTGTCGGTCATGGTGGCCGAGAAGCTCGACGTGCTGGGCGGCGAAAGCTACGAGTCCAACGCCGTCATGGAGGTGTGCGGCAGCCAGCTGCAGAAGGACGCGGGCATCACCGAGACCTGCGACGACGTGTGGCCCGAGCGCAAGGAGCAGCTGAAGAACGCCGGCGTGACCGACCTTGATTTCGCCAAGCGCCTGTTCTACGCAGCGCCCGAGTGGGTCGACCGCATGAAAAGCTCGTACGGCGCGCAGTTCGCCGACCCCGCCAGCTATTCCGCCAACGAGGCGAACCGCCGCCGCGTGCTCCCGAAAAACGGCATCGGCGACACGGAGAGCATCATGATGCCGCTGCGCGACAAGCTGGCGGCGAAGGGCGTGCAGTTCTCCACCGGCTACCGCGCCACCGGGTTCATCCTGGACGAGGCGGGCAAGGTGTGCGGCGTGCG
>CAKUJT010000297.1 GCA_934661765.1 uncultured Senegalimassilia sp.
GAAGAATTCCTCTTCGGCGGCGCTTCAGTCTGCTTTTTTTCGCGGCCCGCTCAGCCCCGCAGCATGACCTTCGCCGAGAATACGCCGTTCTGATGGGTGAATGCGCTCGCGCCGCCGGTCTTCTCGGCGATGCGGCGGACGGACGGAACGCCCAGACCGCTTCCCCGGCGCTTGCTCGACTGAAACGCGCCGTTTTTCTCGTGGACTTCGCCGTCGAAGGCGTTCTCCACCTGAATCAGCGTCAGCTTTTCGGCGTGCATGTAGGCCCGTACGTCGATGCGCCGCCGGGCCGGGTCGGTGCGCAGACTGGCCTCCAGCGCGTTTTCCAGCAGATTGGACAGCACCAGACACAGATCCATCTCGTCCACGCAGAGCGCCTCGGGCAGATCGATCTGCGTCTGGAAGGGAATGCCCTCCCGCCGGGCCAGCGCGCAGTAATAGCCGATCACGCTGTCCGCGGCGCGGTTTTCGCAGAATTTCATGTCCAGACTGGGAATCCGCCTCGCTGCCTTGCGGAGATACTCCCTGATCTGCTCCAGATCCCCCTCCTCCGCCAGCGCGGAGAGCTGGTTGAAATGGTGCCGCATGTCGTGGCGCGCCTGCCGCGCGTCCTCGATGGCGATTCTGAGGTTTTCGTATCGCTCCCGCTGCATGGAGAGCAGGTGGTTTTCCTGCTGCAGGCGGGCGTTCCGGTTCAGGCTGTTGGCCATCAGCAGGAAAATGACGTTGAACCACAGCAGCAGAATCAGCAGCGCCAGACTGAGGATGATGTACCCCTGAAGCACCCGGCCCGTGTACAGCGTCTCCCGATGATCCGGAATCATGAACAGATTCAGCGCGATGAAGAGAATGGGCAGCACCCAGAAGGTGTACCAGGTCTGGGCGAAGTTCTCGTCCTCCACCATGCGCCGCACCACGTGGCCGGCGGGATACCATGCGGCCGCCGCCGTGAGCAGGCACAGGGCGTTTTCCCACAGCCCGGCGCGCAGACCGAGCCACGGCCCGTCCTCCGGCGCGCTCAGGCGGACGGCAAACGCCGCGTCGAGAGCGCGGGAGAGGCTGTTCAGGCACGCGAACACCGCGCAGACCGACAGTGCCACCGTTACGGACTTCCACAGCGAGACGCGCAGCGAGGCGACGTACACCCCGGCGGCGCACAGGGTCACGAGCGCCAGCGCCCCCGCCGTGGAAACGCGCAGGCGATGGCAGATGAGCCCGCCGCCGACGATCAGCGCGAGCAGCAGCGGAAGCTGCCACGCAGCCGCCCTTCCCGGCGACAGCTTCAGATAGGATTTTACGGGAACATAGGCCAGAAACAGCCCGGGAAGCACGATGGACAGCTCCAGCATCGGGCGCAGCACGTCCGCCATCTTCAGCGCCCCCTCTGCAGCAGAAATTCCATGAACGCCTGCCGGGCGGCCTTCGTCTGCTCCCGGCTGATGAGCACGCGGCTGCCCTCGTCCATGACGAAGGCCGCGTCCTCGAAGTCGGACGCGTGCTCCAGATTGACGATCGCGCCGCGCCCGCAGACGAGGAACCGCGCGTCCTCCCGCAGCGGCGCGGCGAAGTCCTTGAAGGGCATTCGCGTCGTCAGCGTCTTTCCGGCGGAGGTGTGAATGTGAATCATGTGGGCGAAATGCTCGGCATAGACGATGCCGCGATAGCTCAGGCGGACGCTGCCGCCGCCGGTTTTGACGTCCATGTATCTGTCCGGCTGGGGAATGCGGGCGAGAATCTCGTCCATTAGACGGTCGACGTCCTCCTCGGTGAAGGGCTTGACGAGATAGTGCATCGCGCGCACCTGAAAGCCCTCGAGGGCGTGGTCGGTGGACGTGGTGGTGAAGACCAGCAGGCAGGCCGAATCGAACGCGCGCAGCGCCCTGGCCGTCTCCACGCCGTCGATGCCGGGCATGTAAATGTCCAGAAACGCGGCGGCAAAGGGCTCGGCCTTCGCGGCGGCGAGGAAGGACGAGCCGCTTTCAAATTCGGAAAAGTCCGCCTGAACGCTGCGCCGGTTCAGCGCCCTTTCCAGACGACCCCTCAGAAGCGCGCGCTCGCCCGCAAGGTCGTCCACAATCGCGATTCTCATGGTCATTCCTCCTGTATTTAGATTGTCGGCGAACCGCATTCGGCGCTCCGCCGACCCGGCCAAGCCTTCGGCTTGCCTAATCATTATATCACAGCCCTTCAAGCCTCGCGCGCAGGAATTCGTGCCATTATCGCCCGTTTCGTGCCAAATCTATTGAAAAAGCCGCGCGCTTCCGTATACTTAAATTCCAGCAAGCGCAAAGGAACGCTTCCGAAAGGGGGAACGCTGTGTACCGAATCGCCGTATTGTCCGAGCGGGACGAGGAGAGAAACGCCTATGTGGAGCAGATTTCCCAATTCTGCCACGAAAAGGGGCTGTTTCCGCAGGTGGAGGACTATTCCAGCCAGGAGCAGTTCTTCGAAGGCACCCGGAGAGCCGCGCCGTCCAACGCGGTGATCGCGCTGTCCGGCGTGGCGGGGCTGAACGCCGCGGAGCATCTGCGCTCGCTGCACCCCTCGTGCGGAATCATCTGGTGCAGCGATCTGGATTTTTCGCTGCAGGCGTTCCGGCTCAGGGTGGAATACTTCATCCTCCAGCCCGTGAGCGCCGAGCGCTTCCGGCAGGGACTGACTGTATGGTTTGAAAACCGAGGCTTTTACGCAAACAAATAAAACGACGACGACCAACAAAGGAGGAAAAAACATGAAAAGGCTCTTCCGAATCGCCCTGGCTCTGGCCCTGGC
>CAKUJT010000298.1 GCA_934661765.1 uncultured Senegalimassilia sp.
TGGGCAGACGTGGCCTTGGGCTTGAGCGATTCGTGCGCAAGCCAGTACTCGATTGCTGAAATATGTGAGATCACAATGGCCATACAATCTAAGGTATCAGAGTATTTCCCCAGGTAGAACGAGAATTTTGCGGTGCAAGGAATGGGGAAGGCTTTGGTAAGGATCAGGGAAGGGGTCGGCAAGGTTTGCGTAAGGAATCGGCAAGGTTTGCGCAAGATAGTTGTGATATGGGTATGCGGGTGTTTCTCCGGACCGGTTATGTAGTCAGCCACAGGCTCCTGCGGTGTCGCATCGGGCTCGGCCAGCCCAGCTTCTCCTTCGGCCTTTGCTCATTCTAATGCCTGAGGTAGGCGTCGAGAATGCGGCGGAATTTGGGAATCGTCACGCCGGACCAGTCGCGATGGCGGTAGAACCCTTGTTGGGCATGGGATCAGGCTGTCGTGCGGGGCGCGCGATGCGAAAAACCGTCTGTTTTGGTCGTTGTCGGTCAAAACAGACGGTTTTTCGCGGCATCGGAAGTGAGAAACGGACGTTTTTGCCGGTTGTACGCGTATGGGCTTTCCGATAGCGCAAATAATCGAGCGTTTTGGCCTTGAGGCTGCGAAGAATTGTCAATTATGACCACGGCTGGACAAAGCAAACGATTATTCGCCGCGGGAACTTGCTGCTTGGCCCGGCTAATGCTCTGGGTACTCGCTGCTCGGCTCGATGAGCACCCCGAAGTCCGATGCTTGGCCAGGCTAACGCTCCGGAGTCCGGTTTTCGTCCCGGCGCGCGCTGGGGGCTCTGGCGCGCGTAGGGGTTCGGCTTTCCCTGGCGATTGACGCGGTCGCGCTTGTGCTTGGGGCGGTGCTGCGGTTTGCGCGTTGGCGCCGGGCTTCCTGTTTGCGTTGGCGAATGCCATGTTTTACTTCGCTCTTACGTGGTTGGAGTACACTAGGTGTGAGCATATGCGTGCGTAGCGCTTGGCGAATGGAGGACGGATGCAGCGAGCGAAGAAGTATACGTTGGAGCAGGTGGCGGCATTGCTTCCGTGGCCCGATGACCTGGCGAACAAGTATTCGCGCGGCAAGTTAACGTTGATCGCCGGTTGCGCTGACTATCCAGGCGCCGCATGTCTTGCGGCGGTTGCCTCGCAGCGCATGGGCGCGGGATATACCGAAGTTGCCTGCTCGCCAGAATCCGTCGCGGCGGTGCGTGCGGCAAGCCCGTCGCTTGTGGCGCGCGCGTGGGATGAGTTGGCGGCGTACGCGCAGCTTGATCCTGATGAACGGGGGAGCATCGCTGGAAGCTCTGCCGCGGTTCAGGCTGCGCCCGCAAGCTCGGACGGGCGGGCGAGCGCGTATCGCGCATGCCGATCGGGCCGTCCGGTGCATGCGGCGCCGCGCCCGAAAGTGCTTGGTCCCGTGGCGCCCCGTCATCCGCTGGCGTTCCTCGTCGGCAGCGGCTTCGATGCCGCCGATCCCCTTTCCGCCCAGCTGACCTGCACCGTTCTCGAGGGCGCGGCCGCTGCGGTGCTTGTCGACGGCGGCGGTCTTGACGCGCTGACCGCTCCCGAAGGCCGCCTGCTGCTGCGCCGCCGCTTCATCGACGGCTTGCCCACGGTTGTCACGCCGCACGCGGGAGAAGCTGCGCGCCTTGCCGCTCCGCTGGCCCTGCCTACCGATGACCCGGCGCAGTTGGCGTTATTGCTTTCGCAAGCTTATGGCGTGACCGCCATGGTAAAAGGCCCTGTTACCTATATATCTGACGGTGAAACCATCGTGCGCATGTCGGATGGAGCCTCTGCCTTGGCGAAGGCGGGAACGGGCGATGTGCTTGCCGGCATGGCTGCGGCGCTGCTTGCGCAGGGTTTGGCCCCGGTAGACGCGTGCGTGCTTGCTTCGGCGCTGCACGCGCGGGCGGCGCGGGCGGCGGCAAAGCGCCTGACCAGCATTTGCGTAACCGCTGAAGACGTGGTGGCCGCCATTCCCGAGGCGATCGCCTCGTTGTCGTAGCGCCCTGCTGCGACAGGTGGGCGGGCTTGCGGATGCTATTGCGATCCGGCGAAGATTGGACGAATCCGCATCGCGTATCTGCAGCGCGCCTGCGAAGGGCTGGACATCCTGCCGGTTGCCGGGGCGGGGGATGGCTTTTATCCTTCGTCTCGGTTGCCTTCTTCTTCTGCGCCAGCGACATTCGTTATAGTAAGGGCGAACGAATCTGGATGGCGTTTTAGCGAACGGATGCGGGAGGTGCGACACCATGGAATCGGATCGACCGGAACATAATGAGATGCCCGCAGCCGCTGTTCGCGATGTCGGGGAGGTGCCGGCAGCTTCCGTTGCGCCAGAAACCCCGCAGGCGCCATTGCGGCTTGGCTGGAAGCGGTCGCTGAGCATGTTCGCCGCCTGCTTCGTCGCGTACCTGGCGGTCCTTGAGGGCTTTCTGGCGGTTCCTCAGTTCAACGACGTCGTGCAGATCCGCCCGGCGTCGGCGTTGGGGCCGGTGCTCGGGCTGTTCTTCGGCTTGCCGGGCGTTTTCGGTTGCGCGACGGCCAACCTGGTCTCGGATATCCTGCACGAAGGCGCCACGCCGTTCATGCTGGCGGGCTACTTCATGATACAGATCATGTACAACGGCCTGCCGCGCTGGGTGTGGTACCTTGTGAACGCGAGGAGCCCGCGCCCGTACCCGCGATTCGACTCGGCGTCGAAGACGGCGCTGTACATGGGGCTTGTCCTGGTGGACAGCGCGTGCGTGAACCTGGCCGTCTATCTGTT
>CAKUJT010000299.1 GCA_934661765.1 uncultured Senegalimassilia sp.
GACTATAGTATAGTACGAAATAGGAAGAGAAAATACGGGATATTCATTTTGAATGTAGCAATATATTTTGTATTCATCTGGAGGAGGAACGGTGGTTTTGTCGCATAATATGAAATGACAGATAGAAAAAGGTCAAAAAACAGATATTTTGCAAAAGCTTTATGAAAAATTCATCTTTCTGATGCGGAAGAACCGTACCTCAAGCGGCTGCAGTGCTGTCTCGAGCCGCAGAACGTTATCCACCTGTTCGGTGGTCAGCGTGCGGTGCGCGGAAGCGTGATCGGTCAGATATTGCAGGAAGACTCGGTCAGGAGACGGCGGTGCGCCGACGGCAAGCCACAGGTCGAACGAGGAACCCGAGGTACGGGTGATTTCCTGCTGTTCGATCTGGTACAGACCGCGGCCGAGCATGGGCAGCGTGATTTGAAACCGCACGACCTTGCCGCTCTCGAATACCGAATAGGCATCTTCCGGATGCTCCAGCCGGCGGTAGCGATAACGGTAAATGTTGTCGTAATGGGTGTAATTATACAGGATAAGCTGCCATTCCTCTTCGCTTTGGGTAAGATACCAGCCGTCGCCGGAGGCAATGCAGGTATCGCCCAGCTGATTTAGCAGACGCAGTGCTTCCAGACCGCTCTTGGGCACGCCGTTGTAGGTGAACAGACCGTAGCCGCCGTGGTACATGGAATCGAAGTTCGCACGCTCATCCATCAGGTCGGAGATTGTCCAGTAGCCGAAGGCGGATACGGCATCCATATTTTCGCAGATGTTTTTGGTCAGCCAGACGGATTTGTAGCAGGTATCGCTCGAAAGGTCGCGCTGCCATAGTGTGGAGTTCCATTCCTCGATGAAAATCTCCATGTCGGGCAGTTCAAATTCGCGGCAGATGCCGTTAAGGTCATAGAGGAAGGTTTTAACGAAATTTGTATCCTTGGATAATACGGACGGGATAGACTGCTGGCTGAGCGTATAGCTCATAAAATTTGCATCGGCGGACGAAGATTCATGCGGATAGCTTTGCACGGTCAGGAAATCCGGCAGACAGTTGTGAGCGTTGGCATACTGGAGAAAGACACGCATGCCGCGCGGGTCCCACATCACGCTGGACATGGCACCGGGTCCGCCGAATTGCAGCCGTGTATCGACAGCTTTGACCGCACGGTACACGCAGTCATACAGTTCGAGATATTCCTCCATGGTCATGCAGTCAAAGAACACATAGTTAATCTGAAAGGTAGAGAACTTCCACTGGGAAACCTCGTTCCAGCCGTACCGGTAGATTGCGTGCCGCAGAATAGCTTTAACCAGTGCGCCGAATGCCGTGCAGTCTGCGCATGCAGCGGTGATGGAGCCGGTCTCGAAGATGCTGGTCTGTGCTTTCGCCAGTTCCCGGGGAATAAAGCTGAATTCCAGGAACGGGCGCAGCCCCTGCTCGAGCAGGAAGTCCATTACCATATCGAAGTAGGTAAAACAGCACTTCACTTGACCGTTTTCCATACCTTGATAGATGTGAAGCTCCTGATCGAGAATGCCGTGGAACCGCAGATAGCGAAAGCCGATCTCCTGCTGGATTTTGATAATCTGCTGTTGAACAGCGGCAGTTAGCAGGTGCTTGGCGTATCCGGCGTTGAGCAGGGTTTTCCACGTATGGCGAAGCCTGTGCGGCTGTACATTCTCGTCAACCGTGATGTACCGCGTTTCGTGCGGCAGCTCGCGCTGCGGATCAGGCGGAACGGCAAACTGCAGCAGATAGGCAACGCCGTCCTGCAGTAAGGTTTCTTCACCGGTCGGATCGGCGGCGGCTTTCTGGGTGGCATGCTGGCGGTATTGCCGCGGTGTCAGGCCGTGTTTCTGACGAAAATTTTCGATGAAAGCACTGGCGTTGTGAAATCCGCAGTCGTAGGCGATCTGGGTGATGGAGTGATCCGTGCTGCGCAGCTGCTTTTCGGCGTGCTCCAGACGCAGCCCCATGACATACTGGGAGTAGGTCATATCCAGATTCTGCTTGAGGAATCTGGACAGATAGCCTTCGGACAGAAATTCGCGTGCAGCAAGCTCGCGCAGGGAAATATCCTCATTCCAGCCGGAATGGATATGATCCATGATGCGCTTCATGCGGCGCATGGTCTCCTCGCGCTTGGTATTGCTTTTGGGCACATCGGAAATGAGAAAATGCGCTGTCAGCAGATCAACGAGCTTGAGTACATTGGTGACAATACCGGAGGCGTTCTGCTCCTGGTTCTGAAAGAAATCCTGAAAAATCGTTGCAAATAATACGCGGATGGTCTGGTACTCCTGCTTTTCATTCTGGCTGGAGGCGTAGCAGAAGCAGACATTCTGTCTGCTCCAGCCGGCAAGCTGCAGCAGATTTTCGGGGATCTGCATGGCAATCACCTCGGCATTTTCCGAGCAGTTCACCTGATATAATTCAAATGGGTTGACAACCAGTAGAGCGCCTGCGGGCATGGAGTACTCGGCAGACTGGTATCGGATCGAGCTGTTTCCATGCAGCCCGAAAAACAGCGTTAAACCGCTGCTGAACTCTGACCGGCAGATCTGGTCATGAAATGCCTGAAAAATAATCTGTTCCCGTTTGGTGCGCATAGGCTGCTCCTGCTTTCTGTCGAATGTAATGGTTTTATTGTAGCATACGGCTTCGGAAAAGTACAAGTGCGGTGTGAATGCTATCCTAATAGTTGGCCACAGTGACACCGAAAAAGTTTACCATCAACATCATATTCCTTGTAAAATAG
>CAKUJT010000300.1 GCA_934661765.1 uncultured Senegalimassilia sp.
TTCACTGATACCAAAGAAGCCACCAATACGTTTACTGTGGGAAATGTGAAGATCAAACTGTTGGAATCCAGCCTGCATCGTGAGAACGCCGGCATCGCCAATGGCCAAACATCTTCTTCTGAACTGTGGTCTGACGTTGCGAAGGAAGGTAGCGGCAACACAAGCAAATACAAGGATGGCGATACCTTCTACACCGATGAGCAGATTGAAGAGAATGCGGGAACGTATACGTGTGAAAACATACAGCTCATCCCCGGGCGTTCCTATCACAAGATGCCCTATGTTAAGAATGTTGGCAATAACGACGCTTATATCCGCATCCGTGTTATGATCCCAGCGGATCTGGATACCGCAGTTCTGAGCTGCAGCATGTGTACCAGCGCTGCTATGAAGAATCAAGAGTTCACCATGGCAATTGCTCAAAATGGTTCGGTGGAACGTGACAACATCAAGTACAATGTCTATACCTTTACCCGTATTGATCCTCTGGCTCCTGGTGAGATGACCTACTGGAATGTCTGGGGTACCATTCGCATGGATACCACTGTTAACTCTACTCAGAGCGAAGCATTCTTCGGCGAAAATGGAATTTATCCTGACGGCGTATTCCCCGTTCTGGTTGAAGCAGATGCCATCCAGTCCGAGGGCTTTGCAGATGCTGCTGCAGCCTGGGCTGCTTTTTGACAAACAGTAGTTATTATCTTTTGACACTTATATCATACAACATGAAAGGAGCAAACAAACATGAAAAAGAAACTAACCGCAATCTTCCTGTGCATCGCCCTTGTGGCAATCGCCATCGTTGGCGCATCTATGGCGTACTTCACTGATACCAAAAACGCCACCAATACCTTTACTGTAGGAAATGTGAAGATCGATCTGATTGAGTCCAGGTTTCATCGCGTAGGTATGGGGAACTCTCGTGATACTTCTATCCCGGATCCTACCACGACCGTTAGCGGTATGAAGTATGTCGAGGACGGCAAAGTGGCTTTCACTGATGAAGCAATCAAGGAAGATGCTGCGAAGTACACTGACTACATCGGCACTCGTGGTCAAAACATGGTTCCCGGTCGCCGCGTTGCCAAGTGCCCATATGTGGTCAACACCGGCAAGAATGACGCTTACATTCGTATCCGTGTGATGGTTCCCACTGCTGCCAACAATGATTACGTTGATGTGAAGGAGGGCGGTGTAATTACCAATATGTGGTGCAGCACTGCTACAATTTCCGGTGAGTTCCAGCATGGTAGCAACGAGAAAAATGAGCCTGTCATTATCAAAGAAGGCTATACCGATGAAAATGGCCTGAAGTATGATGTTTACACCTTTACCCGTATTGAGCCACTGAAAGCTGGTGCCATGACTGAGTGGAACGTCTGGAACTTCATCGGCATTCATGAGAAGGCTAACAGTGTTGATATCCAGAAAGCCATCGCTGCAGGAGCAATGATTAAAGGCCCTAACGGAACTGGAATGACCCTGAAGGTTCTGGTTCAGGCAGATGCCATTCAGGCCGAGGGCTTTGCAGATGCTGCCGCAGCCTGGGCTGCTTTTGATGCATAGAACTAGAATGGGAATGGTTCTTCAACCACTTTCTAATATCTCCATGACCTGCGCCTTTTAGGGCGCAGGCCGTATGAGAGCATCCGAGTTATCGGATGTTCTCATATGGTTTAAAAATCATGGAGCATCGGCTTCAATCTGAGGGAGGATTTTTCTCATATTAGCTTGGGAGGAGCAGGGACAATGAAGCGAAAACTTTTAATTTTGTCAACACTGGCCATCTGCCTTGCCATATTTGCCGCCGGAACCCATGCGTACTTTACCGCAGAGCATACGGCACACAATGTTATCACCACTGGCAGCGTGGCCATTGCGGTGCAGGAATGGGCAGATGAGGAGAAAACCGTGCCTTTTGAGGAACTGACTGGGGTTATGCCCAACACCACTGTTACAAAAATCGCAGAGATTAAAAACACCGGTGCGTCTGAAGCGTGGGTGCGGGTGAAGGTGGAAAAGAACATTGTGCTCAAGACCAGGAACATTACGCCTGATACTTCCCTGGTGGAGGTGACGCATAATACTTCTGACTGGACGGAAAAAGACGAGTACTATTATTATACCAAAGCACTGAAGCCAGGAGAAGTCACTGCGCCGATTTTTACCGCTGTGACCTTTCATGTGACTATGGGAAACGAGTACCAGGACGCAGCGGCAACAGTGGATGTTTTGGCACAGGCCGTACAGACCGCTAACAATGGCGCAACCGTCATGGACGCACAGGGTTGGCCAAAAGAGTAAGGAGGATGAGAGCATATGAAGAACAAAAAAGTGATCCTGCTGCTGATCAGCCTTACGCTGCTGGTTGGCATAGTGCAGCCAGGCACACTGGCTGTCTTTGCAGAAGAGTCAGCCTTTACCTGCGATACACAGAGTGGCTTTTACGCAGAAGCCAGTCAGCCGTACATTGCACCGGAAGTGCCAACAGAAGAAGAGCAGGAGGAAGAGCAGGAGGAAGAGCCAGAGGAAGAGTCAGAGGAAGAGCAGGAGGAAGAGCAAGCGGAAAAGCCAGTGGAAGTGCCAACGGAAGAGCCAGCCTTCACCTGTGATATAGAGAGCGGCTTTTACGCAGAAGCCAGTCTGCTGTACGCCGCGCCGGGAGTCCTGGCAGAGGAAGATAGGATCTGCACCTGCAATCCCAGTCCTGCCGAAGGTGAAGAACATCAAAAGGATTGTCCACTGTATGTGGA
>CAKUJT010000301.1 GCA_934661765.1 uncultured Senegalimassilia sp.
GGTTCGATTCCTGGAGGGGATATTTCCAAAACAAAAACGAATGAGAGGTGGTGGTGATGCCGAGGAAGCCGGATGAGAGGATAACGCAGGCAAAAGAATTATACTTAAAAGGACAGAAGCTAATTGAAATTGCAAGTCAATTAGGAGTTCCGGAAGGAACAGTTCGAAGTTGGAAAAATAGATATAAATGGGATTGCAACGTTGCAAAAGAGAAACGCAACGTTGCGAAAGCAAAGAAAGGCGGTCAGCCAGGTAACAAGAATGCTGTAGGCGGCAAGGGCGGAGCTGCTCCAAAACAAAATAAAAACGCAGAAAAGCATGGTTTCTTCTCGAAGTATCTTCCGGAAGAAACCTTTTCTATTATCCAGGACATCGAGAAGAAAAATCCTCTTGATATTCTCTGGGAAAATATACAGATTGCTTATGCGGCCATCGTAAGAGCACAGCAGATCATGTATGTAAAGGACCACGAGGATAAGACAATCGAGAAAGTCGAAGAGAAAAAATCAAAGGGCAAGCTTATAGGCGAGAAGTGGGAGGTACAGCAGGCATGGGATAAACAGGCAACATTTTTAAAAGCACAGGCAAGGGCACAGGGAGAATTAAGGTCCTTGATAAAGCAATATGATGAACTGCTGCATAGTAATTATGAACTTGCAACAGAGGAGCAGAAGGCCAGGATTGAGCAGATCAGGGCGAAGACGGCAATTATATCTGGTGTGGATGAAGAAGAAACCGAAGATGATGGCTTCTTAGAAGCACTTAAAAGCGAGGCATCTGAAACATGGGAAGAAGAGTAAAGAAAGCAGCCTTTAAATTTAGACCATTTTCCCGTAAACAAAAGAAAATCCTTACCTGGTGGATGCCGGAGTCTCCAGTTCATGATATGGACGGCATCATAGCAGATGGAGCAATACGTTCAGGCAAGACAGTCTCCATGTCGTTGTCTTTTGTGATGTGGGCGATGGAATCATTTGACGGTCAGAATTTCGGTATGTGTGGAAAGACAATCGGCTCTTTCAGACGAAATGTACTCTTTTGGCTGAAACTAATGTTAATAAGCCGAGGATATAAAGTCGAAGACCATCGTTCCGACAATTTAGTTATCGTAAAAAGGAAAGGGAAAGAGAATTACTTTTACATCTTCGGTGGAAAAGATGAAAGTTCACAGGACCTCATCCAGGGAATTACCTTGGCCGGGGTCTTTTTTGATGAAGTTGCCTTAATGCCGGAGTCTTTTGTCAATCAGGCAACAGGACGATGTTCTGTAGATGGTTCGAAGTACTGGTTTAACTGCAACCCAGACGGACCTTATCATTGGTTCAAACAAAACTGGATAAATAAATCAACAAGTTATCTGGGAAAAGAGCAAACAAAGAAAATCAAAGAGGAAGCGGCTAAAAAAGGGAAAGCTCACGGACTAAAGGAAATCTTGTACTTACACTTTACCATGGACGACAATCTTTCTCTATCAGAAAAGATTAAACAAAGATATCGTTCCATGTACACAGGAGTTTTTTTCAAGCGATACATCAAAGGATTGTGGGCAGCGGCCGAGGGTATCATTTACGATATGTTCGATGAAAAGAAACATGTAAAAGATATCCGAGAATTCTATAGCTTACTGATAAATAAAAATCGTTATGTTTCCTGTGACTATGGTACCCAGAACGCAACGGTATTCCTTCTATGGAACAAAGGAGTAGACGGTGTTTGGTACTGTACAAGAGAGTATTATTACAGCGGTCGAGATAAAGGCAAACAGAAAACTGATGCAGAATATGCGGATGACTTGAAGGAATGGCTTGACGAGACAAAGATAAAAGCAATCATCGTAGACCCTTCCGCAGCATCCTTTATTGCAGAACTACGGAAACGAGGATACAAAGTACTCAAAGCAAAAAATGATGTACTGGACGGAATTCGTCTCGTAGGAACATTATTAAATCTTTGCAAGATTTGTTTTGAGAAGTCCTGTACGAATACAATCGGAGAATTTGCTTCTTACATCTGGGATGAAAAAGCTTTAGAGCATGGAGAAGATAAACCGGTAAAACAGTTCGACCATGGATGTGATGCAGCACGTTACTTTTGTTCTACGATATTGGGCAATAGGGTAGCGAGAATGAAGAAAGCTAAGATAAGAAGGTGAGAACAATATATACATTTACAATACCAAGGGAACAATTTGACGAGAGCAGCCCGGACAAACAAATGCTCCGTCAATTAATCAGTAAACATATCAGCCTGGCAAGCAAACTTAGGAAAAATATAGAATACTACGAGGGCAAACATAAAATACTTGGAGACACCGAACGAGAAAATAAACTTGTATGTAATCATGCAAAAGATATCTCTGACACAGTAGTAAGCTACTTCATCGGCAACCCAGTCTCCTATAAATCTTCTGCTGACATTACAGTACTAACGGATGCTTTAGAGGATGCGGGAGCGGATGAAGCGGACGGAGACAATGGATTAGAGCTTTCTATCTACGGATTAGCCTATGAATATATTTATGCGAAGGAGAATGAAACAACTCTCTGCATTAAAAATATCTCAGCAGAGAATACTTTCATGGTAAAGGACGACAGCATTGAGGAAAATGAACTTTTTGCTGTCTATTATTATGTCAAGAAAGATGATTCCGGAAAATCTCCAGACCACTACATGGCAACAGTTGTGACAGTGAATTATAAATATGAGTTAGATATCGAAAATA
>CAKUJT010000302.1 GCA_934661765.1 uncultured Senegalimassilia sp.
ACGCCGACGTAGCGCTCGGTCGGCAGCCAGTTGACGCCCTCGGTCAGCGGACGGGAGCAGGCAAGGCCGGCACCCAGCTTGTCGCACAGGTCGTTGGCCATGGACAGCTGAGACTCCTCGGCGAAGCCGCGGCCGGCGGCCACGACGACGTCGGCCTTGAACAGGTTCACGCCGCTCTTCTCGATGACCTGGGAAGAAACGACCTTCACCGGGCGAGCGGGGGCAACCCACTCCTGCTCGGCGACGGAGCCGTTGGCACCCTCAGCGCCGTCGAACACGCCAGCGCCGATGGTGTAGATGGCAACGTTGCCGGCGGCCTTCTGCACGCGCTCGGCGATGCCGCCGAAGTACATGCTCTTGGCGCCCTCGGCCTCGAAAGCGGTGACGTCGGTGATGACGGCGGTGTCGGCGTGGAACGCCAGGCTGCCGGCGATGACCTTCATGTGGCGGCAAGCCTCCACCAGGACGATCTCGGGGTTCTCAGCGTCGAACGCGGCGTTCACGGTCTCGACGGCCGAGTCAACGGTCAGGCCCTCGGGAACGGTGATGTTGAGCACCTTGTCGGCGCCGCACTCGTAAGCGCCGCCGAAGGAGATGGCCACGACCTCGTCGGCCATGGTGCGCGCGCCTGCAACCAGCTCTGCGGCCGCAGCTGCGTGCTCAGCAATGATCAATGCCTTCATGAGTATCCACTCTGCCTTTCTTTTGCTTGATTACGCGTGGGCCTACAGGGCGGCCTTGATGGCGGCCACGAAGCCGTCGATAGCGCCGTCCTCGGAGGCGTCGAAGATCTCCAGCTTACGGTCGGCCTGCTCGGGAGCCTTGCAGTCGACGACCTCGATAGCGGCGGCGGCGACGTCGGAAGCACCGGCAACGTTCATCGGCTTCTTGCCGGCGGCCAGGATGTCCTTCATGCCGGGGATGCGGGGCTCGGCGGCGTCCGGGGTGACGGACACGACGGCCGGCAGGGCAACCTCGACGACCTCGACGGCGTCCTCGAGCGTGCGCTCGACCTCGAGCACGTCGCCCTTGCAGGTGACCTTCGTGGCGGCGTTCACCACGGGCCAGCCCAGCTTGCAAGCCAGCTGCACGTCGACCTGCTGAGCGTAGTTGTCGGCGGAACCGTCGCCGCACACGACCAGGTCCACGTCGCCGATCTGAGCGACCAGCTTGGCCAGCTCGGCAGCGGTTGCCTTGGCATCCATGCCGGCGCAGGCGTCGTCGGCGGTCATGAACAGCTCGTCAACGCCACGGGCCAGAGCGCTCTTCTTGAGCTTGGCCTCGTCGATGGAAGCCGGACCCGCGGTAATGGCCACAGCAGCGGAACCCTCGACCTCGGCGGCCAGCTGAGCAGCCACCTCCAGAGCGTTCAGGTCGTACACGGAGATGGTGTTCTTCGCCTTGGAGTAGTCCAGCGTGCGATCACCGGCGACCTTGATGTCCTGATCGTCAGGAACCACCTTGAATGCAGCGGCTATCTTCATCTTGAGCCTTCCCTTCATAAGCTTGTTACAGAGGTTCTTACCTTCGTAGCGACCGCTTCGACGTAACCCTTTGCGGGTTGCACGTCCGTTTTACGGGGTGCGTCTCCGTTTCGGCGGGTCGCTTACGTGACAGGGCCATCTTGCGCTCCCTCACCCCTCCTGCCATCGCCAGATAACCGTGAATACCCTCTTACTCAATTTTTAACTATGCGGCAAAAGCCCCTGTTGAGAGGCTACGTACGCTTTTATATGGGCTTTTTGCCCGTCTCAAGGGGCACAAAAGGGTTTTCGCCGTTTTGTGGGCTTCGACCACATATGACACCCGGAAAGCGGCTCTCGCAAATTTCGAGTGATGCCCACATTTCTTGCTATTAGCGCTTTACCGAAGTTGTGGCGATGTTTCCGCCCACCCCGGCTCCTAGCATGCGAAATCGAGCCGAGCGTGCATCTCGCGAAACGTCCGAATCAAAATCAAAGGAACGACACGAGGCGCACAGCATTCGCCGAAACGGCTCAAGGCAATCCATATAAAAGGAGGAGCAATGGCAGATTTCCACGGAACCCAAGAGGTCGTCACTGACCTTCGCGAGGACGGCGTGCTCATCATGCGCATCAACCGCCCCGAGAAGCGCAACGCTATCAATGCAGTGACCTCTGCCGCCATGGAAGACATCATGAACAAGGCGGAGAAGGATAAGCGCGTCCGCGTCATCGTGGTCACCGGCACCGGCGAGAAGGCCTTCTGCGCCGGCGAGGACCTCTCCGAGCTGTCCAGCGGCGGCGAGTGCATGACCGTCACCGACCACGGCTTCGGCGGCATCACCGATCGTCTGTGCCCGAAGCCGACGATCTGCGCCGTCAACGGCGTGGCTGCCGGCGGCGGCATGGAGATCGCCGTCTCCTGCGACATCGTCGTTGCTGCCGAGCATGCCCGCTTCGGCCTGACCGAGCCCAAGGTCGGCCTGATCGCCTCCACCGGCGGCCTGGTCCGCATGGCCCGCGACGTTCCGCGCAAGGCCGCCATGGACATGCTGCTGACCGCTCGCCTGGTGCACGCCGACGAGGCCAAGGAGATCGGCTTCGTCAACTACGTCGTGCCGGCCGAGGAGCTCATGGACAAGGCTCTGGAGATCGCTTCCACGATCGCCAAGAACGCTCCGCTGTCCCTGAAGTTCACGAAGCAGATCGTGCACGCCGCCTCCCAGATGTCCGAAGAGGACGC
>CAKUJT010000303.1 GCA_934661765.1 uncultured Senegalimassilia sp.
GCTGGAACAGGCAATCCGGACAGCAGGTGATGTAGAACACGCTGGAAATGTAGTTGTGAAAATGAAAAATTGAAGTAATTTGATAATTTCGAGTTTGCATAATTAAAACACGGATTAAATTACACATTATCCCAGTGATTTTTAATCAGTGCCTTGATTCCATCATGAATATTGGTGTTTGAATTTCCATCCAGAAATGTGACAACCCGAAAGCCGATATCCGCATATTTCTTACGTTCAGCTTCAAATTCTTCCTGTGAAGAAAAATCGTTACGCCAGAGATAATACGTTGGCTTCCGCAAGGTTATCACATCCTTTCTGTTAATTTTTCTATAACTATCATATAAAAAGTGGACAGTTTTCGTGTCTGTCCACTTTAAAATAAATTTATCGTTCACGATCTGAATGGGTTAATTGTCCTCGTTTTGCCAGTTCCAGTATTTCTGGTGGAATACGATTCATCAGATTCTGGAGATTTTCATAGTCAGCTCTGAGTCTGGCATCATCCATTTTCTTTCGTATACTGCTGGACGTTGCTTCTTTTACCTGTCTGCTTAAATCCTGTGTCTGCTTTTTTAATGATACATTATCTGACTTTAAGAAACTAATCGTCTTATCATATTTCTGAACCTGTGTCTGAAAGTTCTCCATTGCGGGGAAAAACTTCTGTAAAAGTTCCACTGCTTTATCTGTATTTTTACCAGCATTAAAGAAATTTGTGTTTTCCAGTAAATCAGTAATCTGCTTAGCCTGCCGGGTAAGATGTGCTGCTTCTTTAAAAAGTCGTGGCGGAATATGTTCGCGTCCAGTTATGCTGGCGGCTTCTCCACGTTCAAGATCTGGATATTTTTCTACCATGTATTTCCAGAACTCATCCTGCCACCAGGTCAGCTTTTTCTTATTTCCAAGAATTTCCTTTGCACAAAGTCTTCCGTCCGGTGTTATCGGGACAAAAGAAAGGTGCATATGTGGAGTTTTCTCGTCCATATGCACTACAGCCGAAAGGATTGTCTTTGAATCCTGATACTTTTCTATAAATTCCAAAGCTGTTTGAAAATACGCTCTGATTTCACTCTTTTTCTTACCTTTGAAAAATTCTGGTGTAGCAGTAATCAAGGCTTCAACAACACGTACACTGTCTTTGCGTGTCCGGCATCCATATTCTTCAATCAGTCGATTCGACTCTGCCCGGTACTTTCCGACTGGTTCAATCAAGTGATAATTCAGATTTTTTCGATTGTTATCTATGTCCGGATTACTGACATATTTTTCTTTTTTCCGTTCATTGTGTGCCTCAATATTGCTGATTTCAGGTCCTTTGTATTTTGCAAATCTTAAAATACCGTATTGTGCTTTCTGCATTTGTACCTCCTCCTTTCCGAAAAACAGGCTAACTGTCATGTTACTTCCGACAGCCAGCCTGAAAAAGTATATAATGTGTAACTTACACTGAATCACTATGTACATACGTACCAGATTTAATTTGTCCATTCTTTTGGTACGTACGTACACTGAGAAGCGTCCATAAAATCATCTGTATAGGACAGTTTTGTAATAACTTCTACCCCTGTAAATCCCCATACTCGTCTCCCGGCAGAATTTTTTATTGTATTACAATGTTCCAGATTATATTTTGTCTGAACTGCAATCATGGCATCTGAGAAACTTCGATTTTTTAATGCTGTCATGGAATTTTCTTCACACCAGAGACGATAGCTCTCATATAATTCCTTAGAACTTGCACTTGTCTCTGCCTGAAAGCGAATATATCCCTCTGATTCTAAAAACTCCAGTACATTGTTATTGTCTCGTTTCACATTTTCACGATTCGCTTTGATACGAGGACTTTCTGTAAATTTAAAATTCTGACGGACTAACCGTTGTAACCCTTCAAATGCCCAGAGAAAAATACTTTCGGCTTCATTCTTCATTTTTTCTGCCAGATAGGGATCATCTACACGATCAGCAGGCTTCTCCTTTGTTGTCAGCACTAATTGTCTTCGGTAAAATCCATCACTACGGTCATACAATGTTTGCAGATCTCCATTGCTGAATGCAAGCAATCTGGAAAAAAGCCATCCTTGGTAACTTTGCTTTCCTTTACGTTCCAAGTCCATTTTCCCTTGAGCGGTAACAATGGACTTCACATAGCTGGTCTGTTTCAGAGCTTCCATTCGCATATCATCATCTACGCATAATAAAATGTGTTCAAGGTCAGCTCTGGCAAAGCGGTTTTCAGAAATTTTACCGATACTTCCGTCTTTCATATTGGTGCCTAATAAGCTGTTCAAAACAGCACCAATCTGTGATTTGCCCTCACCACCATTACCTTTTATAATCATCATGCGTTGTCCCTTGTTGCTTGGAATCAGGCAATACCCAATGAACTCCTGCAAAGTTGGAATATCTTCTGGATAGAGCAGTTGATCTAAAAATGCCTGCCATGTGGTAGCTTCTGGTGCATCTGGATTATAGTTGACCGGAAGACGCATTCGCACAATATCCAATTTGTCAGGGATAAATGAGCCATCTATATATAGCGTTCCATTTGCAAGATGGATTTTATTGGCTTCCGGTGGAAAATCCTCTATATAAGCCGCCAGTTTCATAACTTCCAGAATATTGGTTACTTTGCGTGGAACATTGTTAATGGCATAATGTTTCAGACTTTCGAATATTTCCCCACGAAGGGGCAGATCATC
>CAKUJT010000304.1 GCA_934661765.1 uncultured Senegalimassilia sp.
ATGATCATTTGCTGTATTAACAATTGCATCTGCACACATCTTCGTAATATCGTTACGAACTATTTTAAGTGGCATGCACCATCACCCCATTCTGCTTTTTCTCCAATATACTGAATGTGCATTATGATCTGTTTTTTGCACAAAATCAGTCCTTTTTTGAATATTTATCTTATCGACTGATTTAATTATATCATGGATTTCGTTTGCGAACAAGTGTTCTTTTTGTTTTTCTCCAGCAGACAAATAAGAGAAGGCGTACTTCTTAGCACTTCTTAGCGTTAGGTTTCGTAATGGCATAGAAACGTGAAAAAACCGCCTGCAGCTGTCCGGATAAACCATAGTAATGGATCGGGGCATTGGAGCGGTACCTTTTCAGATTTATTAAATGAAGGTGTCTTATACAATCCGATTACTTTCCGAGAAAAATCAAGAATGTCAAGCGAAAGTCATTTGGCACTCTTCCTTATCCGCACATTCGATTATTTCTGCGTCTCTTTCTCGGTAGAGTAATCAATCTTTTTTATTTCTGCAAGTACGACTTGATGATGGATTTGTATTCTACAATGTAGAATGCCTTTAACATCTGGAACGTGATCTTCACAAATATCTGCATTTTTTAACAGCTATGATGCCCTTCTGGATTCTGGATATAAAGAGTATTTTAAGGACTGCTGCCGCTACTTCGCTCAGTTTGAAAATACTCTCCATTAGCGACACCTTATAAAGTGAACAAATAAAAGACATCAACCGAAGTCAGTGTCATTTCTTCAATCTTTCTATTCTCTCACACAAACATCTCATACATTCCCACCATCACTGGCATGGTCACAATTGACAGCAGTGTCGTAAGTACATACAATGAGCTCGCATATGCCGCATCTTTATCATATAGTTGCGCCATAGATGTCACAGTTGCACAAGCAGGTGTTATGGATGCAATATATACAGTCAGGAGAATCTGTTTGGAATCATTTATTCCTGCAAATGTATGAATCAGTTTCATTAGAATCAGTACAAATATTGGATAAACAATCAATCGCAATACTGTTGAAAGATAGTTTCTTTTTTTAGTAAATACAATCTTAAGAGGTACGTCCGCAATAACCATTCCGGCAAGCAGCATTCCGATTGGACCAATCATATTATTCATCATATCCATGACATCCTGCACTCCCGAAGGCATCTGGATTCTGCAGATAAACAATATCACTCCTACTATGATTGAAATAATATTTACGTTCAGAAATACTTTTTTCCACTCTAATCTATCTTCTTCGCAAATCATATTTTTGCAATGTGTCCAGATCAAAACCAGCTGTACCGCGATATAAGCACTGGAGTAAATAACATACTCCTTTCCAAGCAAATCCTGTACCAGCGGAATTACCAGTATACCGGCATTTGAATAAATAACCGTCGCGCGTTCAATCGTATCTAGCCGCAATACTTGTTTTAATATTGTGGTAAGTATCAGAAATAAAACATGTACCAGAACTGCTGCCGCACATGCCAGGAGCAGTCCTTTTTTTACATCTGGCGTATAGTCCACCTGAAATGCGTCGATAATTACGCATGGAATAACCAGATAAACCATGACTACAGATATGCTTTTACTCTCCGATGACTTCATAAGGCCGGCTTTTACAACCGCATATCCCATAAGCATAATTGCAAAAAGCTTTGCAATCTCTTCCATTAGTAATAAACTGATTTGCATATTTTGTCCCTTCTTTTCTGAGCTGTTTCTGACATTGTCCACGATTTTAGAAAGTATTTCCTATTCCAGTTTTCATTCGATGTAACTTTTGTTTTATTTCCAGCTATAAATCTCTACTCATTCGTAAAAAATTATAAGAAAATCCCCGGCATACTGCGGACGTTTCCTTGAAGTAAAATCTATTGTTGTCACACGTCCTTGCTATCCCTATAATAAGTTATGCCGGGGAGAATTGTCTATCTTATTAAATTGTATTTTTTTAAATACGGGCTACGCCGGTTCTCTTTGCTGCCTCCGCAACTGCTTTGGCTACCGCCGGTCCTACTCTCTTATCGAATGCCTTCGGAATGATATATTCCGGAGAAAGTTCCTCATCTGCGATCAGATTTGCAAGTGCTTCAGACGCTGCCAGCTTCATTTCATCATTGATCTCTTTTGCTCTCACATCAAATGCGCCACGAAAGATTCCTGGAAAAGCAAGTACGTTGTTGATCTGGTTCGGGAAATCACTTCTTCCTGTGGAAACAACTTTTGCTCCGCCTGCCTTTGCGTCATCCGGGAAGATCTCCGGAGTCGGGTTTGCACATGCAAAAACAATTGCATCCTTATTCATGGTCTTAACCATCTCTGTTGTAACGGCACCCGGTGCGGAAACACCGATAAATACATCTGCGCCGACCAGCATATCTGCCAGAGAACCTGCTTTCTTATCCAGATTGGTCACCTTGCTCATTTCATCTTTGACTGGATTCATTCCTTCCGGACGTCCCTCATAGATCGCACCCTTTCTGTCACAGAGTGTGATGTTCTTAAATCCGGCTGTGAGAAGCAGACGAGCGATAGAGATTGCTGCTGCTCCTGCTCCGTTCATTACAACATGGACATCCTCTTTCTTCTTGCCAACAACTTTAAGTGCATTGGTAAGACCTGCCAGTGTGATGATCGCAGTACCATGCTGGTCATCATGGAAGATCGGAAT
>CAKUJT010000305.1 GCA_934661765.1 uncultured Senegalimassilia sp.
ATCGACCCGTCCAGCCCCACGCAGCGCGTGGGCGGTTACGTGGGCGAGCAGTTCGCGCCCATCCAGCACGAGCGCCGCATGTACTCGCTCGACGATGCCATGGGCGCCGAGGAGCTCGACGAATGGCTGGCGCGCGTCAAGGAATTCTTCGGCACCATCCCCGAACTGGTGTGCGAGCTGAAAATCGACGGTTCGTCGGTGGCGTTCACGTACGAGGGCGGCCGCCTTATCCGCGCGGCAACGCGCGGTGACGGCACCACGGGCGAGGACATCACGGTGAACGTGCGCACAGTGAAGGACGTGCCGCTGCGTCTGCGCGACGGCGCTATGGCCGGCATCCGCGACGCCGATGCCTCTATCGAGTTGCGCGGCGAATGCTACATGCCCAAGACCAGCTTCGAAGCGCTCAACGCAGCTGCCGAGGTCAACGGCAAGCAGCCGTTCGCCAATCCGCGCAACGCAGCCGCCGGCAGCCTTCGCCAGAAGGATCCGCAGATCACGGCGCACCGTGACCTTTCCACATTCGTGTATGCCGTGGGCGACGAGCGCAAGCTGGTGGCGGAAACGCAGTGGGACCTGCTCACATGGCTGGGCGAGGCGGGATTCCACGTGAACCCCGACATCGCGCTGGTGACCAGCGCGGAGGAGGTGCACGAGTTCTGCCGCAAAAGCCTGGAGCGCCGCGATGCGCTGCCCTACGACATCGACGGCGTGGTGGTGAAGGTGAACTCGTTCGCGCAGCAGGAGGCCATGGGCTACACGGCCCGCGCGCCGCGCTGGGCCATCGCGTTCAAGTTCCCGCCCGAGGAGAAGACCACGCTTTTGCGCGACATCACCGTGCAGGTGGGCCGTACGGGCAAGCTGACGCCGGTGGCGGAGATGGACCCGGTGCTGGTGGCGGGCTCGACTGTTGCCCGCGCCACGCTGCACAACGAGGACGAGGTGCTGCGCAAGGACGTTCGCGTGGGCGACACGGTCATCGTGCGCAAGGCCGGCGACGTGATCCCCGAGGTGCTGGGTCCTGTGCTCAGCCTACGTCCGGCCGATGCGCAGCCCTGGAGCATGCCCAAGGAGTGCCCGAGCTGCGGCAGTCCCGTGGTTCGCGAGGACGGCGAGGCGGATTACCGTTGCATTTCCATCGATTGCCCTGCTCAGGCGCTTGAGCGTCTGCTGCATTGGGCTAGCCGCGGCGCCATGGACATCGACGGCATGGGCGAGGAGATCGTGCGCCGGCTGGTGGAATCCGGCCGCGTGAGCGACGTGGCGGACTACTACACGCTCGACGAGGTGGAGCTGGCGCAGCTGCAGACGGGTCGCACGAACAAGGAGGGCGAGCCGATCTGCCTGGGGCAGACTATCGCGAAGAAGTTGGTAGCGGCCATCGATGAGTCGCGCACGCGCCCGTTCGCCCGCCCGCTGTTCGGCTTGGGCATGCGCCATGTGGGCAAAACCATGGCCGAAACGCTGGCGCGCGCGTTCCCGAGCATGGACGCGCTGATGGCGGCCACCGAGGAGCAGCTGGCGGCGGTGGACGGTGTGGGCCCGAAGATCGCGCATTCCACGTACCTGTTCCTGCGCACGCCCGACAACGTGCAGGTCATCGAGCGGTTGGCGAAGCACGGCGTGCACCTGGCCGACGACGTGGAGGCGGAAGCGGCCGATGCGCTGCCGCAGACGCTCGAGGGGCTGACGTTCGTGCTGACCGGCAGCCTGACGCAAAGCGGCATGAAACGCGACGAGGCCGGCGCGGCGCTGAAGGCCCGAGGTGCGAAGGTGTCGGGCAGCGTGTCGAAGAAGACGAGCTTCGTGGTGGCCGGCGAGGCGGCGGGCAGCAAGTACGACAAGGCCGTGGCGCTGGGCGTCCCCGTGCTGGACGAGGCCGCGCTGCTGCACATCATCGAGACGGGCGAAGCGCCGGAAGCGGACGGGGAATAGCGCGGCGGCTTCGCCTGGGCGCTTCGCCGCGTGCTGCCGGCGTGTGCTGCGGTGGGCGTTTTTCGCGACGTTTGCCCGCATGGGAATCTACCGATCGCGGCGCGCGCTTGCTTGCGTTCGCTTGTGGTGGCCTCGCCCGGGGCGCTTTACTGGGTATTGCGCTTACGCAAATCGGCCGAATGCCGGCATTCCGGGGCCGTTCGCATGAAGGAGTTACGAATTTGACATTCGTAACATCGAATCAGCGGGCGCGCCTGCTATAGTGTGTTACGGAATTTCACCTCGTAACACCAGGCGGGCGCGCAATGAAATCGCAGACGTCGCGCGCCTTCGCCTGGTCGATGAAAGGATTTCTTGATGAAGAGCTTCTCCAGGCGTACGTTTTTGCAGGTGGCGGGCGTAAGCGCCGCTGCTGTGGGCTTCGGCGGCGTGCTGAGCGCCTGCGCCGGCGGCTCCAATGCGGGTTCCGGCTCCGCCGCTAGCGGGGAGCATGCCTCTCAGGTCACCGTTTCCATGCCGGTGAGCAGCGAGCCCGACGCCGGCTTCGACCCGTTTGTTTCCTGGGGCTGCGGCGAGCATGTGCACGAGCCGCTCATCCAGTCCACGCTTCTGACCACGAAGGCCGACATGGGCTTCGAGAACGATCTGGCAACGGCCTATTCTTGCAGCGACGATGGCCTGACCTGGACGTTCACCATCCGCACCGACGCCAAGTTCACCAACGGCAAGCCGGTTACCGCTCATGACGTGGCCTA
>CAKUJT010000306.1 GCA_934661765.1 uncultured Senegalimassilia sp.
ATCGTTCCTCTCGTCTCCTCCAAGTTGATATCCGGAATCTGGTACTCTCCGTTCTGGCTGTAAGTGATCTCTCTCATGCTCTGTTTCCTCCTTATTTTCTTCTCTATCTACTGTGTTCTCCGTTTTACTTTCACGAATTAACGTGTTAAATTTATTATAAGCTACTTCCTTTTCTTTTGCAACCGTTTTCAGATCTTTTTCCAAATCATTCAATACATATCGTCCAATCTGCATCAGTACCGGTCTGCTGATCTCGTTGACTGCACTTCCCAGATGTCCTAATATTTTCAGCTGATTGAAGTCCGTAATATGCCGAAAATCCTCTGCATCCAGATATTCCTGTACATCCAGTCCACACCGGTTTAGCAATACATACCAGACACTATTTGTCATCAGTTCCCGAAATTCTACTTCCTGATTCTGTTCGTCCAGTTCTTCCAAAAATGTCCCTGTTACGTCCAGTCTCAGTTCTTCCAATGCATCTGGAAGCCATTCCTGCATGCTCTCCTTCGCTGCCTGATGCAGACTTTCAGCAAGTCCTCCTTCTGTATCTTCCAGTGTTAATTGCTCCTGCAGATAATCTGCCACCAGCTGTTCACCTTCCGTTGGAAGATTCCATAACTGTGGATCTTTTCCCAGATTTCTTACTTTATAAGTATCCTGCACATCAAACACATATCTCAGTTTTATCTTTGGTCCTGATGTATTATCAATCAATGCGATTCCTTTGGAACCTTTTTTAATCCATCGGAACATTTTCTGATTCCAGATTTCCATAGATGCTACAGCAGTTGCTTCCGGTCGCTGTGCATAAATTAAAAGCTGTTCTGGAAAAGTATATTTATACAGTCTGGATGCAGTGTCAAGGAACCGCATCCATTCCTGCGGACTGGCAGCTACATCTTTCGCCACCTCTTCCGTCAGCTGTTCCATTGCATATAATTTATTTGCCATGTGCTACTCCCTTTCTTCTTCCCACTTTTCTTCTACAACATCGGCAATCCTTTCCATTGCCCTTGTCATAGAAGGAAAATTACTACTGTTATTTGCTTTTCCAATCTGATCTATAAGAAATTCCGGCATATCTGCAAGTGCTCCGGCAATCATAGCCTTTACTCTGATATCCTCCAGCATAAGAAACTCTTTCACACCAAATTCTTCGCCAAATACATCCTGATATCTTAGTAAGTCCTCCAAAAGATATTCCGGTTTTAAATCTCTATCCATTTCCTTTCTTTTGTCATCACCATATAAACACCAATCCATATTCTTTTCTCCTCCATCTTCATAAAATTAGGGACTGCTCACACAGTCCCCTCAAAATCATCGTTATTTCTTGTTATAATACTGTGGCAAGGTCTTTCGCTTTATTCTTCGGTACTTTGTCTGCTTCTTTTGCTTTGATTTCCGCCTTGGCTTTCTCCAATTTCCCATGGATTCCACCTTTTGCTTCTGTTTTCGCAGTTGCTTTTTCTGCTGCTTTTTCTTTCTCCAGACGTGCTTCCCTGCGTTCGGCATTTTCCATAACTGCTGTCTTCCCATCGCAGAACTGAACCTTATCAGAAAGCTGTTCCTGCCTTTCTACCTGCGTCTCATTGACTTCTTTTACCATGGCATTTAATTCTGGTACTTCAAGCATCCCATTATCCGGAAGAATCAGTGCCTCATGAATTGAAGATGGAAGAACAAAATAATCACTGCCCAGGCACTCACCGATCTGTTTACGAATATCTTCCTGCAATAACAGTGAAGCACCATTCATTTTTTGTGTATTTGTCAGACAGAACATTGGATTTTCGATTGCTTCAATATCCAGTTTTTCATGCAGAAGATTTTCCGGCTCTCCACCGAAAATCATAGATTTTACCATTTCATTCATATCCATCAGGACGATGCCACGATTCCTGTCTACCTCCATTGCATCTGCCTGAATCTGTTCGGCAGATACTCCCCATTCATTCATCAGAGAACGAGTTACGGGAATACTGCCGATTCCATCTTCATTTTCTTGCAGATTTACTGCATAATAAGCTGCAAAATCTCCGTGTTCCGTGACCACTTTATCTGCCAGTCGTTCTTCATTCCATTGCCGGTCACAGATCCTTACCTGCAATTTTCCCTTCATTTTCTCATAATCGAAAATATCAGGTACTCCCATATCAATAAACTCTGCCTTATCCTGTGCCTCAATACGCATATCTGCTACATCACCTACACAGGAATCTGCATCTTTTCCATTTACATATTTCTGGTAAAGAGAATCCAGGTACACCGTTGGCACTGTCCTCTGATCGCCCTTTGGAATGGTAATTCCTGTCAACTTTAACCCATTATTTTTAACAACTTCCTGCAATTTAATCTCTGCATCCTGATAAGATGCCGGAAGATATTCCTTTACATTGTCTTTCACATATTCGTAAAATTCTTTTCTGTTCATCATACGCTTTTACCCCTTTCTGATCATGTGATGGTTCATTCTTTTTCTGCTAACCATCTGCTCGGCTTTCTTCTGATAAGCCATCATTCTCTTTAAAGTTTTCTCCTGGTTTTTTCGTGCTTCCTGTCTTTTTTCCATTGCTTTCATCATAGTTTTCTGTTCCTTTCTGTGATTTTTTGTATGAAAAAGGGAGCCTCACATAGAAGCTCCCAATCATAAC
>CAKUJT010000307.1 GCA_934661765.1 uncultured Senegalimassilia sp.
ATTCTTTTTTAATGAAGCAATCCATGCTTGGATTGCTTCCACCAGTACATACTGCTGACGCAAAACAGCCATACCTGTTGCGGGAATACTGGGCTCATTTTCTTTTTTCTGTATATTATGTTCCAGATAGGATTTTAAAGTACTAATATTTTCTTCAATTTCTGCTATGCACGATTTTTGTTTTTCAGGTGGCAAGGAATCCAAATTCACAATAACAGCGTTGAAGTCCAGAAAAATGTTAATAGGTTTTCCAGAAATCTCAAACATGAGCCGTTCAAATTCCGCTTCTCCCGCTTCCGTCAGGGAATAAATCGCTTTTTCTGGCATCTTCCCTTCCTTTACGATTTCGCCTCGGATTAGCCCCTTTTCTTCTAACTGAATGGCTTTTTTATAAATGGATGGAGTGCTGATTTTTACCCATTTGGATATGTTTCTATATTCTACTAACTTTTGAATATCGTAGGCGCTCATTGGCTCCTTTTTCAATATTCCCAACACGATTAAATCTATGGTTGCCATGTGGAATCACACCCTTTCACTATGCTTTCTGCATGAAAGAATACTGTCAAAGTTACTATAAATTATAGTATTAGATTTTATACTCTTTGTCAAGATAAAACGCCTGACTTCTCTTGACATATACTATAAATTATAGTAGTATGATTTATACGGTAGTATACTATAATCTATACTACTATAAATTACACTCAAAGAAGCGAAAGGAGTATTAACAATGAATGAACGCAACAACAAACTTGAGCTTTTGGGCAGTGCGCCTATCCCAAAAGCGCTGATGGCTCTCGGCATACCGATTATGATTGGGATGTTGATCAATGCACTCTATAATCTGGTGGATGCCTATTTTGTGAGTGGCTTGGGCAAAAGTCAAATGGGTGCTATTTCTGTCGTATTTCCGTTGGGACAAGTCGTGGTTGGTTTAGGCCTTATGTTCGGTAACGGAGCCGCATCTTATCTGTCAAGACTATTGGGACGCGGAGATAAAGATACCGCCGATAAAGTGGCAAGCACCGCATTGTATAGCAGTATTCTGATTGGTGCTATTATCATCCTACTTTCTGCGATTTTCCTTAAACCAATTTTGGTAATGTTGGGCGCGACGGAAACAATTATGCCGTATGCCTTGACATACGCAAGAATTTATGTGCTGTCCTGTGTTTTCAATGTATTTAATGTAACAATGAACAATATTGTAAGTAGCGAGGGTGCAGCAAAAACGACCATGTGTGCCTTGCTATTGGGAGCCGTATTGAACATCGGATTAGACCCTCTTTTCATTTATACTTTGGACATGGGAGTAGAAGGTGCAGCAATCGCCACAGCAATTTCGCAAATGGTATCCACGCTTGTTTATCTTACCTATGTTCTGCGCAAAAAAAGCGTATTTTCGTTCAGCATAAAAGAGTTTTCTCCTACGAGGCAAATGATAACGGAAATTTTGAAAATTGGAGTTCCCACTTTGGTGTTCCAACTGCTAACAAGTCTTTCGATTGCGCTAATTAACCGCGCATCCAGCAATTATGGCGATTCGGTCATTGCAGGCATGGGGGCGGTTACGCGAGTTACTTCTATGGGAACTCTTGTTGTCTTTGGATTTCTGAAAGGGTTCCAGCCTATTGCTGGATTCAGCTATGGGGCAAAGAAGTTTGATCGCCTGCGCGAAGCAATCAAAACCTCAATCATTTGGTCTACAAGTTTCTGCTTAGTCGTAGGCTTGGTGATGGCCGTTTTTTCTACGCAGATTATCTCTCAATTTACTGAGGGAGATAATCAAATGATTTTAGTGGGTCAAAAATCACTGTTTGCAAATGGGATCACATTCATTCTTTTTGGTTTCTACACGGTTTACTCCTCTTTGTTCCTTGCCTTGGGTAAAGGTGCGGCAGGTTTCTTTTTGGGAGCATGTAGACAAGGTGTCTGCTTTGTTCCTGTCATTTTGCTGCTGCCTATGGTATGGGGAATGAACGGAATCCTATATGCCCAACCCATCGCAGATGTAATTTCCGTAGTAATCACTGTATTTATGGCGTTACACCTTCATCGGGAATTGTCTATGGCTGAAAAACAGGCTATGTCCAATTCGGAAATATAAGGTACTTCTCCTTGACTTTTACTATCAACAATAGTACTATTGATAATAGTAAAAGTTGGAGGTGTAGTTATGTCGTCAATCGATTTAGTCATACTTGGTATTGTATTGGAAAAACCGCAAAGCGCCTATGACATTCAAAAGGATGTGGAGTACCACCATTTTTCCCGCTGGACAAAAATAAGCGTACCTTCTATTTATCGCAAGGTTCTCCAGTTGAGCGAAAAGGGTTATCTGCAAAGCGATATTGTCAAGGGCGATAAGTTTGCGGATAAAGCCATTTATTCTATTACCGATCAGGGCAGAGCGTATTTCAAGGAGCTGATGGCCTCTTATGTCGCTGGCCCAGTACCCTTGCTATTCGATTTCAATGTGGTCATTACCAATTTGAACAAGATGGACAAGGTCGAAGCGTTGGAGCTGGTTTCGGCTTTGCGCCAGAGCATACAGTCCTCGGCTGAATCCAACGAGGGCTATGCGCGGGAATTTACAGACATTCCTTTGGTTGGGAGAACGATTTTTGAGCAGCAGCAGCTTCTCTATCG
>CAKUJT010000308.1 GCA_934661765.1 uncultured Senegalimassilia sp.
TCATGCAGCTCCAGCGGCAGTCCATCCGGATCATGGAAGAAAGTCATCTTCTTTCCGGTATAATCGTCAACCCGAATTGGCTCACATTCAATGCCAACCTCCGCCAGTTCTCTGACCGTCTGCTCCACGCTATCAACGCAGAACGCAAGGTGACGCAGGCCACAAGCCTCCGGGCGATTCACACGCTTCGGCGGATTTTCCTCAGCGAAAATCTCCAGCTCCGTGTGTTCATTGACACGCAGATCCAGCTTCCAGTCTTTACGCTCCGGGCGGTAGTTTTCTCTGATGACAGCGAATCCCAGCTTGTTCACATAGAAATCCTTTGCGACTTCGTAGTCAGATACAATAATTGCAATATGATGTATTTTGGATAAATTCATTTTTTTCACACTCCATTTCTTTTATTTTCGTTACAAACTATATAACAACTTAGCTTCTTCAGCGGCCTTAGCATCTGCCTTTGCCTTCTTCGCTTCCAGAGATGCCACTTCTTTTTCGACCTTCTTCAGAGCAGTCTTCTTCTCTTTCAGGTCAGCCTTCAAAGTATCAATGTTGGCGGTGATGGATGCGATCTCAATATTCAGAAACGCAATAGCCTCCTGCTTCTCCGCGATCTGGGTTGCAAAATCTTTGGTAACATTGGTCTTGGGACGGTTTTTGCTGCCTTTTGTTCTGGGCATGGTGATAACCTCTTTCCTTTTTGGTTTAAGTATTACAGTGTCTTTGAGTGAGGGGAATATCATCCTAATGGAACCCATTCCTCAAATTTTCTAAGTCTGCAGTATGTCCCGTTTTTTTCCAGATGTTCTCTTACATCCTTCCATAAATCATGGACTCTCTTCATTTCGGCTTGTCCTTCTGGTGCATATCCAAGAAGCCACGGAACTTTTTCTTTTGAAATTTCTGGAATCAATTCATCTTGTTCCTTTATCACCATCTCATAAAGTTCCTGCAGTCTTTCACTTTGTGCAAGCTCGTAAATATTTTCCGTCTTAGCAAAAAACATTGACAAAGAAGTTTCAAAGGAATTTATCATTTGAAATGCCAATTTTTCTACTTCTTCAAAAAATTCTTTTTTTATTTTTTTCCCATCGACCGAACAAACTTGGCCGTCTTCACACCATATGCCAAGATTTTGTAATCGAGTCAAAGCTGCTGATAGCATTCTATATGCTCTTAGTTGATAAGGCAAATGCGATTTATGTCCATAATCTGAAATTGTATTTTTATTCCACATTCGTTCCATTCCAGAATAGTTCCAAGTATATAGTAAATAAACCGCAAAAATAGACATTGCTAGTTCTTCTTTTAAATCATCAGCACCTATCTCTAAAATATTCGAAGGTGCTTCTAGGAAGCGAATACCTAATAACCAACAAATGGCCTGATTATCAGCCTCATCTTCTTCCGTAATCTGAACATCTGGATTGTTTGCATATTCTGGATCTGCCACCTTTAAATCCAAATGCCCACCCCCAATGTGTGCCAATTCATGATATAAGAGCATTTGGATTGCTTCACTAAAAATCATGCCCGGAATATCATGTCTCGTGTCAAATTTCTGTTCAAATGGAGGCAGGCGGTATATAGGTGCTCTATACTGATGTGTGATGTACTTATGCCCATCCAATTCAACATATGTTTGGGGATTATCATCAAACACAGTAACTATAAAATTCATAAAGGCCTTTAAGAATGCCACATCAAATTCAATTACATATTTGGAGTTAGACTGCTTATCATAACTATTTACTGTAGTTTTGGGATAAAGGGTTTCTATTGAAAAGGCTTCTAATTTTAAGCGCAGTTGCACATACGGAATTTTTTTACATCCTGCTAATAATTCTCCAGTATACGGATTCACCATAGCCGAATTACAAGTGTACCGTATATGTTCAAGTTCATATGCCAGCCAAAGATATTCCGGATTATCATATGACGTCAATTCGTCTTCATGCGGCAACTTAAACCCCTGCTCATCATTCAAATGTTCCAAGAAACTCTTTAATTTATTCTTGAAGTTATCAGACAGGTATACCCAGCATCTCGAATATTCATCTTCATTTTCTTCCAGCTTTGCAAGTGGGGATTTAAAATAGAAATCTTGTCTTTCGGCCGTTCCCCTATAGGTGCTATCGTTTTCACACATACTTGCACCTCCCAAATTTTCTCTTTCACATCTTCGCCGATCATAATAGACCGTTGCCTGCTGCTCACCACGAAGAGGTGTGTGATTATTATGAGCAGCGTAGGGAGCTACCGCTCCCAGTATATCACAATTTCATCCAGTTTTACAGACACTTTCTTGCCTTCATGGTCCCACAGTACATCAATCCGCCTAGCATTCCACCGACTGTGTTATAGAGTGTTATAGAAGATGTCCGATAGCTGGAACGTTCCTAGCCGCATCAATAACTGCAACATCTCTATGCTTATCGAAAAGATAAATGCTATCTTCCCGCTTTGTCATAGTATCTTCTTCCAGCTGTTTCCAATCTTCTCTCCAAACGTCCACATCACTACTGCTGAAAACGGCACCATCATGATCACATTCTCGATGCACTCGGTGGTCAGTTGCTGTTCACCATTCACTGTCTCCCAGATGCCCCAACCGCCCATAACATCGGA
>CAKUJT010000309.1 GCA_934661765.1 uncultured Senegalimassilia sp.
CGCCTACGCGGCTTGCATCCTTTTCGGTGATGATGTTGTCGGGCGACTCGTGCGACACGTTGGCGAACGCGACGTCCACCTGCTCGCTTCCACGATGCCCGCGCTGCGGCCCGAACCTTCTCATACGAACATCCCCCCTGCCCGCTTCGCCACCGCCGCGGCAGCATCCGCCTCGGACAGCCCCAGCTCCTTGCATTGCTCCAGGAATTTGTCGATCAGCATATCCACCGCGGCTTTCGCGTCTTGCGCTTCGTAGCCGTTCGAGTTGATTTCAGCCACGAACGTGCCCTTGCCGCGGCGCGTGATGACGTAGCCGTCCTTCTCGATATCGCGATACACCTTGCTGACCGTGTTGTAGTTCACCTTCAGCGACGAGGACAGGTCGCGCACCGTCGGCAGCTTCATGCCGGGCGGGAACGTGCCCGACACCACCAAGTACACCAGCCTGTTGCGCAGCTGCATCCAAATGGGGATGCCGCTCTCCTCGTCGATGGTAATGAGATCCTTATCGGCAACCAACACGGATTCGCCGGTTTGCCTTGTGTTGGAGATCGCCGTCATGGCCTGCCCCGTTCCGTATCGATACGTTTCGCTAAGGCGCTTATGAGCCGTCGCGAGCTCGGTTTCCCGCTTTCGCGCGGACCTGAAGCGCCTTGCGCCAGCGCGTGGTTTACCTAATGAACTATCATTATGTCACAATCAGCGAAATCGGGGCGTGCGAAGCCGCGAGCACCACGCAATATCGCAGGCACAGCCCGCCCGCCAACGTCGACGCCGCGCTTATCTGCCGCAAGACCGGCACAGGGGCCACGCGCGCGATCAAGTCCGCGAAGACCGGGATGACGAACCCGCATAGCACGAGCCCGCCCCAGAAGATCCCTGCAAGCTGTCCGGAAAACAGCAGTTCGCAAGACCGCTGCGCCGCGCCGCCCGCCAACCACCGCGACGCAAGGAACGCGACCAGCACGACAAGCTCCGCTGCGCGCAACAGGCGGGCAGCGCCTTTCAGCGCCGAAGACCTTTGCGCCGATCCCGAGAGGATGAAAGCGGAAAGCGAGACGAAGGCGCAGCCGCAGCTTACGGCCGACACGACGAACAGCGCGACCAGAAGCCAGGTGTTCCAGAACTCGACGGCCGCCATCGAAGACAGCAGCACGCCGGTATAGCCCATCACGCCGATGGCCGCCACAGCACCGGCGATTTCCAGGAAGCGGAACAGATACGGCATGTCCACCTTTGCGGCGATCATGGCCGATACCGCCAACGAGAACGCCAAGCCAAGCACGATCAGCCATGCGCCTATCGACACGATGGAGCGCAGCGGGTTCTCGAACAGATACCATATATCGAAGGGGTCCCCAAGATCGCAGAACAGCATGAGCGCCGCCAGCACCAAAAGCCCGAAGGCGCCAAACATGCCGCATCGCGCGCAAAGCGGCACGCGACGCGCATCCCAGCCGGGGTTCGCGCGGACGTCCATCACCGTGGCGCACAGGAAGGCGCCTCCGGCCGTGCCGGCGAGAAACAAATACCAGATAGCGAAATCGCTGAACACGCGCACCCCTTCCCTTGCCACGCCGCAGTATACCCAACCAACAGCACAGCAGGCAAAATCCGGGGAATCACAAGGTCGCCACCCATGCATCCGGACACTTTGGGAAACTTTGGGGACGTAGCACCAAGTGTCCGGAATAGGGAAACCGCTAACGGGCGTCCTCCCAGGGATGCGAGGTCAGATGCCAGCCGCCGCAATAGGGGCACTCGTAGATCTGCAGGCCGCGTTTGCCCTGCTTTTGACACCACGCAAGGTTCTCCTGGGCTTCTGCCAGCGTGGCGTAACGGTTTTTCGATTCGCACGCCTTGTATCGCTGGGCGCTGTCGCGCTCCTCCGCAAGGTGAGCATGGCGCGAATCCTCCCGCGCGAACACGTCGTCGAGCGCATCGAAACCGCCCAACTGCGCGTTGAACTGCGCCTTCTCCTTCGCCCAAGAAGAGCGGTTCTTCTTCGAGGCCATAGTCTCCCCCCCTCAAAACAAAAATCCCCCGGACACTTGGTGCTACGTCCTGAACTGCCTCCCATTTCTGCAAAGGACCCCGTTTCCCGAACATCAAAAGAAGTGAATTAGGCAGCCCGGCCGAGTCTGTACTCGACTGGGCTGCTTCCGGCTTTTTTACGTCGCCTCGGCGGCGTTGGTACTTCCCTTAGCGAGCACTGCTTTACACACAGTCTGCTCACCTCACCACATACCAAGCTGCGCCGTTTTTCTCAAACAACTTCCGATACTGCAAAACCGGTCATCGAACGGTTGGCGGCCATGCGCTTGGTGGTACCTGGGAGCGATGGCCGTAATCGCCCCGGTCGCGCTCGTGTTCTTCCGCGAAAGCAAGGACGTGGACTTCGAGCAATAGAGCCGCGCATTGCAAAAGCGGCTGATCGGCAGGCATTCCGGCGAATCCCGCTAAGCAGTCTCCAAGCGGGACAGTGCACCCGGTGCGCTGTCCCGCTTTTGCTATTCTGCGGGCTTCACCACCGTAAGCTGCATTTTGAACGGGGTAACGCCGCGCACGCTGTGCGGGCTTCCCGAGGTCATGACGAT
>CAKUJT010000310.1 GCA_934661765.1 uncultured Senegalimassilia sp.
GTCAGAGAACATGGATCGGCAGTGACCTGCACAAAGTTTTTTGAAACTCCTATTATCAGCCATAGTGGAAACGTTGTGGAAGAGTCTCCAGATCGCAGTTCGTTCTATACCGCGCAGGCCCCACAGAGCTTTTGGCTTGGAGATGTACTGCAGGCACACGACCAGGTGCGAGAGACGAATCCTTTTTATGAAGGAATTATCGATACTTGTACCTTGATGCGTTCTGTCGGGAAAGAAGTTCATCTGGTGGAAGGAAACCGGGGCAATATCAAGGTGACGACGCCGGAGGATCTGTATGTATTCCGTGCAATGCTGGAGTATAAAGAGACGCAGCAGGCACTAGGCCTGGCTCCGGGAGAGATCGCACAGAATTTAAAGAAATAGAGGACAGCTATGAACCATATTTTACAGGAAGATGCACGAGACATATTAAAACAAGACATCAGCTGGGAAAATTTTGACGGTAAGCGTATATTGGTAACGGGAGCCGGTGGTATGCTGGGAAGCTACATCAGCAGGACGATCCTTCAGTGGAAAGAGATTTCTGGAAATGATCTGGAACTGTACGCATTAGTACGCCATCCGGAAAAGCTGCCGGAGGATGTTCGAAATCAGGTCAAGGTGCTCCGTCAAAGTGTAGCAGAGCCAATCCAAACGGATGTGGATTTCCATTATATCATTCACGCAGCCAGCCCGGCCAGTCCACTGATCATGCGAGAAGATCCGGTGGGGACGATTGCTGCAAATACTTTGGGTGCTTATTACACCCTGGATCTGGCACGCAGAAGTCATGCAGAGGGGTATCTGTTTATTTCTTCTCGTGAAATCTATGGACAGCCCTACGATGATCAGAAAGAATTTACGGAAGATAGCTATGGGTTTGTAGACCCCCTTTCCCCACGCTCCTGCTATCCGGAGGGCAAGAAAGCTGCTGAAACCATGTGTGCATCCTTCGCACAGCAGTATGGACTCAATGTTAAGGTGGCACGCCTGGCACATACTTATGGTCCGGGAATGTCCGTAGATGACGGCCGGGTTCAGGCGGATTTTCTGCGAGATGTGATAAACGATAGAAATATCGTAATGAAGAGCGAAGGAAAACCGATTCGCACATATACCTACGTCAGCGATGCTGTAGCTGCTATATTTCGGATTTTGCTGGATTCCGATGAAATGGTTTATAATATATCCAGCCCGGAATCCACCGTATCTATTCGCCAGCTGGCAGAAACACTGGCAGATGCTTATGCGGATCGTGATATTCAGGTGGTGATGGATCTGCCAAAAGAAACGAAAGATACTGGAGCAGCACCGTTTACCCTGGGGATCCTTAACAGTGATCGTCTGCATAATATTGGCTGGCAGCCTCAGTATTCTCTAAAAGAAGGCTTGATGCGGACGGTGCAGTATCTGGAGAATAAATAAAACCAATAGAAAGCGAGATGTTATGATCGTAGAAAATTTATATATTCCAATCCTGAATTTTATATATAAGCATACATCAGTTTTGTCCCAGAGAACACGGTCAATACTGATGTATAGTTGTTTGACCATTATTATTGTATCGACCTATTTTTATCAGGCTAAGCGTTTTTTTCTATACGATTATCCGGCCATGCTGAACAGTTTTATAGGCACATGCGCATTTATAGGATTTCTTATTGTCAGTATTGATCGAAAAATAGAAATGGTAAAAATACGATCCTGGCTCATGTATGTTTTGATGCTTTGTGGTATTGTGATCGTGGTTTCAGGGATCCATCATTACATAGGATACAGCTATATTTTAATGGGACTTTTTATGACGTTTCTTATGCCGCCATTTATTATCGTATGGTGCTATCGTCGAGACTTTGACACCTTGTTTCGGTGTATTGCAATCATAGGAGTGCTTTGCTTTATTTGCTATTATTTTGTAAATATGATTTGTGCACCAGCGGGGATGGATGATACCTTTTGGGGAAGATATGGGGGAATTGCCGCGGATCCTAACGGAGTGGCAAAATCTGCTGTGGCATCATGCGTTTGCGGAATTTATTTACTGATTACCTGGACTGGGCGCAAGAAAATCTGGATGATTCCAATCATCTCCGCATCAATTGGAATGACATTAATGACTGTTTCCCGAGCAAATCTGATCGCTTTAGGGTGTATTTTGATTTGGGGAATGATTTGTGGAATCAAGTATTGTTATCATCATAGAGACAGGATCCTGCTCAAACGGATCATTTTGTATGCATTTTTTTTAGTTGTATTGATTCCTGTTTTTATAAACGGTCTTCAATTAAAAAATGTATTGGAAAAAGAAACAACAAAAACGGTTTCAGAAACTCAGGTTGTGACTAGCGTAGATTCAACGGAACCATCACTTTCCAGTATCCAAGTTGATAAAGTGATTGAGCAGAGAATGCAGCAAGAAAAGACTGTTGACAATGGAATGGATTTAAATGCAGTTTCTTCGGGTAGACTTGAAATATGGCAATATTGTATAAAACAGAGTTCGTTACTTGGGAATGATATTGAAAACAAACCTATTATTGTTTCTGATACAAGTCATCCTATTTATCATGCTCATAATACAGTTTTGGAATTACT
>CAKUJT010000311.1 GCA_934661765.1 uncultured Senegalimassilia sp.
ATGCGTGCGAAGGCGGTGCCGCAACGGCCTTCGAAATCCAGGTCGCTGAACTGCATGAACGTCCCGCGCGCCTCGTCTTGCGCCGTGAACCCGGGTACGCCGTGGTTGATGTCGATGCACAGCGCGCCGGTGTAGGCGGGGATGTCGGCGATGGTCGCCTGAGCGGATCGCGCGCCCTCGCCGGAGCCGCTGTCGGTGCTGCTGATGGAGCTGCCGGAGCCGGTGGAGCTGTCGCTGATGCCGATGGAGCAGCCTGTTGCGGGAAGCGCGAACGAGAACGCCAGCGCCAGGGCCGCTAATGCTGCGGCGATGCGCTGGGGAAGCGGAAGCGTGCGGTTGTCTTTCAACGGCGGCCTTTCTGTCGTTGCCTAGGCCGATTGTAGCGAATGGATTTGATGTACCTATGGCGCGCAAGCCCCTGCAATATAATGTGCGCATGACTAAAACGCAGCTGATACTCAATCGTTACAAGCCTCTTGCCAAGGCGGGGGCCGGCGGCTTCGGCACGGTGCAGGTGGCATGGGATACGCGCATCCAGCGCAAAGTGGCCATCAAGTGCATCCCCCTGTCCGAGGCCGAGTTGTTGCGCGCCGCCCTTCCCGGGGCCGATGCGCTTGATGTTTCCCCTGATGAACGTGGCGAAAGCTGGGCCGGCTCGCAAGGCTTCGGCAGCGCATCGGGTGTGCATGCGGCGGGTTCTGCGGCTTCTTCGGCGACCACCGTCGACCCGGCGGATGTTCCCCCGTGGGAAGATTTGCCGGAAGAAGCGGGTTTTGCGGGCTCCGAGGATGCCGGGATTTCCGACGGCCCCGATGCGCTGGCAGCACCGACGAACGCCTCCGCCCGCGATGTCGGGTCCCGCTTCGCAGGTTTCGATTCCGCTGACCCGTCGCGCCCGGATGCGTTCTCCAACCAGCTTTTGCCTGGCCAGTCGGTCAGCCTGACGGATGCGGCCGACCCTGCGAGCCGTCCGCTGGTGCGCACGCTCTCGCGCATCCCCGGATTGGACGAGGCCCGCATGGCGGCCGTGCTGTCGGACCTGAACATCGTTGCAGTGCACGACTTCGAGATCCAAGATTCCACGGCGTACCTGATCATGGAGTACGTCGAGGGCATGACGCTCACCGAGCTGCTGCGCGACCACGACGATCGGCTGACGCTCGATGTGGTCGCCGCCGTGTTCGACGCGGTGGCGCACGCGCTGGAGGTGGCGCACGAGAACGGCGTGCTGCATCTGGACATCAAGCCCGACAACATCCTGATCAACGCATCGGGCCAGGTGAAGGTGACCGATTTCGGCCTGGCAACCTTGGCCGACGCGCAGGGGTTCGGCGTGGCCGGCGGCGGCACCATCGGCTATATGCCGCTTGAGCAGATGCGTCAGGAGAACCTTGACGCTCGCTGCGACGAATGGGCGCTGGCGTCGGTGACGTATGAGATGCTGGCGGGCGAGAACCCGTTCTTGGCGCCGAACCTGTTCCAAGCGCAGGAAGCCATTGAAGACGGTGAGCTGGTGCTGCCGTCGCTGTGCTGGGACAACCTTGATCCGGCAGCGGACGATCCCATCTTCTATGCGCTGGACCCTGAACGCGAGGAGCGCTACGAGACGGTGGCGGATTTCGCGGAGGAGCTCTTGCCGTTTTTGGGCGATCCGGCGAAGGGCCGCGCGGAGCTGGCTGACATCGTGGCCGGTCCGGCGGAGGAAGAGGAGCCCGAGCCGCAGCCGCGCGAGCCGGGCATCCCGTTGCGCGATCGTATCACCCCCGAGCTGCTGTTCTTCGGCTCGCACGCGTGCGGCGCGGCGGGGTCGGCGCTGCTGGCGTTTGTGTCGCTGCAGAACATCTCGCAAACGCAAGGGTTCGCCAACCCGCTGTTCTGGGGATTGCTGCTGCTCATCACGCTTGCCGGCGCGCTTCGCCCTTATCTGGGCGCGCTTTTGGGCTTCGTTTCCCTGTCGGCCATGCTGGTGATGTGCGGCGTGCCCGCTGCGGGTTGCGTGCTGCTGGCGGGCGCCGGCGTATGGTGGTGGTACCTGGGCCGCGCGGGCGATACGACCGCGAACGCCGCGCTGGCGACGCCGCTTGCCGGCGCGATCGGGTTGGGGCCGCTTGGCCCGCTTGCGGCGGGTTTTGCGCTGCGCCCGGTTGCGGCGATGGCGACCGCGGCCTTCCAGGTGCTGTGCGGGTTCATGCTGGCAGGCTTGGGAAGCGCCTCGTTCATGGGGTGGGATGTGCTTACCACCTGGCATTTCTCGACGGCGGCCTTCGCAAGCGACGCGGTGATCGACCGGATGGCGGCCATGCTTATGCAGCCGGGCACGTGGATCATGGCGGCAAGCTGGGTGCTTGCGGCGGGAGCGTGCGCCTTGCTGCGTTGGCGCCCCACGCGGCTGTTCGCGTCCTTCGGCGTGCTGGCGGGCGCGGCCGTGTTGGTGGCCGGGTTCGTTTTGGCGGCGGTTTGCGGGTCTCCTTCAGCATCCGCCTTCACCGACCCCGCCGATGTCGCCTCGTTGGTCGTTTCCGCGGGCATTATGCTGTTCGCCGCCTATCTTCTGCCCGACCCCGAGTATTATG
>CAKUJT010000312.1 GCA_934661765.1 uncultured Senegalimassilia sp.
TTGTCTGAATTATTATCCTGATAAACTGGATTAAAAAGCAGTGCTCCTGTTCCTCCCTGCTTTAACTGGTATGGTCCTCCAAGCGTATATTTTCTGCTCTCCTTTGCCAGAACTGCATCCTTTTTCCGCTCATGCTCCTGCAGCATATCCAATCCAAAGGCTCCCTCATTTTCCTGTTTCGGATAAATGTCTGTAACAATGCCCTCAGGTGCCAGCTCAAATGCCTTTATCACGCCATCTTCATTTGGAATCTTTTCTGCCAGTTTAGAAAAAGTATTCTCATCCAGATTTTCTCCGGCACTGATATAATTCCCCAAAAGATCAGAGAGCATGATATACTGATCCAGTCTTGCCCTGACTCTTTTCTCCGTAACCTGCGCCATATATTTTCCAGTTGTCTTTTCATTCTTTTCCAGATTATGGAGCAGAAAAACACTAACAAGGAATGCTGTCAGAAAAGCAGTCAATCCAACAATATAACAATATATTTTTATTCTTTTATACGGTCCGCTATCCTTTTTCATTCTGCTATACCTCTGTTATTCTTTTCCCGGTCACTGACACATCTGCTTACCAGCACAGAATTTTCGGATTGTATCCATCAGTTCCGGTACATTTAATGGTTTTGACAGATGTGCATTCATCCCTGCTTCCATCGTCTTTCTTTTATCTTCTGCAAAAGCATTAGCTGTCATGGCTGCCTGTCCCTAACCAATATTCGCAAAATAAAAAAACACTGTCTTTTCAGACAATGCATCTTAAACGTTGTAACTGGCTGCTATTGTGCAGACCTTATAGCTTTGCGTCTCCGACTTTCGGCTGATTTGCTGACGAATCTTTTTCTTGTATTATACATTTTTTCTTGAAATAAGTCTATTGCAAATCTGTCCATAAAAGTTTTCCGCAAAAAGAAAAAAGATGGCTAACGACAACCATCTTCTCTCTGTTCCATATTATAATGATAAGGAAAAAGCCGTGCTTTACTTCACACACTCCATAATTATCGCTTCACATCTGTCATATCCAAGCTGTGAACTGTTCAGACACAACGTATAATTGCTGGCTTTTCCCCATTTTTGATCCGTATAAAAGTTATAATTTGTCATACGTCTTTTATCTGTGTCCTCTATCATTTTGACAGCTTCCTTCTCTTCTACATTATGCAGCCCCATGATACGCTGTATTTTTTCCGGCATATCCCCATGAATAAATACATTCAACACATCGTTCCGGTCTTTTAGGATGAAATCTGCATTTCTTCCAATAATCACACAAGACTCTTTCTCTGCCAGTTCCAAGATAACCTTTCTCTGTGCTTCATATACCATATCCTCAATAGATTTTCCTGTAATATCACGTCCGGCAAGTGCATAGGCAAATAATCCTTTTTTGGGAGATAGCTCTGCACTTTCCTGAATATATTCTGGTGATAAACCAGACTTTTCTGCAATCTCACTAATGATATTTTTATCATAGTAAGTAATTCCAAGTTTTTTTGCGACTTCTTCTCCGATATAACGTCCACCGCTTCCAAATTCTCTGCTGATCGTGATGATTCTTTTTGCCATTTCCAGTTCCTCCTTAACTCAAAATATCAATCTTATTTTTTCTGATTTTCTTTAAAAATACATACCCTGCCAGACACGCAATGACTTCGGTAATCGGAAATGCCCACCAGATCAGAGAAACTCCCATCTGACCATTTCTTACAAATAAAGAAAAGATTCCTGCCAGTGGCAAAATGATAATAAGCTGTCTTAAAAGTGAAATAACCAACGATTCCATACCACCATCCAGTGCCTGATAAATTCCCTGATAAGCAACATTGATTCCCGCAAACAGAAAACTAATAGAAATCACTCTCATCGCACTGATAAAATATTCTCTTGACTGTCCTGCATTAAACAGCGTTGCAAAAGCTCCAGGGAAAATCTCTGTAATTGCAATTCCCAAAATCATTAATACAATCGTATAGAAAAGCCCATATTTGATTCCATCCTGAATTCTTTTTTTACTTCTCATTCCACAAGCAAATGCAATGATTGGAGTGATCGCATCTCGCAGACCAAATGCAAGGAAGAGCACAAACTGCTGCACTTTATAAAATAATCCATAGGCCGTCTGCGCTGACGGATTGAACTTCAAAATCAGATTCATTACATAAACCATAATAGACATCAGAGCCTGAGCAATAATTGCCGGAAGTCCGATTGCATAGATTTCTTTTATAATGCCAGTATCCGGCTTCATATATTTCGCAGCATGTTCAAATTCTTTGTTCAATTTCATATGGAAAATGAATAGCAACACTGCGGATGCTACCTGACCAATTACCGTTGCATAAGCTGCACCTTTTACACCCATTTCCGGAACCGGACCGATACCATAGATCATAATTGGATCAAGAATAATATTTACAACTGCACCAGCTACCTGTCCGATTGTAGAATAAAGAGAACGACCTGTTGCCTGCAATAACTTTTCAAATAATGAAAAGAAGATAATACCAAAAGAAATCACACAGCATATCCTCAAATAGCTGACTCCCATCTCAAGCACTTCTGTAT
>CAKUJT010000313.1 GCA_934661765.1 uncultured Senegalimassilia sp.
TGCCAGCCACAAGTGTGAATGTTCTGGCAGAAAGCATACAGCAGACAACAGCCTCTCAGACAGAAGAAGAACTGTCAGTTCAGGCAGAATCAGAAAATAATCCAGAACAAACTGTCTCATCAGAGGATTTTGCAGACAATGCAGATGCTGCCGAAGTAGATCTGGAAGAGGATGAGGAACCGTCTGAAGATGAAGAACAGGAAGTGGAAACAGACAGTGATTTCTCTGATGGAGCTGCTGCTGAAGACAGTGATGGAGAAGATGACAATAACGGGGATAGTCATGACGAAAGTGAAGAAGTCTATCTGGGAGAAAATATTCTGAATATCACCACAGGTAAAACTCTGACCTGGAAATTTACTGCACCGGAAGAAGGTATATACAAATTTCATGCCAGCAGTGATATGGAGTTTTATATGACTTCCGGAGATGATCATATGCATTTTGCAGACAGCGATTCGGATGAAACTGGTCAGTTTGTTGAATGGGATCTTGGAAAAAATGAAAACTGTTATATAGAAATAGAAGCAGACGATGAAGACGATGACAGTGGGCAGCTGAAGCTGATTATAAAGAAGATATGCGAAAACCATGTTCCTTTAGTTGGCAGTGCAGTCGTGACAGAACCTGCCTGCGAGGACGATGGATATACCACATATACCTGTCAGGTGTGTGGAGAAACATATACAGATGATTACGTGGAAGCCACAGGACATCAGTATGAGGAAACAAGGAAGCGGAAACCTACCTGTGATGAAGAAGGTTATACCATATATACCTGTAAAATCTGCGGTGATGAGGAACAAGGTGATTATGTAGATCCACTGGGACATCAGTATGAGGAAATAGAAATGCAGGATGCTACCTGTACAGAAGAGGGATATATCAGATATATCTGTAACGTGTGCAGATACAGATACGATGAGTCTATTTCGCCATATCATCATCTGGATGAAAGTGGCATATGTACAGTATGCCAGATAGAATCACCCTATAAGATCAGGAATGCAGAATTAACAAATGATGAAGATACATATGTGGGTTTTGAATACGACGCAGAAGAAGATTGCCTGGCATATATAGAAATTTATGAAGAGGAATCTGACGAACTGATTTTTAAGGACTGTACATACATTGATTACAACGAAAATAACGGGAAAATTTATGCAGATGTCAGTTTACCGAAATATTACATTATAAAGGCGTACCTGTCAGCAAATGATCATGTGATCAGCAATACTTATGTAAATCTGTTCCACACAAAAGCTTTTGATGATCTGAATAATTATGTGCCGGATTATAAAGATGAACATACAGTAGATCTGAAAGACGGAAACTATGGTGTGTTTGCTGAGGATACGGTTATAATACATGGAAATGCTTCAGAAAATACACTGACAGATACATCCACAAACAGTGATACCTATATATTGACGAATACAGATGATCAGGCAAAGATTATTACACAGGACTGTGATCTTGCATACTTTTATGATGATGAACTGAAGCTGGTAGTTCATGTAGATGAAGTTACATGGCTGGCAGATAAGACAGTATCATTTACGGTGAGCCAGCCTGCGCTGGAGGAGGTATTTGAGTCTCTGCGAATTGATTCCGTTATACAGAATCAGGAATGTACGGTAGATCTTTCCAATCTTCCGGCAGGCGTTTCTTATGGAAGTGCCACATCATCTTTATCTTCACAGAATACAATGAATTCTGTGGGTGAAGAAGGGCTGGACGCTGTAGGGTCTGGTGAAGCTAATGAGACAAAAACAACCCTTTCAGCATCTCAGAATTATTCTTTTACAGCAGTGAAGATAAATAATTCAACAGAAATAAATGGAGATATTTCTGTAGAGATGAAATTTCCGGTAAAGCTGTACATTACAGATTCTGTGCAGATGTTGCAGTTTGGGGTGGAAGCTTCACTAAATGGAAGCATATCTGTAAAAGGGGAAGGTTCCAAGTCTATTCCTCTTGGAGGATATTATGTACCGGTCATGAATGGAATTATGTATCTGGGGATTACTCCGGGATTCAAACTTTCAGCAGATGGGTCAGTATCTCTGGAATTTGGTTCCAAAGGAAATATACAGATGCAGCAGGACAATTCTTCAGGATTTCAGATTTTATCAAAAGATTTTAATAATAATAACAGTGGGATACAGGTGGAAGGCAATTTCTTTGTAGGTGTGGAGTTGAAACCCGAATTGTTTCTTGTTCCGAAAAATAAACTGATCACCACATCTCTGAGTCTGGGACCTCAGTTCACTGCAACTCTTACCACGCCTATTCCGAAAGAGAAACAGAAACCAGGCGATCATACCTGTCAGTCCTGTATAGAAGGGGAAGGAAACCTGATAGCAGAGCTGGAAGCGAAAGTTACAGCATTTAAGAAAGAAGCGAAAAGTACTACAACATTCAAGGTGAAAGGATATGATTTTTATTATTCCTTTGATCACGCAACAGGAAACAGGGGAAAATGTCCTTACATAAAAGAAAAAGATCCGGAAAATTCGGAAACACCCGAGAATCC
>CAKUJT010000314.1 GCA_934661765.1 uncultured Senegalimassilia sp.
GTGGGAAGCTACACTGGATCACGGACAGAAAATCGGTCTGGGATGCAGGAATTATGAATTAAAGAAAATCTGAATTCCAAGGATATACACAGCAAGAACTGCAAAACGTACTACCACAAAATCCCGGCCAGATGCCGGGATTTTCTACGCTTGCGTCTTTCAGGTAAGACTTAACGAAGTCAGAATGTGGCAGATCATATCTGTGTTGGAAGCATATCCAGTTCCTGTTACGCAGAATAAATACTGCTTATTTGTTGGGTGAAAAAACATAATAGCGCTGCAGTCGTTTTCTTCAACCCGGTAAGAAACACATGGAATTCCATTGATAGAAACCAAATCGTCTACCTGATAACCGCCCTGGGTAAGATCCGCCGCAAGCTCTTCAAGGGACTGTACACCATCACTGTAAGCCCATACCACAGAAATTCCAGGTGGATTCTCAATTCCGGAAGTGTCACCGGCAGCAAAAAGTACTCCCTGCTGTGTCTGCTCTTCTGACAGATCATACACATACCAGTCATTTGGCAGATACAGCTTAAACCCATCCTCAAAAGGGACCCAGGTTCCGGTGAAGCTGACATTTTCCTGAGAAAATGTGATGCTTCCCATCGAAAAGCTGTCTGTATTTCCTATATCTGTCTGCCCATCCTCCACACTTGAGGAAACACCGCCTATATTTCCTACTGTACCGCCAGAGGACTGATTATTTCCTGCTCCGCTCTGCTGGAGTACATCACTGACAGTGCTTTCAATATCTCCTACAGGGTCTGAAACAGCTGCATCTGAGGTTACAGCACGGGTACTATCTACATGCTTCGCATAGTCACTGTCTCCACCTGCAAGATAGGCAAAGCTTCCTGCTGTTTCCTCCAACGCACTTCCCACATAATAAGAAAGATCCGGTATCTCCTTCGCACCAAACATATAGGTGTTGCCATTCTCAGCCAGAAACAGTCTTGTATCCTGTATCACATATCCGCCTACGTTATAGGAATACTGAATACTTGAAAACTCTCTGTCCTTTAAGGTTATCATGCTTTCCTGGGAAGTTACCTGCAGGTCTGAATACTCCTGTCCCATATACTGCGTAAACTGATCTGTAAAATCCTCTGCAGCAACGTTATAACAGCCTACGATCACATAAGGGATCGTGCCGGATTCCTGGGTGTAAATGTACACAAAACCTTCTAACTGTTCTATAGAAATATAGCTGCCAGGTACAATGGAAATCCCCAGATCATCCAGAGCTATTATCTCTGACGAAGCAACAGCTCCTGTGGCCGGAGCTGCGATCTGATTATTTTCGCTTCCAAGCTCTCCAAGATTTAATTCTGCCTGAACTGAAATGCCACTGCCCAAAAGCATTCCGGCAGCAAGAACGGATGATACTAAAATTGGAGGAATTCGTTTTTTTCCTTTCATAGGCTAACCTTCCTTTCGCATTTATTTTTTGTACAAGCTTTTATTTACAAGCTTTTATTTACAAGCTCTAATTGGGATACAGCTGGGTAGAGCCTGACGGCTGATCAAAGCTGCTCTCACTTACATAAACATTTCCGTCATCGCCCTCATATACATAATCGTAAGAGGTTGGAACCTTTACATGATCGCCGTTAGATAGCGTGTAGTCATTTTGTTCCAGAATGTAATCAGAAAACTGATCTGCCATATAAGAGGAATCTGAACCCATAGAAGAACTCATGCTGCTTTGACAGTCACTGGTAATTGCTGACATACCGTCACTGCTTTGCTGAAGCCTTTCCTGGGTAAGCTGGTACTGTATCTTGCCAAGGGCATCTATAAACTGATCACTGACAGTTGTGTTGGTTACAAATTGCTCATATATTTCCTTATTGGCTTCATACTCTTCCTCCGGAGTGAGCATGAAGAACGTAGCCGGCGACCCCCAGGAAATGTAGCTTGATTTAAAGGAGCCGCCCACATACGCAAATTCACCTGTCTGGGTAAGCTGAATTGCCTCAACTCTGCTCATTACATATAGCTTAAAAGGATAACCGTTAAGACTTACGTTATAGGTTCGCTTGGCTACACCGCAGTAAGTACCATCTACATTGTAGGTCATTCCTGTATTCAGCTGGGACACCATCTGGCAGGCTTCCTGATAATCAGTATTCGCCTTCTGATCCAGTATTGCCTGTTCCTCCTGGGAAATTTCATCCTGCCCGGCTATCTGAAGCTGCTGACCAGGAAGGATGGCCTTTGCCATATAATCACAGTAAGTATCTGCCGTCATGAACTGAAACATAGGCGTCATGGTCGCGCTGTCAAAGGAGCCATCCTGGTGCCAGTTATAATCTTCTGTGCCGTTTCGGGAATATTCCAGCAGCTGCTCGTAGCCAACAGGAGAATAATATCCCATGATCGTATTCTGATCCGGGCTCATTGCAGTAAGATAAACCTGGGCTGCATAGCTAAGGCTCTGCCACTGTCCGCACCATATGGTTTCTCCGCTTACTGTGTAGTCAGAGGGTGCATAGCCCCTTGCCACCTTAAGTCCGGTAGAGGAATCTGTAAT
>CAKUJT010000315.1 GCA_934661765.1 uncultured Senegalimassilia sp.
GTTATCCTGAACGGTCTTGGAAAAGATGCTGCTCAGATCATCTCCCGTATCAACGGCTTTACATATGTAGAGACAGAGTATGATCCATATAAGAACGAGGTTAAGGAAGTATTCCGTAAATCCTATTCAGAGGGACTTCGTGCAAAAGTTAACTGCTACGGCGCTAACAGCGTTCCGGAAGGTGTTGCGATCATGTGGAAAGAGGGCGTTGACGTTTCCATCACAGGAAACTCTACAAACCCGACTCGTTTCCAGCATCCGGTAGCAGGAACATACAAAAAAGAGTGCAACGAGAAAGGTAAAAAATACTTCTCCGTTGCTTCCGGCGGTGGTACAGGACGTACACTTCATCCGGACAACATGGCAGCAGGTCCTGCTTCCTACGGTATGACAGATACACTTGGACGTATGCACTCTGACGCTCAGTTTGCAGGTTCTTCTTCTGTACCGGCTCATGTAGAAATGATGGGTCTCATCGGTGCTGGTAACAACCCGATGGTAGGTATGACCGTAGCAGTAGCTGTTTCCGTACAGGAAGCTGCTGACGCTGGCAAGTTCTAATTACCTGGCAAAATAATCAGATGAATTTCTAACCAATAGAGTTAGACACATCATTTTGAGTAAAATGCTCATGATGTGTCTAACTTTTTTATTGTCGAAAGGAGGAAGTTCAGATGACTAGGATTAAAATGTCAATGGCAAATGAAACCACTTTTAAGGAAGGCTGTGAAGAATATCTTTTAGATTGTAAAGCACGTAATCTTAGAGAAGGGACACTTAGGCATTACAGAGACAGCTCAAAACAGCTGATGAAATATGTCGGAGAAGATTTGATTATAAAAGATATCAATAAAAGTTTGATTGATGATTTTATTATTCAGTTACGAGAAAATCCAGATCTAAATGAAACGAGTATATATACTTATTCCAGAGATTTTAAGACTCTGATTTATTTCTTTATGCGTAAAGAATATTTACCAACATTTAAGATTGTTTTGCCAAAAGTTGATACACGACCAGTAGAAACATATACAGATGAAGAATTGATGATATTGTTGAAAAAACCAAACTTACGACAATGCACTTTTACAGAATACAAAGTGTGGGTCATGACAAACTTTCTTTTATCAACCGGAGTCCGAAGGCATAGTTTGATTAATATAATGATTAAGGATGTTGATTTCGACAATAACGTAGTCTACATCAATGTCACAAAAAACCGTAAACCTTTAATTATTCCTTTGAACAGTGATATAAGAAGGATACTTCAAGAGTACTTAAAATACCGCAAAGGTGAGATTGATGATTATCTATTTTGTAATGTTTTTGGGAAACAATTAGGAGAGTCAACTGTATATCATTCATTTTATGAGTATAATAAAAATCGTGGTGTTGAAAAGACTGGTATGCATAGATATCGCCATACATTTGCAAAGAAATGGGTCTTGGCTGGAGGGAATATTGTTACACTACAAAAGATTTTAGGACATAGTAGTTTAGCGATAACTCAGAAGTATATAAACCTGCTTGTGAGTGATCTCCAGAAGGATGTGGAAGAATTTAATATCTTGAGAGAATTTAAGCGTGAAAGTATTAAAATGAAATAAAAAATAGTATAACAATTCACATAAAAAAATAAATAAATACATTCTTAATATATATTTTTATTTTGTCAATCTGAAAAGTAAAAAAATGGGATACCACAATTAAGTGATATCCCATAAATTATTTTATGTAGGATTGTACATATATGCTCCATCACGAAGCGTATATACATCTAAAATCGATTCTAACTAATAAGCCTTAGAACTTTACGCCAAACAGTTCAAAATCGATTCTGGCTTAAATCTCGTCCTTTTTAGGCTCTGTATATTCTAATGCCTGAGCACTATCGGTAATACCGGCAGTAGTAGGATCAGTAACAACGCCCAGAATAGCCAGTACCATAAATACTGCATTGACAACATCAAGCAGCTTATTACCCATGTTACCCAGGTCAATCTGAATTCCAAATACAGCAGCAACAACCTGAATCAGTAATAGTACGGCTGGAATCAGAGCAATCCAGAATGCTTTATTTTTAATTCTTACAGTCCAGTTAATGTTTCTCATATTAAATTCCTCCTCTTTGTGAATATATACTCCCGTCCGGATAATGAATCTCTAAAGATTCAACTTCCGGAAGCAATTTCTCATGGTAAACATCATTTCCTCCACTGGCTTCATAAAGTTTTCCCATTTCCATAAATGTCTTTAATCCATCAGGAGTAACGTATCCTTGACTAGTAAAATCTTTATGCATACGCCATAATGAACTTCTAAATGAAGCAACAGTACGATCATTTTGTGTATCAATAAATGAACTCATCATTTGAGATAAATCCGATATTTGGTTACTTAACCCTTCTTGATTTTTTTTTAAATCATTTCTAATCTGTATACTCTGTTCGTGATATCCCTTCTGCTTCTTATACAGTTCATCTTCACGATTATCCAACTCTTTTTTTAAATCTCTAACTGCCTTTTCCAGTGATT
>CAKUJT010000316.1 GCA_934661765.1 uncultured Senegalimassilia sp.
ATCAGTTAAAATATACCATCTCGTCTGCCAGTGGCTCACAGGGACTTACATTCTCTGCATAGAGTACGATTCCCTCGCCCTGGTATTCGGTACGGTTCTCATATGCTGCTTTTGCAGTCACTTCCACCCACTCACCCTGTTTCAGCTTCGGTGCATAGGCACTTTTGCAGATGTAGCCAAGAAAAGAGGTGTCATCTGCGCAGCAGGTCATGGCAGTACGTCCCGGGATAAAGAATTTGCTTCCCATTCCTCTTGGCCGTCTTGCACGTGCTTTAAAGCGCAGCGTTTTTCCCACATAACGATCCGGGTGATCCATAGCATCCACAAACCAGATTCCATAGTCTTCCGGCGGTATATCCACAATATCTGCATCCAGGTCAAATGGCATCTGATCTGCAAAGATGTCCTCCATCTCACCTTCCTCATCTTCAAAAATGACCTCGGCGCTTGGGTTTACTACCTTGATGCTTCTGCGGAAGTTTGCAAGAGGATCTTCTTTTTTGCAGCGGTTAAATACTACCATATCTGCATTGCGGACCATATCCATGAAAATGGACTTCATATTCTGCATGTATACCTGGAATGTACTTGCGTCCACACAGGTAATATGCTGCTCTACGCCCCAGCCGGAAGGAAGTTTCATTTCCTCAAACTTGCTTACCAGCCACATTCCATTGTACTCCATTACCACACGCTCCGGCTGATGGATAATATCCAGTGCCTGAAGGCGTTCCGGAGTAAAATCTTCTTCTTTTTCGATGACTTCTACTACAATATTTGCTTTTGCAAGAGCATCCTCATCGTACTCTTCTTCCCCCTCTTCACAGAGGATGAGAAGGGTCTTTCCTTCAATGCGGAAATAATCCTGCTGCAGGGTAAAGCTCAGGAAAGAGGTCTTTCCACTTTCCAAAAACCCTGTGATCAGATAAATCGGTACTGTAATTTCATCCATGATACCGTTACCTCCTTGTAATTCCTATTTCTTTTGCCGCAGTTTTAGCGGACTTTTGTCTCAGGCAACTCCAAACAGCTCTGCCAGCTTGTCCTCTTTTAATTTAGAACCGATAACGCAAAGACGTCCAGTGTATTCCGGGGAACCCTCACGGATCTCTGTTTCTTCCGGAACCATATCGAAATAGATCCAGGTGCCGTCCTCAGCCGGGAGCATTCCCTTTGCACGGAGGATCACGCCATATTCTTCAGATGCAGAAAGGCTCTCCAGTATCTTCTCCAGACCTTCTCTTGTAAATTTCCTGATAGTCTCACGACCCCAGCTTGTAAATACCTCGTCTGCATGATGATGGTGGTGATCGTGTCCACATCCACACTCCCCGTCATGGTCGTGATGATGATGCTCATGATCGTGGTCATGTCCGCATCCGCACTCCTCGTCATGGTCGTGATGATGATGCTCATGATCGTGGTCATGTCCGCATCCACACTCCTCATCATGGTCGTGATGATGATGCTCATGATCGTGGTCATGTCCGCACTCGCACTCGCCATCATGTTCGTGATGATGGTGCTCATGATCATGGTTATGTCCGCATCCGCACTCCTCATCATGGTCGTGATGATGATGCTCTTCCTCCATCAGCTCATCAGCCAGAGATACCGGATGCTCCATAACCTCCAGGATCTTCTTTCCGTCAAGCTTCTCAATAGGCGTGGTGATAATAGCAGCTTTCTCATTGATGGAACGAAGAAGCTCCATGGACTGCATAGCCTTTGCCTCGTCTACAATATCTGTACGGCTCATAATGATCGCACCTGCATACTGTACCTGATTGTCAAAGAACTCCCCAAAGTTTCTCATATACATTTTGCACTTCTTGGCATCTACTACAGTGGTATAGCTGTTCAGCTGGATATCCACTTCATCCTCTACACCCTGGACTGCCTTAATTACATCAGAAAGCTTGCCTACACCAGATGGCTCGATGAGGATTCGATCCGGATTATATTTCTCCACCACTTCCTTCAGGGAAGCGCCAAAATCGCCTACCAGCGAACAGCAGATACAGCCGGAATTCATCTCACGGATCTGGATTCCTGCATCCTTTAAAAAGCCGCCGTCAATACCGATCTCTCCAAACTCATTCTCGATCAGTACCACCTGCTCATCCTGAAATGCCTCTTTTAATAGCTTCTTAATAAGAGTTGTTTTTCCGGCTCCAAGAAAACCGGAAATAATATCAATCTTTACCATTACTGTATTTCCCCTTTCTATTTTTGCACAAAAAGCTATGACCAGGAAGCTGTGACACCCCCTGGTTTTTGTTATTTACCAGAAAAGGGGATATGACCATGTCACATCCCCCTGATATTTTATCGCAAATTCACAGATTTATACAGATCAGCCGTTGATCATAAAGTTCATCAGCTTATCAATGTCTTCTTTCTCATATGCAACGATCTCAAGTTCCGGAATCTCACCGTTAGAGAAGATGTTTGCAAGAGATACATACTGTGATAATTTAGATTTCAGGTTCAGTCTGTC
>CAKUJT010000317.1 GCA_934661765.1 uncultured Senegalimassilia sp.
GCCGGTGCATGGGCCGTCGTGGTCGGCACCGCCATCACGCACCCCACCAGCATCACCAGCTGGTTCGTGGAGGCTGCTGGCAAATAGTTCTCGGCATAAAAAATGCCCCGCCGTTTGGCGGGGCATTTTTTATAGGTTGCTACTTGCCCAGGTCGGGGTGGAGCAGGGACGGGGCGGCGCCCAGCAGCAGGCGCGTGTAGTCGTCCTTGGGGTTGTTGAAGATCTGCTCGGCGGTGCCGCGCTCAACGGCCTGACCATGGTTCATGACGATGATCTGGTCGGAGATGTAGCGCACCGTCTGGATGTCATGGCTGATGAACACCATGGCAAGGTTGAGCTCCTTCTTCAGATCCATCAGCAGGTTCAGGATCTGAGCGCGCACGGACACGTCGAGGGCCGAGGTGGGCTCGTCGGCGATGATGGCGTCGGGTTTCAGGGACAGCGCACGGGCGATTGCCACGCGCTGACGCTGGCCGCCGGACATCTGGCCGGGCAGCGCCTCGAGGACGCTGTTGGGAAGGCCGACCATCTCGATGAGCTCGCGTACGCGGGCTTCGCGGGACTTCGCGTCGCCCACCTTGTGCACGATCATGGGGTCCATGAGCTGCTCGCGGACGGTCATACGCGCGTTCAGGGCCGTTGCCGGATCCTGGAACACGACGGAGATGACGCGGCCGATGATCTTACGCTGCGCAGCGGAGCGCTTCGTGACATCGGTGCCCTTGAAGTACACGTGGCCGGACGTGGGGGTCTGCAGACCGCACATGACGTTGGCCGTGGTGGACTTGCCGCAACCGGACTCGCCGACGATGCCGATGGTCTGGCCGGGCATGAGCTTCAGGGACAGGCCGTTGACGGCGTGAACCTTGTTGGGGTGCAGCAGGGAGCCGGTGCGCGTCTTGAACACCACGTGGATATCATCAAGGAAGATGATCGGCGTCTGCTCGTCGTTGTTGGCGACGGCTGCATTGTTGGTTGCTTCGGCCATTAGTTCGCACCTCCCGTGAGATAAGGCTTGACGCCGATGCGCTTCAGCTCGCTGTCAGGCAGCTCGGCGTAGTAGTGGTCGGAATCCGCCACGCGCTTGAGCATGGGGCGCACGTTCGAGGTCTTGTCCGGATGGCTGGAGCGCGGACGGAAGCGGTCGCCTTCGGGGAAGTCCTTCGGAGAAGGCACCGAACCCGGAACCTGATGCAGGCGTGCGCCGCCGGCCTCGATGGACAGAACGGAGCCGAGCAGGCCGCGCGTGTACTCGTGGATGGGGTTGGTGAGGATCTCCTTCACCGGGCCCTGCTCCACAACCTGGCCAGCGTACATGACGGTGATGGAGTTGGCGACCTCGGCAACGAGCGCCAGGTCGTGGCTCACGAACACCATGGCGAAGCCAAGCTCGTGCTGCAGCTTGTTCAGCAGGTCGATGACCTGCTTCTGCACCGTCACGTCAAGAGCGGTGGTGGGCTCGTCGGCGATGACCAGCTTGGGGTCGCGCGTCAGGGCCATGGCGATGAGCACGCGCTGGCGCTGGCCGCCGGAGAGCTCATGCGGATAGGAGTCCAGCGTACGCTTCGGGTCCAGGCCGACCAGCTCGAGCAGTTCCTCTGCCGTGCGGGTGCCGCCGCGCTTGGTCAGCTGCTTCATCTGCGAGCGGATGAGCATGGAGGGGTTGAGCGAGGACAGGGCGTCCTGGTAGACCATGGCGATTTCGCGGCCGCGCAGCTCGTTCATCTCCTTGTCGGAGAGGTTGAGCAGGTTCTTGCCGTCGTACATGATCTCGCCGGAGATCTCGGCCTTCTTGTCCAGCAGGCCCATGATGGCCAGGCTGGTGATGGACTTGCCGCAGCCGGACTCGCCCACAAGGCCCATGGTCTGGCGCGGGCGCACCACGAAGCTGACATGGTCGACCACGTTCACGTCGCCATGGCGGGGGAACTTGATGCACAGGTCCTTGACTTCCAGGATGGGCGGCACGTCGGTGCGGGCCTCGAAGCGGTCGGTGCGCGTAAGCTCGGCTTCCTTAAGGGCGGCCAGGCGTTTGTTGAGCATATCGGCCTGAGCGGCGTAGGCCAGCGTCGGGTCGGCGACCATGCGGTCGGCCTCGCGGTCCTTGTTCAGGTCGTTCTCGTCGACCTTCACGGCGCTCTTCGGCGCGGCGATGGCGTCGGTGATGCCCTCGGAGACGATGTTGAGGCACAGGACGGTCAGCATGATCATGATGCCGGGGAACAGCGCCTGCCACCAGCGGCCGGCCAGCACGCCGTTACGGGCGTCGGCCAAGATGTTGCCCCAGGTGGGGGTGGGCTCGGGGATGCCGGCGCTGATGAAGGCCAGGGATGCCTCGAACACGATGGCGTCTGCCACGAGCACGATGGTGAACACAAGGACGGGAGCCACGCAGTTGCGCACGACGTGCTTCCACAGGATCCACGGGGCGCGGGCGCCGGAGACGACGACTGCGCGGACGTAGTCCTGGTTGTACTCGCTCATGACGTTGGCGCG
>CAKUJT010000318.1 GCA_934661765.1 uncultured Senegalimassilia sp.
ACATCCGCAAAATGTCCCGAATCCGCTGCAGTCAGCCCAAAAGCCGTCAGCGCATCCGTCACAATATCAGAAGTCGTTGCAAGGTCTTCCCCGGATGCCGCAGCCAGATACATAACACCTTCAATACCGGACAGCATATCCTCCGTCTTCCATCCGGCCATAGCCATGTAATTCATGGCATCCGCCGCCTCAGTCGCAGAAAACTTTGTCTTGGCACCCATCTCCCTGGCCTTATCCCGGAGGCTGTCAAAATCAGATCCCGTTGCCCCGGACACAGCCGCCACCCTGCTCATCGCAGAATCAAAATCAGCGGCAGTTTTCACCGCCGCCGTTCCAAGCCCTGTCACCACTCCCGTCATCGGAAGCAATTTCTGTCCCACGGAAGAAATCTTGTTTCCAACCGTCTGCAGCTTCTCACCGGTTGCCCCGATTTTCTGCAGGGCAGTCGCAGACTGGTTCGCCTGCTCTTCCAGACTCCGCAGTCTCTGTTCCGTCTCAACGATCTCCCTCTGCAGGGCATCATACTGGTCCTGGGAAATCGTCCCGTTCCGCAGTGCCTCATCCGCCTGCTGCTGCGCAGTCTTCAAAGTCTCCAGCTTTTCCCTGGTCTCAGAAACCGCCTGTGCCAGCAGCCTGTGCTTCTGCGCAATCAGCTCCGTATTCCCCGGATCCAGCTTCAGAAGCTTCTCCACATCTTTCAGCTGGCTCTGCGTATTCCTGATCTCCGTATTAACCCCTTTCAGGGCAGTCTGCAATTTCGTGGTATCGCCGCCAATCTCGACAGTGATCCCTTTAATTCTGTTCCCTGCCATACGGCTCACCCCCTAAATCCCATAAAAAAAGCCACAAAAATACCCGGATCACTCCGGGCACAAAAAAAGCACCTGCCATTCCTGACAAATGCTTTCGTTATCGTTTTCATTTTTTTCCAACAAAGCTGGAAGTTATACTACTCTTAATTTTACAGATTGATAACTTTTGGTTCTTCTGTGAAAGAATAAACAGTTGCACTGCCACTTTCAAAAGCGAATACCGTCATCAAATTATCATCAACAGTGTACATGGACTGGAGAGATTTTTTATTTTCTTCCATCATAGCCACACGGGCTTCACGACGGGTATCTTCTTTTACTACACCTTTAACACGAATCCAGGTACCCTTGTTCATTCCACACATTTCAACTTTTCCATTTGCTTTCATCTGGTTATAAACTTCTTTTTTATTATTCGTTACAATATAAAGTTTTCCTTCAAATTCACATACAGCACCAAATGGACGAACATGCGGCTGGTCTCCTTCCACTGTGGCAAGATAAAAAGTTCCGCATTCCTGTAAATATTTAACTACTTCGTTCATTTCTGAGACCTCCTAAAAATAGATTGTTTTTTTATCTTTTGTGAGTATAATTATATATCATAAGACTAAATTAACAAGTACGATATTTTATGATACCGGTATCAGAAAGGAACGTATCTATGGAAAAGAAAAAACTATTTGGACTCTGCCCTTACGTGACTGCGCAAAAAGTTTTAACAGGTAAATGGTCCATGTATATTATGTATCTGCTAACAGATGGTCCCATACGCTTTAATGAATTACAAAGAAAAATGCCAGAAGAAATGACACATACAACCCTTTCAAGACAGCTGAAAAAGCTGGAAGAAGAAGGTCTGATTGAACGCATAGAGTATCAGCAGATCCCCCCAAAAGTGGAATATAAATTAAGCGATATTGGAGAAAAATTCAGAAAAGTACTGAATGAATTGGAAACATGGGGAAATGAGTATATTCAATACCTAAATGATAAAGAATGATCTCTTTTTAATCCTGCCATGCAAAAACATTTCCCTCCAAATTACGATTTCATGAAACCATTATACCCTATTCTTCTGTCACCATATTTCATCAGATCAGAACCTGTCAAATTATCACAACTAAAAGCATATCCACACTTTACATAACAGCCCACTGATTTCGAGGAAATTTTGCAAAAAGGTGTGGATATTGTATCTGTATCCATCCGATAATGATTATGGTCGGTTGCTTTGTTCAATCCGACACATTCTGAAAAGGAGGATGCAGATTATGAATGCTACCTATTTACAAACCAATGCAGATGTTACCTTGACATCACTACGGAGCAGGAAATGAAGGCATTGGCAACCCTGGAGGATGAAAAAAATCAGAATGTGTCGGTAAAATGGGATCCGTCTAAAGATACACTTTCTGATCTTTGCGGTCTTCGCAAGCTGGCGAAGTAAAACCATATCCACACCTTTTTGAAACACAATCCCTTTATTTGTGGACATTTCATAAAGGTGTGGATTTGTATTTAGTTGTGATAATTTGATTTATTTTAACGTTAAAATAAATCGAAATCCTCCTGTGTGGCAACCTGTCTCCACCCTTTATACTCATCGTTCCTGCTCTCCACAAACATATCATTCACCATCCCGATAGTCAGCAGATCCAGATCCCGGAT
>CAKUJT010000319.1 GCA_934661765.1 uncultured Senegalimassilia sp.
GAAATGTCAGTAACTGCCGCTGAAGGTAACACAGATACCGATCTCACAAAAGCAACAGTAACAGACACAACCGATAACAATGCAGTAATTACGCCAGCTATTTCAACAAAAGATGGACAGAGTACATTGACCTTTAGTTTAAAAGCCAGACATAAAGCAAAAGTAAGCGGACTTCCAGTTGGAACTTACAATGTGACAGAGAACGCTGCAAGCCGGTCAGAAACAGATAAAACAGCTTATACGGCAAGTTATTCTGTAGATGGCGATTCTGTCTCAAATGTGAAAGTTAAAGTGGCACAGGATGCAGATTCTAATGCAGTTCCAAATGTGACAGTAACTAACAGTTACAAGACAGAACTGAAGGTTCTTAAGAAAGATATCGGAACAGATGCACCTCTTTCAGGAGCACAGCTTGCAATTTACAATAACTCTGATGTAACTTTTGACAGCGAAGGCAAAGCCACAGTAAAAGATGGCGCAACAGCCGCAGCATCCTGGACCAGTGGAACAGATGCAAAAGACCTTACTGGAAAGGTAGTGGCAGGTGGAAACTATGTTTTAGTTGAGACAGCAGTACCGACCAGCGATTATGTACAGGCAGCGGCCATTCCATTTAAAGTGGATGCAGAAGGCCGGATTCAGGTTGCAGATGCTTACGCAAATAACTATGATGACAGCACCCATACCATCACATTAAATAACCAGAAAAAGACAGGAAGCCTTACTGTCAAGAAGATTATCGAAGACGGTGAAACAGACACAGCATTTGACTTTACAGTTACATTTACAAACTTTAATAATGGCAAAGGTGGTGATGTCACTGTCACAAGAAAAGGTAAAGAGGGAAAAGACCAGACTACAACAGAAACTGTTACGCCGGATGCAGAAGGTAATCTTAAATTAAAACTGAAAGCGTTAACAAATAATGAGACAGTTAAGATTTCTGGAATTCCATACGGTACATCTTACACAGTAACAGAGACACAGCAGGAAGGCTATCTCGAGACAGCAAACAGCGGTCTTACTGGTGTAATCGGAGATAACGGAACAGCGGCGAATGGTGTAGAGCGAGCAGCAGATGCAGAAGCTTCTATCACTAATACAAGACTGACCGGATTCACTGTTAAGAAGTTAGCAGAGTACGGACAGTACACACCAGATGCAGAAACAAAGGATAACAAGGAGTTTAAGTTTAAAGTAACTTTAACAAGAAAAGGTCAGCCATATATAGGCAAGTTTACGCTGAAATACAGTGATAGTGATAAAGAACAGGGCGAAGAAGTGACAGCACAGAATGGTATCGTTAATATTACATTAAAAGATACACAGAGTGCGACATTCAGTGATCTTCCTTCTGGTACAAAGTACACAGTAGAGGAAGAGGCAGATGACGATTATACTTCTTCCGTAAAAGTAAATAATACGGCGCAGAATGCAGACAGTAACAACAATACAGATAACAATAAAAATGTTGCAGCTACAGCAGAAGGAACCATTGATAAAACAGGGGATACCGTAGAATTTACCAACACAAGAAAGCTCGGCGCTTTCTCCTTCACAAAGACTGTAAAAGGGAATATGCAGGATAAGGAGCAGTCCTATGACTTCTATGTTGAAGTAGATGGCAAACCGTTCAACGGCAATGCAGCAATCACACAAAAGGACACAGAGAAGTCAGACGATGCAGACACTCAGGATAAGACCAAAGAAGACAAGAATGAGAATACTGCAGGATCAACTGTGCAGATTACTGACGGCAAACTCAGCTTAAAAGACGGCCAGGCCGCAACGATCGCAAACATCCCAGCTGGCGTATCCTACAGCATTAAAGAAACAACCGGTGACCGTTACGTAACCCTTATTGATAATAAGGTTACCGCAGAAACAACTGGCACAGTAGAAGAAGGGAAAACAACCGAAACACAGTTTGTCAATCAGGTAATTCACCTCAACATCACAAAGACAGATCTGACGGGTGAAAGTGAAGTTGCCGGTGCAGCAATGACGCTTTATAAAGCAGAAGATGTCAACGAAGACGGCACAGTAAAAGACGGTGCCGAAGCACTTGACAGCTGGGTATCTGGCAAGGAAAGTTTCCATGACTTTGGACCAGCTATAAAGGCAGGCGAGTCCTATGTTCTTGTCGAGACCGCAGCACCAGACGGCTATACTTACGCAGAAAATATTTCATTTACTGTGAATGCAGATGGAACAATTAAGACGGATGCTGAGAAGACAACGGATAAAGAAACAGGCGAAGATGTTTATCTTGTAAAAGATGATGTAACAAAAGTATCTATTAAGAAAATGGATATTACAGGCAATAACGAAGTTGCCGGTGCCAGACTTCTTTTAAAAGATAAAGAAGGAAATGTAATCGAAAGCTGGATGTCTGCGGCAGAAGCCCATGTATTTGAGCAGAAACTCATTGCGGGAGAAACGTATACACTTGCAGAGGTTACTGCGCCAAGCGGTTATGA
>CAKUJT010000320.1 GCA_934661765.1 uncultured Senegalimassilia sp.
GAACCAGGATCTGGCTGCAGATAATTTCATCATCGCAGAAATCTTTCTGGATATACTGTCTGTCTTTCAGATCAAAGACAGCGATATCTGCAAGGGCACCTTCTTTGAGTGTGCCGATTTTTCCTTCCATTCCCATAAGTCTGGCTGGTGTTTCTGTTACGGCTTTCAGGATTGTCATGAAATCGAGGCCGAGTGCCAGATATTTGGAAATAATCAGCGGGAGATTTTTGGCATAAGGCGGCATATTGAATTTGTCCACAGTGAGATCTGAGGAAATGATGTCTGGCAAAAATCCTGCGTTCAGTGCGCGTCTGGCTGCTTTCAGGCCAAAGTTGCCTTTTCCGTTGGCGGCATCAAAGAGAACACCACGTTCCCTTGCTTTGAGTACCAGAGGTTCGACTGTACCATCTTCGGAAGTGATTGGGCTTCCTGCACCCTGGAAACAGTGGCAGAAGATGTCGCCCGGTCTCAGGCAGTCTGCAAGTTCTCCTGCAGTAACAGGTGAATTGGTAGTATGTACGCAGACACGCAAAGCAGTTCCAAGACGTTCATTCAGTTCGTCTGCAAGTTTTACTACCGCACGCAGGTAATCAGCGCCTGTTTCGTCAGGAACAACACCTCTGGAAAGACGGATCTTAAGTCCGAGGATGTTGTCACGGTTTGCTTCAATGACACGTTCCATTTTATCTACATTGAAGAGTTCAGGATTAAAATCTTCACAGAGTTTTGGGTCAAGCTGACCACCTCCGTAAACTGTGAGGAATCCTTTTACACGAACAAGTGACTGAGCAATCACGGATTTATAAAATGCCTCATAAGTTGAAGTTCCGGCACTTCCTGCATCTACAGCAGAGGTGGTTCCCTGTGCGATCATCATATCAGGATGAATACAGATGGAGCTTCCCTCATGGAAAAGATGTGTATGAAAATCAATCAGTCCAGGGGTAACGATTTTTCCGGAAGCGTCAATGACAAAATCAGGATTGCATTCTGCTGTTTCACCATGAGGATCTACAACATGCATACCTTTTATATAAAGATCCCTGACTTCATCAGAACCTGTTGAAGGGTCAATGACACGTCCGTTTCTGATAATATAATCTACTTTCATAAGAACTCCTTATATGGGTTATTACAGTTTCTCAGACAATACCCAGTGTACCGATGATACATGCCAGGATTGCGCAGCAGAAAGGCATGATCGCACAGGTGATAAATACGTATTTATATGTATCTCGCTGAGAAGTTTTTGCAATCTGGTTGCAGACAACCATTCCTGAAGCATGAGGCATGGCATCAAAACCGGAAGATGCAATACATACAACTCTGTGAAGCATTGCTGTATTCAGTCCTGAAGAAGCAAGATATTCGCCCATGGAGCTGAGGAAAATATTCAGTCCGCCTGCGGAAGAACCTGTGATCGCTGCAATAACGTTGATAGATACAAGTGCTGTAACGAGCGGGTTTGCATTCATGTTTACGAGAGCAGAAGTAATGCTTTCGTATGCAGGTGATGCGGATACAACAGAACCAAATCCCATAATGGAAGAGGTTGCGATAAGAGAACCAAGTCCACTTGCAGCACCGTCTGAAACAGCTGCTTTGATATCAAGATAATCACGGTACAGAATGCAGCCAACTACAATTGCACATGCCATGGCAATGGCTACAGCGTATGCAGAAGGAATATCAGTAAGTGACTGGATACCGAACATCAGTACAAGCAGTACGATGATAGGTGTAAAACATGCAAGTGTGGAAGGTGTTTTTCCTTCATCTACAGCGCTGAGGTCCATAATGTCCTCGCCAGGGCTTGCAACAAAGTGCTCACCGGCTGCTTTTGCTTTGCGGATCTGCCAGTTCAGGAACAGATAAGCTGCAGCGAACATGATCACGGAGCAGATAATACCGATTTTTGCACCGGCATATGCTGTGGTTCCGAAATACTGTGTCGGAATAAGGTTCTGTGTGGAAGGTGAACCTGGAAGCATTGCCATACACACAGTTACAGGACATACCATAATGGTTGCAACGATCAGTTTTTTCGGAATATCAGCTTTCTGGAAAAGAGCTACAGCGATCGGATAAAGGGAGAAGGCAATGATGAATGTACCGATTCCACCGTAGGATAATACAAGACCTGTAAGCATAACTACGAGAACTACTGATTTTTCGCCGAGAAGTTTCAGCATTTTGTTGGCAATACCTACGGAAGCACCACTGTCTCCCATAACCTTGCCGAAGATTGCACCGAGCATGAACAGCAGGAACCAGTTACCTGCAAATCCGGACATGCCTGTCATAAAGTTGTCTGTCAGTGTTGTGACAGGGTCCATTGTGTTGAATAAAATTACAATGAGTGCACCAGCCAGTGATACGATGGCCATGTGCCAGTTTTTCCAGATCAGAGCGATTACACATACAATTGCAATGATCAGTCCCAGTATACCTA
>CAKUJT010000321.1 GCA_934661765.1 uncultured Senegalimassilia sp.
GCGGCCTTCAACAGGCGCGTCGGCTCGAGCGAGCACGGCCCGCAGCACGCATGCAGCAACAACTTCATTCGCGAACTCCTTTTTCGATGGGCATTTCGCCGCCGGCGCGGCGCTTCCCCTATACTACCACGCAGGCAAAAACTATCCCCACCTGCGGCAATCTGCAGAAAGGCATGATATATGGAGAAACGAACCTTCCGCGCCGTCTTCTTCGACCTTGACGGCACGCTGCTGCCCATGGACGTCGACGTCTTCATGAAGAGCTATTTCCGCGCACTCGGCGGCTATGTCGCGCGCATGGGTATCGCCCCCGACCAGTTCATGGCCGGCATGAAACGCGGCATCACCGCCATGGCCACCAACGATTCAGGCCATGCGAACTCCGAGTCGTTCTGGCCCGAGTTCCTGGCCTGCATCGATATGCCCGAGGGCGTTACCGCCGACGCGCTGCTCGCCGTCATCGGCGATTTCTACGAGAACGAGTTCGGCGAACTGGGCGCCGACGTCAAGCCGAACCCCGCCGCCGCGCGCGCCATCGAGGCGCTTGCCGCCAAGGGCTATCCGCTGGTGCTGGCAACTATGCCGATGTTCCCTCGCCATGCCGTCGAGTGGCGCCTGCGCTGGGCCGGCATCGATCCGGCGGTGTTCTCGCGCATCACCACGTTCGAGAACTCCACCGCCGTCAAGCCCAAGCCCGACTACTACGCGGAGAACCTTGCCGCTGCGGGCGTTGAGGGCCGCGACGTGCTCATGGTCGGCAACAACACCAAAGAGGACCTGGCCGCATGCCAGCTGGGCTGCGAGGGCTTCCTGGTCACCGATTTCCTGATCGATCCTGTCGGTTTCGAAGTGTTCAGCGTGCGCCACGGGTCTATGGAGAAGTTCGCGGACTGGGTGGATTCCCTGCCCGAATGCGCCGACCCGGCGCAGGGCGTCAGCGACGCCATCGTGCCGGCCGCCGCGCGCGAGCGCGTGCTTGCGGCGTGCGGTATCGCCGACGGCCAGGCCGGCGGCGCGAAAACGCTTGAGGAGGCGGGCCGCTCCGGCGGCACCGATTTCGTCATCAACGGGATGGAGGACTAGCCCATGGCCCTGTTCGACTGCACCATCGAGGCCACCTGCGGCCACGCTCGCGCGCTTTCGTACGAAACCGCGCACGGAACCTTCCATACCCCCATGTTCATGCCCGTCGGCACGTCGGCCACGGTCAAGGGCATCACGGTCGATCAGCTTCACCAGCTGAACAGCCAGGTGGTGCTCGCGAACACCTACCACCTGTCCATGCGCCCCGGCGCCGACTTGGTGGAAGAGGCCGGCGGCGTGCACAAGTTCATGAACTACGACGGCCCCATGCTCACCGACTCGGGCGGGTTCCAGGTGTTTTCCCTGGCCGACACGCTCAAGCTCGACGCCGACGGCCTGACCTTCCGCAGCATCTACGACGGAAGCTACGTGCGCTGGACTCCCGAGTCCAACATGCGCATCCAGGAGCAGATCGGCGCCGACATCGCCATGCAGCTGGATCAGTGCACGCCGTACCCGGCCGAGCGCAGCTTCGTTGCCAATGCCGTGGACCTGTCGGCGAACTGGGCACGTCGCTGCCTGGCAGCGCACAAACGCCCTGATCAGACGCTGTTCGGCATCGTGCAGGGCGGCATGGAGCTCGACTTGCGCCTGGAGAGCATCCGTCGTCTGCGCGAGATCGAGGACGAGAGCCTGGCCGCGGGCGGTCGCCGCTTCGGCGGCTTCGGCATCGGCGGCTATTCGGTGGGCGAAGACCACGAGACCATGTTCGAGACGCTCGGCCAGGTGGCCCGCGCCTTGCCCGAGGACCGTCCGCGCTACCTGATGGGCGTGGGCAATCCCACCACGCTCGTGCGCGCCGTGCGCGAGGGCGTCGACATGTTCGACTGCGTGCTGCCCACCCGCACCGCGCGCATGGGCACGGCGTTTTCCAGCACGGGCCGCATGAACATGCGCAACGCGAAGTTCACGCGCGACTTCACGCCACTCGACCACAGCTGCACCTGCCCGACGTGCCAGAACTACACGCGAGCCTATCTGCGCCACCTGGTGAAGCAGAACGAGATGCTCGGTGCCATCCTGCTGTCGGTGCACAACCTGCACTTCCTGCTCGACCTCATGCGCCGCGCCCGCGAGGCCGTGCTAGCGGGCGAGTATGAGCAGTTCTACGAGGAGTGGATGAACAGCCCGGCCGCTAAGGATTACTAATATAATGCTCAGGCGGATTCCCGCCTCTGATGCTTTCGTATTCTCCTCGATTGTGGGAAAATGCGAAAGTTAGGGTATATATGGCGGCGCTTGCCGCCGCGAAAAGGGACGGCCCGACGGGGCCGTCCTGTGGTTTACGAGGCTAGGAGAAGCTCGCATGGCGAAAGCGCAAAACGCCAAGGCCAAGAAGAAGGGCGGCAACGCCAACCGCCGCAAC
>CAKUJT010000322.1 GCA_934661765.1 uncultured Senegalimassilia sp.
TTTTGCAAATTTTGTAATCTTATTTACATGTCCGGTTGCAGGAATTTCTTCAATTCTTGTGGATTTACATACTGTGCAAGTGAATGATTTAATTCCTTTTCCACTACAGGTTGCTGCTGTTGTAATCTTTCCAGCGTCCCAAGTATGATCCGTTTTCGGAAGGACTTTTCCAGATGTAAGTTTTGTATTACAGTCCTTACAATAAGTGTCTCCTGTGTAACCTTCCTGCGTACAAGTTGCTGCTTTTTCATTTCGTAACTCAGTATGCTGGTGACCTGTTGATGGGATTTCTTCTGTCCTTGTTGCATTACATCCTGTACAGGTATATGTCTTGATTCCTTTTCCGCTACAGTTTGCTGCTGTTGTAATCTTTCCGGCATTCCAAGTATGATCCGTTTTCGGAAGGACTTTTCCAGCGGTAAGTTTTGTATTACAATCCTTACAATAAGTGTCTCCTGTGTAACCTTCCTGCGCACAAGTTGCTGTTTTTACATTTCGTAACTCGGTATGCTGATGACCTGTTGATGGAATTTCTTCTGTCCTTGTTGCGTTACATCCTGTACAGGTATATGTCTTGATTCCTTTTCCGCTACAGGTTGCTGCTGTTGTAATCTTTCCTGAGTCCCAGGTATGATCTTTCTTTGCTATTGATTTTCCGGATGAAAGTTTTGTGTTACAATCCTTGCAATAAGTATCACCTGTATATCCCTCCTGTGCACAGGTGGCTACTTTTACATTTCGTAACTCGGTATGCTGGTGACCTGTTGATGGGATTTTTTCCTCGTAACTGTCGTCATTGTCTTTACAGGTATAAAGCCGAATTCCAGGTTCTGTGCAGGTGGCTAGTTTCTTGATGCTGGTTGTATAAACATGTTGATGTGGTTTATTTATTGTTGTCTCAGTCGCATAACCTTTACTTTGATTTCCCAACTCATCCCAAGCATATATATGTGTTGTATATTTTCCTAAGCGATTTCCATAATCACTAATATTAACCTGATATGTATATCTTCCATTTATCAGTTTTCCTTTACAAAATTCAGAAGTACGCCAGCTTCCATCATAAGCATATGGATTATCATCTCCAAACCATGTTGGAAATTGTACTCGATTTACACCTGACTTCTCATCCTTAACTATACATGAAACCGTATAACCACTTTCAGATACATTTTCTATTTTAACATCTGAAATAACCGGTGGAGTATTCTCAACAAATACCGCTTCAACCGCACATGAAGTCACATTTCCAGCAGCATCATAACAATAAATATGCGTAACATACCAACAATTCACTTCATTATTATGATCACTTACATTGACTCTATAATTTAATTCCCAAGCTTGACCAGCAATTTCTCCCGGATTTCCCCAAATAATATCATCTTGATCATTCGGAGCTGTCCAAGTCGGAAATCTTACATAACCCAATGCCTGATTGTCTCTTACAATGCAATGAACAGTATATCCGCTAGCAGATACATCTTTAACATAGACATCCTCTATGGTAGGGTTTGTTGTATCTGTTGGTATGGATGCATAATTAGGTCTTACAAAACATGTAAAATATTTATGGTTCACAGCATACGGTCCATGTTTCCAAACCTCAGATGTTGAATTACTTGAAGTATTTCTTCCAGAATTACCACCTATTGTTGATACTGTTGAACCAGATACTGCATACACAATTTCAACATGATAATAATTTCCTCCACCACCCCAGTCCATAAAAGCAATATCTCCTACTTGCGGTGTAGAAACTACATGTCCACCTGCATTTAAAATATTTTGTTTAAGATATGAGACACCTCCAGATGCTGGAATTGCCGAACTCGCTCCAGCTAAAATTGCACAATCACTTACAAAATCAGCGCACCACCCTTCTGTGTACCCAAACATTGCACCAGTTCTTTGATATTGCGCCAATGCAACAGAACATACATCATTGGCCTGATTCCCTGATAAAGTAAATGATTTGTTAAAATTTCCAGTTCGTGATTGAGTTGCTGAAACATTTAAAGGAAATATTAATATCAATACCAAAATTAATATACTTCCTATTTGTCTCTTTTTCATACGCTTCCCTCCCGTTTCAAATCTCAGACACTAAGAAACGCCTATGCTATACTCGAAGCAGAAGGCAAAAACACAAGAAAAGCATGAAAAACGGTGTATTTACCACATTTTCATGCTTCTACTCAGATGTATCAAAACGTCTACTATTCGACACGTTTTCCTCAACTTCTTTTCTGTATCTCCTATAAAATGTCGTATGGCTGATTCCGAGTATATCTGCCGCCTGCCGTGTCGATACCTCTCCTCTTTTACACCTCTGACAAATCTCTTTAAATTGATCAGGCATTTTCTTTTCTGGTCTGCCAAATCTCTTTCCTTTACGTTTTGCTGCTGCAATTCC
>CAKUJT010000323.1 GCA_934661765.1 uncultured Senegalimassilia sp.
ACCGTGTTAAGTTAGATAGTATATTGATAATATAGGAATTAGATAAATTAAATAATATAAGAAATCAAAAAAGAAATCTATTACACGATATCATATCTTTTATGAAAGCTATGTTTAGGCATATCTCTTTCTGTAAGATATCGTGTGATAGATTTCTTTTTTGATTTTGGATTTATAAGTAATGTTATAGAGCATTACTATAAAAATTGAGAATGTTTTACCGAATTACTATAATTGTTGCGTACAAAATAAATTTGTAGAAGAAATAACTTCTCTAACTAGAGTGTGTTTGAAAAATGCTTTCTGCAAATTGGGGCGTGCAGATTGCGGGAATGATTTTTCAGACACGCTCTAGTTAAGGGTGCTGATATTAATTTTCTCCATCATACAACCATTCTTCATAAATAAAGAATGCATCCGATCCAACAATATCATCACATCCATCGACACTGATTCCCTGTGTATCAAGGCCGAATGTAAGTGTATATTTGTCTCCATAATAACGTGCGGTATCTTCTGAAATTGCTACTGCTGTATGATGTTTAAAACATAGGCCTTCTACGTCATATATTTCAAAATCGAATTGACTATCTGTAACATTTGATATCACCATATATTCTTTTCTGTCTGGTATATAACAGTTTCCTGCAATCGGTGATACTTCATATCCAAAAGTTGCCTTTGGCTCGGCTTTTTTACTTTCTGTAGATTTAGCGGCTGTTTTTACTGTTGGTTTTGTTTCTGTTGTGGATGCGGTCTTATCCTCTGTAAAGCTAAGTCCTTTGCTGCTTCCGCATGGTGTTGCATAATGGAGTTTTATCCAACCGGTTTTACCACCATAAGTAAACTTCGCCCAACCGTTTCTGAATTCAGAAGTTTGAAATTTAGTACATAATGGAACGGTTGTAAGCTGTTCACTATCTTCTGTGGATGATTTACGAAGTTTAATGCCGTTTGTACTTCCATCGCATCTTTCTACCTGCCAGTATTCGGATGAGTAAAATCCAACAACGTTCATATCAATCCAGCATTCCTTATTTTGATAAGTTGTTCGTCCCCAGCCATCTTCAACTTTAGATATGTTTAGTTCTGTTCCGTACTTAACATCTGTGGCTGCAATGGATGTATCCTGTCCGGCTCCAGTATGTAATTTGATTGCTTGTTCATTTACAAAAACGATATTCTCGCTATTTTCTTTTACATAAAAATAGTCAACATCTCCAGAAATTGTTCGAAGCTTGTCCATACGGCACCATCCCTGGCGATTGCAAAAATCAATTTTTGCCCATTTTTCTCCGTCTACTGTTTTTTCTTGTAACAGAGCACAAGGAACACCTTCTTGTACTTTCCCGGCCTTTTTCTTTTTGCCGGGTTCTTTAAAAAGTTTAATGTTATCAATGTCTTTACTTTTGGCTGTCACTACAGTATCGAAAGTGTTATCTTGTACCAGAATTTTGGAAGAATCCCCCTGATCTGCTTTTTGGCTGCTTTCTTTACTAGCTTGAGGTTTACTTTTATTTGAAGAAAATAACCCAATTGCCAAACCGCCTAAGAACAATACCACGACTAATGCTCCAGCAATGATAAATGGCGTTTTTGAATGTTTCTTTTCTGGTGGTTGTGTATAAGGTGGCTGGTTATATGGTACTTGTCCTCCCTGTTGGTAAGGCTGCTGATTATAAGGATTAGGATTTCCCTGCTGGTAAGGCTGCTGACTGTAAGGATTAGGATTTCCCTGCTGGTAAGGCTGTTGGCCATAAGGATTGGGATTCCCTTGCTGGTAAGGCTGTTGACCATAAGGATTGGGATTCCCTTGCTGGTAAGGCTGGTTACTATAAGGATTTTGTCCTGCCTGTTGATAAGGTTGCTGTCCATAAGAATTTGGTGTGTGTTGCTGATAAGGATTATTATTGTTGCCAGACGGAGTATATCCACCCTGTTGATGCGGATTTTGACTGTAAGGATTTGCGTTTCCACCTGACTGGGAATGTTGTGATTGTCCATATGGCGATTGGGAGTTCGGTCCTTTTGGATGTTTCAACTTAGGTCTTCTAACTTGATTTGAAAACTCTCTCTTTTCGCTAAGTGGAACGGTATGCTCATCCTCTAACGGTATCGTTTTGTCATCCCAATTCGAATGTTCTCTTCTTTCTTCGTCCATTTTTTCCTCTCCTTTTACTGTAAAAGTTTTAGACAGATTGCTACAAACATTCTGCCTTTGTAGCTATACAGCTATTTTAGTTATAATGTAACATATTTAAATGAAAACTCAATCCCTATATTCCTAATTTTTAGGGTTAGGAGAATGAATGAAAAGTCTAATCCACCAGCTATGCTGGGGAGAATAGAGTAAGTGGAAACGTAAAGGATACAATAAAAAAGCCTCCTATGCTACAATGAGAA
>CAKUJT010000324.1 GCA_934661765.1 uncultured Senegalimassilia sp.
GACATTGTAGACGGTGATTTAAATGCAGTTGAATTAAATGTTGTAAATGGCAGTATCAATGTGGCTGGCGAGGGAGAACACAAACATAACTTTACAAGCACAATTACTCAAAAGCCTACTTGCACAAAAAATGGTATAAAAACATATACATGTGCATGTGGAGAAAGCTACACAGAAGAAATAGAAGCAACAGGACATGGAGAGACAGAAGTATTGAATCGTGTGGAACCTACTTACGAAAAAGAAGGATATACAGGAGACACCTGCTGCAGCATATGTAAAGAGATACTTGTTCCAGGAACAACGATTCCACGAAAAGAGAATGAAGTTACTGAGTGTGATAAAAATGGACACAAAGGCGGAAAAGCAACCTGCATTTCCAAAGCAATCTGCGAAGTATGCGGAAAGACATACGGAGAAGTGGATCCGGATAACCATACCGGAAACACAGAAATCAGAGATAAGAAAGATGCAACCACTACAGAACCAGGATACACCGGTGATGTATATTGTTCAGACTGTGGTGTGAAACTGTCAGAAGGAACAGAGATCCCAATGCTTAATCCGGAAGACGAAACCATCATCAAACCAAACGCTTTCAGCAACTGTGCAGACCTTGTGGATGTAAACATCAAGGATACAGTTACAGAAATCGGAGATGAAGCCTTTGCAGACTGTCAGAATCTTACAAACATTTACTTCTACGGTAATTGTCCGAAGTTCGGCACTGATGTCTTCAAAAATGTAAAAGCAACTGCATATTATCCATACGCAGACAGCACATGGTCACTGGACAAACTTCAGGGATATGGTGGCGAAATTACATGGATTCCATGGAATCCAGAAACGAAGGAACCTGTAAAGAGAGATCTTTCTGTCTGCGTGAGTGATATTGTCACCAGCGGTTATACTTACAATGGCGAGGCTCAGACACCAAAAGTAACATTGAAAGATGGAGATTACACTCTGGAAGAAGGCAAAGATTACCGGATCTGCTGTAAAGATAATACAGATGCAGGCACAGTATCCTTCACTATTACAGGAGATGGAAACTATGGTGGAAGCCTGGAAGGAACTTTCCTGATCAATAAGGCAGAACCTGTTCTGAAGCTGGAAAAAGAGACAATCGAAATTGCTGTAGGAAACTTCAGCGAACTCAGATGGAAAGTTCTGAAAACAGATGGCAGCCTCAGCAGATCTGTTGAGAATGAAGATATGGTGTGGGTTTCTGACACAGATCTGGATGAAGGAATTTATTATTCAGCAGAAAAAGCAGGAACCGTAAAGATTGTTATAACAGCAGAAGAAGGAAGAAATTATCTGGAAGGAAGTACTTCATTCACTCTGAACATAGCAAAGGGAATAAACAAAATTTATGCTGACAATATTGTCAGAAATTATTCTTCCAAAAAACAGTATATTATTACAGAATGGATATCTGACGGAAACTGGGAGGGACTGAGCTACACTTCAAACAGCAAATATGTAAAGATTAATCGTTCGGGAGAGATTACCATTGCTAAAGGATTCGTGGGACAGGCAACCATTACTATTAAAGTGACAGCAGATGAAAATTATTATGCCAATACCAAGAAGGTAACGGTTACTGTGAAACCTGCTGCGACCGGCATTTACAAAGTTACCAACAATGCCAGAAGGAAAGCGGCAGTTACATGGAAGAAAAATACAACAGGTAATGGTTATGTCATCCAGTATTCCAGAAACAAATCTTTCAAAAGCGGTGTAAAAACTGTTTATGTGAAGAGTAACAGAACCACAAAGGCAACATTTTCCGTACAGGCAAAGGGAAAGACTTATTATGTGAGAGTTGCCACATACAAAACAGTAGGAAAGAAAAAGATTTTATCTTCCTGGAGCAAAGCAAAGAGCGTGAAGATCAGAAAGTAAGGGTGACAGAGTATGAAAAATTTAAGAAAAACAGGGCTGGCAGCATTGCTGCTGGCCGTCAGCCTTGGCGGATATGCAGTCTGTATGGAAAATGTACAGGCAGCCGGGATTGATGTAGAAGTGGAAACAGAGGATTTTTCCGATGAACAGGAACTGACAACAGAAGATCAGGAAAATTCAGAAGGGGAGATTGCGGCAGATCTGTCCGGTGATCAGGAAGAACAGGAGCTGACAGTGGAGGAAGAACAGGATGCTCCAGTATTTTCCGATGATGAAAATGCCGGAACTGATCAGAATACAGAAAGTGGGATCAGTGACGAAGATACTACAGAAACAGAGAAAGCTGGTTTCTGTGGCACAGAAGACAGTAACGTAAACTGGTCCTTAGATGAAGAAGGAACCCTTCATATTACAGGTGAAGGAGCAATGGCTTCCTGGGAATCAGAAGCTGACGTGCCATGGGCACAGTACCGTTCCCAGAT
>CAKUJT010000325.1 GCA_934661765.1 uncultured Senegalimassilia sp.
TTCTATGAGCTGCCCATCACCCGCGAGCAGATCGCGCTGGCCGGGCAGTAAAAGGTGAAAGCTCGTTGAAACGACAAGTTTCAACGAGCTTTTTTCTACCTTATGGCAAAAGTGGTAGCAATCTGGTAACTTTGACCCCAAAATGACCCCAAAACGATAAAACGATTGCGCCCGGACGGCTGAGCCTTTCAACCGGCCGGGCGCTTTTTGTGGATAAATTTTGCGGAGTTGGCAGGTAAATATAGGAGGGTCAGACGAATTCAACGGGTGCCTTGTGAGGGTTTCTGTTTGGCACTTTTGCGGTACTCGTTGGGACTGGTACCTTCGACCTTGCGGAAGCATTTGGAAAAATAGGGCAGTGAGCCGAAGCCGATCTGCTCAGCGATTTGGGTCAGGCTGAAATCGGTGCTGGTCAGTAAGGCTTTTGCCTCGGTGATGCGGCGCTTCATCAAGTAGTCGATGGGGGAGACTTTATACTCGTTCTTGAACGAGTGGGATAGATAATATTTGTTTACGTGGGCAATCTCCGCAAGCTTGTCCAGGGTAATGCTTTCACTATAATTTTCATCGATATAGCGCTTTGCAGCGGCACATTCCTTGCTCTCGGAGGGCGGCGCAGTGAGGCGCAGCGAAACCGATGCCATGCGCACGATTTTGACTAGCAGCACCTCGGTCAGGTCCTGGCAGACCATTTCGCAGCCGTCCTCTCGGGCATCGATCTCCCGCAGCAGCATCTTCATCAGGCTCAGCAGCTCCTCCCGCACGGAACTGCATTTCAGCATGGTGTAGCCGCGATCCTTCTGCTCAAACAAAATTTCAATGCCTTCAATGCCCAGCACAACGTATTCCAGTGGGTTTGCCTGGTAACTCAACTCGGTGTGCAGGGTGCGGGGGTTCACAATGACCATGTCGTCTGGTGCGACGTCCAACATTTTGCCCTCGACGTTGAATTGACCGCGACCGTCTACGCAATAGAACACCTCCGTGCAGGAATGGGTATGCGGCACTGAGTTCCAGTCCCCACCGAAGCGACTTTTGCTTACGTACAGCAGGCGGATGGCCTCCCGTGGGGGAACGTCCATATTGAATTCATACCGTGTGTTCATAAGCGGTGCGCCTCCGGATGACAAAATGTTTACAAAAATTCAAAAGTATGCGGAGCAATATCGTTACAAAATTAAGCAAGAACGGAAGAATAAAAAGGCATGGCCAGTTTTCGGGACTGCTCTTATTATATACGCATTTAGGGTGCATGACAAGAGCTTTTTTGCAAAAAAACACGATATAAAATAGAATATAAGCGTGATTTCGTCGCAAAAAGCTTGAAATCAGCAAGCTGCACAAAGAAGAATCCTACTTTTTGTGCAGCTTTTTCTTTGTTTTCTGATGTTGGCGGCGGCATTCAAAAATAAAGCAATATAATATAAATGCGCAACAACATCCATACTGTTCAATGCGGGCAGAAACAAGTATGATGTTGTCAATGAAACGATGCCTGCTGCGGCAGACAAAACGGACAGAGAAGGGATAACGAAGATGGAGCAGACCGGAAGATTGACACTTCCCACAGACGCAGATGTGGTTGAGGAGACCCTGCGGCTGAAAAATCTGTTGGGCGCGGATGCGCTGCGCGACTGCGACGGCACCGAAATGCCGCCGGAATTGCTGACGGACCCCGCTAAAAAGTACGCTACCTATTATACGACCCGCAAGGACAACGCCTGGGCGGAGGCAAACCCCGACGAGATCCAGCAGGAGTACCTCATCAGTGATCGCCACACGGCGCGCGGCACGACGCTGCGCATCCATCTGATGGATGGTTTCCACACCCAGCAGCTGAAAGTCAACACGCTGGATGACCCCAAGCGCTGGTGGGAGGTCGTTGACCGCACGACGGGCGAGGTCGTACCCACCGACAAATGGTTCTTCGACGAGCCGACGGGTGAGGTCGAAATTGAGACGATCCCCTATCACGAGTACACTGTCAGCTTTCTGGCGTTCCTTATTTGGGACCCCGTACACATGTACAACTTCCTGACCAACGACTGGAAGGACACGCCGCACCAGCTGACCTACGATGTGCGCCAGCCCAAAACGCAGGCGTATGTAAAAGAAAAGCTGCGCCGCTGGTGCGAAGCGAATCCCCACATTGACGTGGTGCGGTTCACGACCTTCTTCCACCAGTTCACGCTGACCTTTGACGACCAGAAGCGCGAGAAATTCGTCGAGTGGTTCGGCTACAGCGCCAGCGTCAGCCCCTACATCCTTGAAAAGTTCGAGAAGTGGGCAGGTTATAAGTTCCGCCCTGAGTTCATCGTGGACCAGGGCTACCACAACACGATGTTCCGCGTGCCCAGCAAGGAATTTAAAGACTTCATCGAGTT
>CAKUJT010000326.1 GCA_934661765.1 uncultured Senegalimassilia sp.
TGCTCTGCTCCTGTTCTTCCAATCGGTTTTGCTTTCTCACTTGGATTATATAAAAATTTCTGCCAAATGAAAAGCAATTTACCTTTTACAGCGAAAAAACAGGTATGCAAAGCTTCTTTGACATGGGATTTTTGAAAACAGATTCACGTTTCTCTACTTAATCTGAATCCTTATTTTATCCCCGACAGGTGTCCAGCCGGATTCTGCAGTGATTTCACCTGTAGCTCCATCATAATATGCGCTTTCTTCGGTTCCGTAATCTTCATCCGTTTTATCTGCTGCGTCGGTATTTTCTTTCTGGTCTGTATCGTCTTGAAGCCTTACTTCTGTGGGAGCATCTGCCCCTCCGATAATTTGAGTTTCAACCGGCTCCTCTGCATCTGACGGATTCTCTCCCTCCAAAGTATCCTCTGGAACTTCTTCTACCTCTTCTGTAGTCTCACCAATTTCTACAAAATCGTCATCAACCCAGACAGTGTCTGCAGCAGCCATATAAGGTTCTCTGGTATAAAGCTGTAATTCCAGATAATCGCTGTCAATATCCGGGAGCAAAAGAACCGGACCGTCAGAATCCAGCTGATACATGCCCCAGAAACTGGTTTTAAAACTCCATTGAGATTTACCATCTGCCGAATTACTGCGCAGTTCATACTGTACCTGATTTCCTTTACTGTCTGTCCCCATAAGCATCATCTCATTACCATTATACAGCTTTTCCTCAAGTTCTTCCGGAATTTCTGCCTTAATTATACTTTGCAGTTTATTCATGGAAAAGTCTGTTAATTTTACGGTTCCTTCTTCTGTTTTAACAGAAACATCTTCCAGCTTTTTATGAACTGTCTGTTTCATAAGCTCCTCATGGGGAATAGAAAAATCAAACTCAAACTCTGCGAAATAATCTTTGCCAAGATTTTCATTTTGATAGGCACCGAGTACCAAATGTACTTCCGGATTTTCTCCCAAATCACCATCAAGGGAAAATCGGGATTCCAGAACAGCATCATAGACATTTTCATCCAGTCCAGTATTTAGCAAATCTTCATCCGAATATGGCAGAAGGTGTCCGCTTTCGTATTCTTCAATTTTCTGTCCATTTATTGTAGTTTTCTGATAATCAATGTCAAGCTGTGTATTGGCAAAGGTCCAGTCATCCTGGACATCATCCGTGTCCTTTTGCCCGGAAGATGTTTTTTCTGCATGCACCTTTGTTAACAGAACCCCATTATCCAGAACAACTTCTTTTAATGTTACAGTAATTCCTTTGTCTTCCTTAGAGGTATTCAACACTTCCGTATAAGATTCAATGCCTTTTGGGAAACCAAGGGTTTCTCCTATGGACAATGTAATATTTTTTATTGCAGCCTGGATATGTGGATTAGAAAAGATAACAGAACCCAAGGTGACGATCACACAGGCAGCTGCTGCTTTGCTCCACCCTTTTGGTCTCCGGTTTTCCTTTTTTTCACTCCATTCCCGCTCTGCTTCCTCTATATATTTCGGATCAATATTACCAAATTCTTTTGAAAAATCAAACTTTTTCATATGCGTCCTCCTTCTTTTTCCAACAGTTTCAACAGCTTTTTCCGGTTTCTGTATAAATTCATTTTCACGCTTCCCGCTGACATATGATGCCTTTTGGATATTGCAGAAACAGGATCTAAAAACCAGTATCTTCGTACAAAAATATTTCTGTCCTTTGGAGACATTTCTTCCAAAAAACGATTTATGGTTTCCATCAGTTCTTTTTCCGCCAGCTGTTCTTCCACGGTATAAGTTACATTTAGCTGCTCCATTTCCTCCATAACATCTGCCATATGAACATCCGGGCGCTTGCCTGCAAACTTTTTCCTTAAGCAGTCAATACTAAGATTTCTTGTAATCCGACCGCAAAAGTGTGCCAATACAGGAGGATGCGTAGGTGGAATCTGTGACCATACTGAAAACCAGGTATCATTCAGACATTCCTCGGCATCTTCTCTATTCGCCAATAAATTCCAGGCAATCTTGTAGCAATAGGGATGATACTTAGTACTCAATTCTATAATTCCATTCTCATCTCTTTTCAAAAACAGGTTTATAATTTCATCATCATTCATTTACAGGTTGTCCTCCGGGTTTCTTTAAGATAAAAGTCACTGTCCATAATCTGACCAGCAACAGATAAGGCGCCTTTTTGAATAAAAATATTTCCATTCATATTATATATCGTAAAAAATAGTGGATGGTAACAAAAAAATTTAATTTTTTTCAGTTGAGATTCAAACTACAGTTTTGGTTTTCAGAAGATTACCTTTTAGGGGTAAAAATAATGAAAAGCAGCCGATATTCTCATTTTATATATCATGAGATACCGGCTGCAACTGCTGTTATAAAATATTT
>CAKUJT010000327.1 GCA_934661765.1 uncultured Senegalimassilia sp.
ATTGTGATCTCACATATTTCAGCAATCGAGTACTGGCTTGCGCACGAATCGCTCAAGCCCAAGGCCACGTCTGCCCATGCAGCAACCGAACTCCCGTCCGCGGGTCCCACCATCGATGACCGCCGCCGCGCCGAGCAGCTTCTAAAACAGTGCACCAGCATCCCGTTGCATATCGCTACCACGAAGCCGCTCCATAGCAGCACGCGCTTCCGCTGCCACGTTTGGTCCCCGCCCGTAGCACGGGCGCTCTACAGAATCGCGGATGACGTTTACGTTTGCTCTCCCGAACTCGCCTTCGTCCAATCGGCGGCTGCGCTCGACAAAATCGATACCGTGCGTTTAGGGTGCGAGTTGTGCGCAACGTATTCCATCGACCGCCATGCGCGCAGAGGATTCTTTCAGCGCAATGCCATCACCACGCGCGAAAAGCTCGGCGCGACCGTTTGCGAAAACCAGGGGGCAAACGGGATCAAAACCGCACGATGGGCGCTCGATCATGTGCTCGACCGATCAGCGTCGCCTGCCGAGACGAAAGTTGCGCTCGCTCTTACGCTCCCCTGCAAAATCGGCGGAATGGGACTCCCCCAGCCTTCGCTGAACCGCTTCATCCCGCTCAACGCAGCAGAGCAAAAGGCGCTCAATAGAAGCTATTTCCTTTGCGACCTCTATTGGGAGCAAGCAAAGCTCGCTATTGAGTACGACAGCGATGCCGAGCACTCCGGATCCGAGCGCATCGCCTCGGATGCCGCACGAAGAAATGCGCTGCTCCGCCTGGGAATCACGGTCATCACCGTGGGAAACCAGACGTTTCGCGACAGGTCGGAATTCAAAAGGGTCGGCGCAACTGTCGCGCGACTTCTCGGAACGCGCATCAGGCCGAGGAGCGAACACTATGACCGTCGACAAATCGAGCTTCGCAAGCGTCTGAGCAGCCAACCGATTTGGGAAAGCGCCCGTTATAGCGAGTAGCGCCATTGCGGACAAGATCGCCGAACCAGTGCCGATCCGGAGAACGCGCACGAACGAGGTTCCGCGCAAGTACAGGTAAGCAAACTATAAGAGATTATCCGCTTTCCGCCGAAATACATGCGCCGCTTCCGCATTCGACGCACGCGCACAGCATAGGTCGCTTACAGCGAGCTCTTCGACAAACCAGTTTGTTGATGCAGCGGATCCGGCAGGCAAGGGCGCTGCCGCGCCCAACGGGCGTCCATCTGCTGTGACCATCAAGCGCGCGTGCTTTCCCCAGGTACACGAGCGCCTAGATTGTGCGCCACCTAAGCTCGCCAGACAGTAACGTCACAAGCGCGAAAACGAAACTGCCGCAGCAAGCGATCCCTGCTCAGTAAGCGAACGAACACGCCGGGGCGACGGATTCGCAAATTCGCCTAGACAAGAACCGTTCATTTTGCCCCTCGGCGGCCAAAATGAACGGTTCTTCGCCACTGAGTAGGCCAAAAGAAACGATTATTCGCGCCGCGCTCTCCATTCGCACGAAATACCGTCAATATTGTCCATCCCTCGCCCCAGAAAACGCGAAGAATCGCTCGTTATGTCCCGCTGGGGCCAAAACGAGCGATTCTTCGCAACTCATACCCCGCGACCAACGTACGCCTCGCTTCGCGCCGGCGTCCAACTTGCGAGAAGTGGTCATCGAGCCTGACGCGGCCGCTAATCAGCCTCCCCCTGCGCATCGCGCACCATGCCCATGGCCGAATGCGCGTCGGGCACCTGGGGCTGCGAGGGAGCAGGCGCTGCCGCATCCAGGTCGTCGAGCATGGTGCGCGCCTCCTTGAACTGGCGCGCCAACTCCTCCATGGGGTCGCGCCGCTCCTGCTGCACGCGCACCGACCCCTCGGTGATGGCCATGGCGCACGCCACCGCATCGGTGTGCGTGTACGACAGCGAAAGCGGCAGCTCGCGCACGCCGAGCGCCTGCGCCACCTGCTTGGCACGACCGGTGAGCACGGCATAGGGGCGGCCCTTCGACGTTCGGCGCACCTCCACGTCGCGCACGCCGATGCCCTGGGAGAAGCCCGTGCCCAGCGCCTTGAGCACCGCCTCCTTCGCCGCGAAACGGGTGGCGTAATGGACGGCAGGCTGCGCGGTGGCGTCGCAATAGCGGCACTCCTCGGCGCTGAACACCTTGCGCGCGAACGCGGGAGACCGCTTGAGGATCTTGCGCATGCGCTCGATCTCGACGATGTCCACACCCAGGCCCACGGCCCCCTCGACGGCGCCGAACGCAGCTTCCACCTGCGACGATGCGTCGTCGTTTCGGTTTTCGCCCGCTACTTTCGCGTCCTCGACCACAAGCGACCTCCCTGTAAAGCAAGCGGGCGCCCGAACGGCGCCCGCACC
>CAKUJT010000328.1 GCA_934661765.1 uncultured Senegalimassilia sp.
ATATTCGCTGATTGCTGGAAAATGGTGAGACTTGAGCTTTACCAGGAGTGGATGATTGTAGAGGATGGGAAAATGACTCCAATACATTATGGGCTGCGTGTGAGAATATAGCGTAAGTCGATGCTCAATAGAGGTTACGATGTCATTTTACAAAACAATATATGTAATAAAAAGGACTATTAAATTGAACATGAAATCATTTCTTTCATGATAGCATAATCTGAATATAAAGGCAATAAACAATTAAAATGTTGCGCAAAAGGCGGTTCCAGCCGCTTGCTATATAGGCTTTCCACGGGACATCACCTCGTAGATAGTATATACTATTCGTTACGAATATACTTCTTCTGCAACATCGAAAAAATGGAGGCTTTGATTGCCGGATAAGTGCGGTTTATTGGACCTTTTCTTTTGTATCACAGTACCGCAAAGAAAAAAGAGGCATTTCTTGAACGTATGCTTTCACATGGATTGCAGAGTAGCGAAAGAGCCTCATTTCCTTACATCCCACCTGATTCCCTTAAATATTACCACAGAATAAGGGATTGTAAATTCGAGATGTCAGGGAAACAGCAGCCTCAAATAGGCAAATCGATGAATACAATCCAGACTCTATGATTATTTGTCTGATATAATGGGGCATGATTGAAAAACTTGGTTATAAATAAAGGAGCTGAGATGCAGATGGAAAGGTCAGACGGAAAAAACGCTGCTGCCGGGCAAACCCCAAAAATGAACGGTACATCCGTTACCATGATGAGGAATGGGGTGTTCCTGTCCGTGATGATGGGAAGCTGTTTTCATTCCCACATTGACGCCAATGGGCTGCTTATTTTTGCTCTGGAAGAGGCGATCCAGGAACAGAGCCTTGAATTGAAATCTTGACATCTTCCGGAGATGGCCTATAATCAAAACAGGAGGGCCACCAATGCAAGAAAACGAACTTTTGAAACTGGCAGGGCGGTGTGGATTTGCTCATTTTGAGACGGTATAATTTGGCGAAGATTGAGAAATAATTCAGAACTTGAGGAGGAAGCAAGGATGCTCAACAACAAAGAATTCGACCTTTGGGCGGACGGTTATGACAAGACTGTTGGCATTTCTGATGAGGAAAACACATACCCTTTTGCCGGTTATAAAAAGGTGCTTGGGTTCATTTTTCAGACCATTATGGAAGCCCCCAATGCCGTTGTGCTGGATATTGGATTCGGAACAGGCACATTAACGACAAAACTATACGAGCGAGGCTGCACCGTTTATGGGCAGGATTTTTCATCAAGAATGATTGCGTTGGCATCTGAAAAAATGCCGAATGCGCATTTATATCAGGGAGACTTTACAAAAGGGCTTGTTGAACCCCTGCGGAACGTTCGTTATGATTATATTGTTGCGACGTACTCGCTACATCATTTGACGGATGCGCAAAAGAGCGTCTTTCTGTCAGACCTGCGTAACTACTTAAAGGAAAACGGGGAAATTATAATCGGTGATGTGGCCTTTGAAACACGAAAGGATTTAGAACAGTGTAAATGGAAGACAGGGGACACATGGGATGAGGATGAAATCTACTTTGTCGTGGAGGAACTGAAAAAAGATTTTCCGGGCCTTTCATTTATGCAAATGTCCGATTGCGCAGGTGTTCTGATTTTGGAGTGATAATTTCTAAATGAATCAAATAAATCGGAATTGATGGAGGAAACAAACGTGGAAAATAATAAATCAACGACTGTCAAGAAAACGGTAAAATCAGGAATAACTTTTGGAAGTGCATTAGCTATGGTTATTAGCTATACAACGTGGAAGTCTGTCGGTTGGGCGATTTTTCATGGGTTACTTAGTTGGGTATATGTCATATATTTCCTTTTGCGTTACTAAATTCCGGTTTGTCGAACTGGACACAAAAACCGAATACTGAAAATCAGACCGTTGACTGGTCGCAATGTGCGAGAAGTTGACGGCCTTTTTTATCCCCAAAATCAAAAAAGGCCATGCTATCAATCAAATATCCTCCATAACACCCAGGATGAATGGATGCTATGGAGGATATTTTCTTTGAACGTCATATTTGGCGTTTTTGTTGCCGTGCTTATCAAGTTATGGTATGATGGAAATGAAAGGCGGTAACAGATGTCCATAAAGTTTGGCGGCAGGTGCGGACGATTGCGCCGGCTGCCGACATTGTTATTTTTGCAGGGTTATGATATAATAAAACACAAAATATGAAAGTCTATTGTTGTTTCCTGCCTGACGACATTGTTATCAGCTATTGATGGTTACGACAGAGAATAAAAGTGGAAGGGTGTGGTACAGTGCCCAAAATTTTGCTTGTAGAAGAT
>CAKUJT010000329.1 GCA_934661765.1 uncultured Senegalimassilia sp.
TCCTCAAATCCATCCATTTCTGTCAGTAACTGATTCAACGTCTGCTCACGCTCATCATTTCCGCCGATTTGTCCATCTCGTTTCTTACCAATTGCATCAATCTCATCAATAAATACGATACACGGTGCTTTTTCTTTTGCCTGTTGGAATAAATCTCTCACTTTCGACGCCCCCATACCAACAAACATTTCAACAAATTCTGAGCCGGACATCGAGAAAAACGGAACATTTGCTTCACCTGCCACCGCTTTTGCCAGCATTGTCTTACCTGTTCCCGGAGGTCCTACAAGAAGGATTCCTTTCGGCATGGATGCTCCGATTTCTTTATATCTGGACGGGTTATGAAGATATTCTACAATCTCGCTTAAATTCTCTTTCGCCTCATCTTCACCTGCAACATCACGAAAACGGATCCCTTCGGATGATTTCACATAAATCTTCGCACTGCTTTTTCCCATTCCAAAGGACATCGCATTCTTACCACCGGCACGCTTCATCAATTTTCTGGACATGTACTCTCCTAATGCCACAAAAAACAAGATTGGAAGCACCCAGGATAAAATAGTAACCAGGATCGGAGATGACTGATCAATTTCTTCTCCGTAAAAAGAAACACCCGCTTCATACAATCGCTTTGTCAGATCCGGATCATTGACCATCGCCGTTTTGTAAATAACCTTCCCGTCTTTTCCTGTAAATAAAATTGTATTATCCGTTGCTGCAATTCTACTTTTTTTATCTCTTTTTTCTCTGTCATAGAGATAAAAGTTCCATAATCTACGTCTTTGATCTGCTTTTCTTTCATGTACGGCATCGCAATAATGTTAAATAATATCAGGATAATCAGCACAATCGTATAGTAAAACATCAACGGTTTTTTCGGCCGTTTCACCTGTTCCATAATCATTCCTACATTCTGTCAGTATCGAATTCAATTTTCTTTTATATGGTAACAGTTTTTGTCTGATTATTCCAGTTTTATATTATGAAAATTGTATGAATTTCGTAAAATAAAAATATTAAAGTACAATCTTCCAATTATAATTCCTTCGGTTTCGGCCACTTCTGAGTACCGGCTTTTAAGAACTGTGATTTATCTATAAACTTCAGTCTCCTTTTCAAGAACCAGACAGATGCCAGGAAATAAAATGCAACTCCGCCTAGTATATTAATCCAATAACCCAGATACATACCCAGCAGCGTCATACCGATCAACACTGCTGCGATCAATGCAGGTACCGGATGGATTGGTGCAACATATCCACGCTCAATCGTTCCAAGGGGATACATTTTCCGAAACTGGAACATCATGATCACTGTCAGCACATATACCATTAACGCTGAGAATATAGAAAATGTAACAACCTGATCCAACATTCCTGTAAATGCAAATGCCATAGATATCGGCAGTAAAAATACAGTTGCCCGGTACGGTGTCTTGTATTTCGGGTGTGTCTTTGCAAATATCGGCGGGATCAGTCCATCTCTGGACATTGCAAACCAAGCTCTGCTTGCATCGTTAATGCAGCCATTTGCTGAAGCCAGACACGCCATGATCGTACCAACAAACAATGCAATGATAACATATAATTTTCCAGTTGCCAGTGCCGCGTCATACAACGGATATGCAGACTCACCAAGCTTTTCTGCCGGGACAAGACCTGAGCACACAAACCATGTTGTAGTAGCACCGATCAGCAGTACAGACAGACCTATCATAGTTCCCAGTGGCAGAGCTCTGCTGGTAGACCTGCATTCTTCTGCCGCCAGTGCTCCTCCTTCGATTCCCAGGAAAAACCAGACTGCAAACTGCATGGCTGCAATAATTCCAAGATAACCATATGGCAGTCCATCTGTCATTTTTTTCAAATTAATTAAAGTCAGCTGTGGATCATAAAAGCTTGTTGAAAATAATAAAATAAATATCGTCACAAATGCAACTGCCGTAATCACAAAATTCAGGGTCAAGGTTGCGTAGACACCACGGTAATTCATATATGTCAGCACAAGCAGACTTAATATGATAAATGGCAACGCTTTCACATTCGGATTCAATGACTTAAGTATCTGTCCGACGACGAGAACATCGGCGGCTTCCAGCATTGCATATTCCAGCACAAGCATCAGTCCTACGTTAAATGCTGCCAAAGGTCCAAGCATATATTTCGCCATTGTATATTGTCCGCCTGCTTCCGGCATGACCGAACCCATCTCCGTATTCATCATCACAATCATGACATAAAGCATGGCCACCGTCCAAAGTGCAATAACAGAACCAATCGATCCTCCTTTTGCGACCGTAAAATTCCATCCCATGAACTCTCCAAC
>CAKUJT010000330.1 GCA_934661765.1 uncultured Senegalimassilia sp.
GCGCTGGCGTTTTGCGGCGTGCATGCCGTGCCCGTGGTCGGCCCCGCGCTTTCCACCATCGGCAGCTTCACCACGCCCGCCACGCTGCTCATCGTGGGTTCGTCGCTGGCGAACCTTCCCGCCGCCAAACTTTTGGGCACCCCTCGCCTGTGGATCGCGTGCCTGGTACGCATGGTAGCCACCCCGCTGCTTATCTTCGCCGTCATGCGGCCCCTTGCCGGCGGCGCGCTGCTGGGGGTGGTCGTGGTGCTGGCGGCCATGCCCGTGGCCACCAACGGCACCATGTTCTGCTATCAGTACGGCGGCGACGCCAAGACTATGGCTCAGGGCACCTTCATCACCACCATCTTGGCGCTGGTCACCATCCCGTTGCTGGCTACGTTCTCGGCTGTTTTGTAACCGGGTCGGTGCGCTGTCCCCATTTACCTACTTTATTCCTCAGATTTCCCTGAATCGGCCGGTTGTTTTGCTATCATGATGCGCACACGAGGGCCGCTTTCGTCCGGCACGGCGCGCGTCTGGCACTCGACGCGTCGCGCGGCCATGCTCGTTACCGCTCAAGAACAGGAAGGAACGCCGATGTCTGATCAGAACAGCTCGTTCGAGCAGATCCAGGAACATCGTGCAAAGATCGACGAGCTTGACCGCCAGATCGTCGCGCTGCTCAACAAGCGCGCCGGTCATTCGCTGGTCATCCGCGGCCTGAAGCCCGGTGCGCACCTGGGTCTGTACGACCCCAAACGCGAAGAGGAGATCTTCGAGAAGGTGGACAGCTATAACGAGGGCCCGCTCTATAACGATAACCTCCGCGAGATCTACGGTACTATCCTGAAAGTCATGAAGGAGACCCCGTCAGCATGAGCGAGCAGAGAATCGAAGCGAAACTGCCGGATTACGGCACCCGTACCGATGAGATAACCATCTACGCCGGCCCTTGCTCGGTCGAAAGCGAAGAGCAGTTCTTCGAAGTGGCCGAGTGCATCAGCGACCTGGGCCTGACCTGGATCCGCGGCGGCGCGTACAAACCGCGTACCAATCCGCACAGCTTCCAGGGTCTTGGCGAGGAAGCGCTTAAGATCATGAAGGCCGGCGGCGAGAAGTACGGCCTGAAAACTCTGACGGAGGTCATGGACTCCGAGCACTGCGAGCTGGTTCATTCCTATGTGGACGGCCTGCAGGTAGGCGCCCGCAACTTCCAGAACTTCAGCCTGCTGAAGAACATCGGCAAGGTCACGAAGGACTCCCACAAGATGGTGCTGTTCAAGCGCGGTTTCGCGGGCACCATCGCCGAGTGGCTGGCGGCCACGGACTACATCACCATGGAGGGCAACGACAACGTTGTGCTGTGCGAGCGCGGCCTGCGCACGTTCGAGACGGCCACGCGTTTCACGCTCGACATCTCGGCCGTGCCCGTCATCCACAAGCAAAGCCTGCTGCCCATCTGCGTGGACGTGTCCCATCCGGCAGGCGTGCGCGACCTGGTGCCCAGCCTGGCGCGCGCCGCGGTGGCCGTGGGCGCCGACTCCATCATGATCGAGGTGCATCCCAACCCGCCGGCGGCGCTTTCCGACGGCCCGCAGCAGCTGACCCCGGCGCAGTTCCGCGTCCTGGTCGAAGAGCTGCGCGAGATCGCCGCGGTGTTCGGGAAGAAGATCGTCTAGCGGTCGCAAAGCGTTTCGCGAAACATGGCGAAGGCGGATCGGGAAGCCGGTCCGCCTTTTTCGTGCGGAAAGGCGCCTTTTGCGGATGGGGGCCGGCCTGGCAGAAGGAGAAGCCCGACGGCCGCCTGGCACCTATCCGTCTCGCTTCGCCGAGCTGTGCCGTTGGCGGGGTTTGCGCGCGGAATCGAACATCCTCTGGCCATGCTGTGCATGCTTGGCGCGAATAGGGCGCGCGTCGCTCGGAAGCGGTACAATCATCAGTCGCGCCTTGTGCGCTTTGAACTTGCAACCGCACGTGAACATCATGTTAGGAAGCCCTATGCCCGTCGACATCACCACGCTCAACGGCCCCCAGCGTCAGGCCGTCGAATGCACCGAAGGCCCGCTTTTGGTCTTGGCTGGTGCTGGATCAGGCAAAACGCGCGTGCTCACGTACCGCATCGCGCACATCCTGGAGGATTTGAACGTGGCGCCGTGGGAGATCTTGGCCATCACGTTCACCAATAAGGCGGCCGCCGAGATGCGCGAGCGCCTGCAGGGCCTGGTCGGCCCGCGCAGCCGCGGCATGTGGGTGTCCACTTTCCACAGCATGTGCGTGCGCATGCTGCGCGCCGACGCCGAGCGCCTGGGATTCTCGAAGAGCTTCACCATCTACGA